>CAKZLZ010000095.1 GCA_937127435.1 uncultured Verrucomicrobiota bacterium | reverse complement strand
CTGGACACCATTACCACCCTCCGCTTGAACGGGCAGGAGATTGCCCGAACGGATAATATGTTTGTGGGCTACCGGCTTCCGGTGAAAAGCTTGCTTAAAAAGGGAAAGAATCAATTGGAGATCCACTTCTATAATCCCGATGATGCGATCAACAAACGTCAACCCGAGCGCGTGCCGATGACCTGCGATTACAGAGGCGGACGAACCCAGTTGCGTAAGCAACAGTGTTCTTTCGGTTGGGATTGGGGTCCCCGCCTGGCGACCTCCGGAATTTGGCGTCCGATGTATCTGGAGGGCTGGTCCGGGAACCGGATTCAGGATGTGCGGATCCATCAGGAGTGGCAGGGCAAAAGTTGCGAACTGCAGGTTTCTTTAACCGGAGAGAAAAAGGGGAAAGCATTTTCCAGCCGGGTTACACTCAGTCTGAACGGAGAGGTGGTGGCCACCCGGGAAGCCGCATTGAAGGATGTGGCATGTTTGCAGGTGAAGAAGCCGGCGTTGTGGTGGCCGAACGGTCATGGGGATCAGCCGCTTTATGAAGTCACAGTGGAGTTGCTTGATGGGGAACGGGTGCTGGACAATGTCACCCACCGAATCGGGTTATGTAAAATTGAGCTGGATCAACATGCCGATAAATGGGGCACCAGTTTTCAGTTCGTCATTAATGGCAAAGCGCTGTTTGCCAAAGGGGCCAACTGGATTCCCGCCCACAGTTTTGTAAATGAGGGGGAAGCGCTGATTCCGGATCTCCTGGACTCGGCGGTGGATGCCAACATGAACATGCTCAGGGTATGGGGAGGCGGCATTTATGAATCGGACAGTTTCTACGAAGGCTGTCTGGAGCGGGGCTTGCTGGTGTGGCAGGATTTTATGTTTGGCTGCTCCATTTATCCGGGGGATCCCGCCTTTGTCAAACAGGTGAAAGCCGAGGTTGAATACCAGATTCGCCGCCTGCGGAACTACAGTCATATTGCGCTGTGGTGCGGCAATAATGAGAATGAGCAGATGTTCAAACAGGATTTCTGCAAAAGCAAAAAGCTGCGTGCGGACTACGAGCGTATTTTTGTGAATCTCATTCCCAAATGTCTGGAGAAAGGATTGCCCGGTGCACGCTATATTTCCAGTTCGGAACATAACCCGGACGACCGCTACGGGGACACCCGCAATCCGGAATCCGGTGATGCCCACTACTGGGGTGTCTGGCACAGCCGGGCGCCGATTACCGATTATGAGAAGCAATACCACCGGTTCTTCTCCGAATTCGGGATGCAGGCTTATCCCCATGTTGAAACCGCACGCACGTTTACCGACAGTCAGAATTTGTTTGGCCCGGAGATGGACAACCACCAGAAAAACGGCGGCGGCAATCAGATCATTTTTCATTATATTTCTGCGCTCTTCCGTTTCCCCAAGGATTACGAAGCTACAGTGTATCTCTCCCAAATTATGCAGGCACACTGTTTACGATTCGGCATCGAACACATGCGCCGCAATATGCCCCGCACCATGGGGGCGCTCTACTGGCAGATCAACGATTGCTGGCCGGTGGCATCCTGGTCGAGTATTGATTTCGGCGGACGGTGGAAGGCTTTGCATTATAGCGCCAAACGTTTCTTTGCCCCGGCCCTGGTATCGGTGAAGGTGATCGGCGGCGAAGAAATTCACCGCAGCACCAACACCCTGCTCAGTTCGGTGAGCGGATTTGAAATTCACACCGTGTTTGATGCACCTTCTCCTGCAAAGGGCCGGTTAGGTTGGGAGCTGTGGTCGGTGGCGCAGAACAAAGTGCTGGAAAGCGGACAGCAGGATCTTTCATTGCGTTATGGGAAAGCGGTGTGCCGGAAAAAACTGTTGCCCGCGGCTGCGATTGAAGCACAGGGGCGTGCCGACCTGGTGCTCCGCACCCGCCTCGAAGCGGAAGGGGTTGAACCCAGCGTAAATACCACCTTTATGACCACGCCCCGGGGAGTGGAATTTCAGGATGCGAAGGTAAGCGCCCACGTGCAGGAAGGCGTTGAAGCGGGGACTTTTGAAATTGAGCTGACCAGTGATGTGATTGCGTATCAGATTTATCTCAACCTGAGCGAAGGTCTCGAACACCGCGTGAGTGATAATTTTTTCGATTTGTTTCCCGGGGAGGTCAAGCAAGTCATCCTTCGACCGAAGCAAGAGATGAGTTTGGATGAGGTCCGGAAACATTTGACCGTGTACACTTACAAAGATAGTTATCTGGACTGATGAATCTACTCTTTCTCATGACGGACCAGCAACGCTTCGATTGCATCGGCTATTCGCCGGATGCAAAAGTGGCGACCCCGAATATGGACCGGATTGCGGAAGGCTGTGCGTTTATGCGTTGTCAAACGGTGAACCCGATTTGTCAGCCTGCGCGTACGGCTCTTTTGACCGGAAAGTATTCGCATCAAATCGGCACCCTGCAGATGTCGGGGGATTTAGATTTTTCGCATCCCACCTTTCCGCAAGCTTTGCAACAGGCGGGGTATTGGACGGCAGGGGTGGGGAAATTCCACTATTTGCAAACCTGGCCCTGGCAGACCGCCAAAGGGAAGGGGGTCCCTTTAACTTCGTTAAGGACGGAGATGAAGGGTTTGGGATATGACCATGTATGGGAAACGTCGGGCAAACAGCTTGCGATGAAAAATCATTGTGACTATTGTGATTATTTGCAAGAGCGGAACCTGCTGGATGGGTATCGCGACTGGGTGGATGCGCGGGGCCCGAACCATGCGACGCCCAGAGAGGAGCTTGATGCCGATGGCATCCCTTGGCCTTATGCTGAGGAGGATCATATTGACTGTGTGACCGGTCGAAAAATCCGGGAAGCGCTTTCAGAACGTCCAAAGGATCAGCCTTTCTTTCTATTAGGTTCATTTTGCAGTCCGCATAAACCTTTCGATCCTCCACAGCGTTTTTTGGATCAGGTGCCTTATGAGGAAGTGGATGATTTTATCCCTGGCGAAAAACCGTTGACTCTGAAGGATAAAAAAATTCTGTGGAAGTTGCGCAGGGCCTACAAAGCCTGCGTGTTGTTGGTGGATGAAGAAATCGGAAAAGTGTTTGATTTGCTTGAGGCGCAAGGGGTGATGGATGACACCATGATCGTGTTTACTTCGGATCACGGGGAAATGATGGGAGACCATTACCTGGTGCAGAAAGCACAGTTTTGGCGTGAATCCCTGCAGGTTCCTTTGGCGGTTCGTCACCCGGCTCATTTAAATGCAGCACGTTTTGACTGTCCGGTTGAGTTGACGGATATTACCGCCACCCTTTTGGATGCTGCTGGCGTGGATCCGCAGTCTGCGTTAAGTAAATCCTGGCCCTCGTTTCATGATATTGTGCCCTGCCGTTCTTTGCTTCCGGTCATCCGCGGGGAAAAGAATGCGGTCCGCGATTTTGCCTTTTCCGAATGCAGGGGGAATTGGTCTGCGATTACTTCGACGGATTTTAAATATGTTCGGCAGCATGAGGGTGGAGATCCCGACCATCCAAAGGAAAATCTTTTTCATACGGCCTCTGATCCCGGTGAAAAAATGGATCTGGCTGCGGATCCCGGGTATGCCGATCAATTGACCTGGCACCGCAACCGATGGATTCATGTGATGGAATCCACTCCTCCAGCACAAACGGCCTGGGCACCCCTTTTATGAAAAAACCAAATATTATCTACTTTCACACCCATGACACCGGCCGCTATGTGAGCCCATACGGGTACGGGGTTCCCAGTCCGAACTATTTGCGCATGGCCGAGTCGGGTATGACCTTTAAAGACATGCATTGTGTGGCACCCACCTGCAGCCCCAGCCGGGCCGCATTGCTCACCGGTCAATATCCGCATCAAAACGGCATGATCAGTCTTGCGCATAAAGGTGCGGAACTGAATGACATGCAGAAGCATTTGGTGCACAGTTTGAAGCCCGCGGGCTATCACACCGCCTTGATCGGTTTTCACCATGTGGTCAACTGGCCGGAATACGAGAAGCTGGGCTATGATGAATATATTCGGCCTGGGGCCGGTGCAAAATCGAAAAGAATTGGTCCGTTGACGACGGCCTTTCTGGAGCAGCAAAGTCAGGAAGGGGACAAACCCTTTTTTGCGAGTGTGGGTATTACCGAAACCCATCGGCCTTTTCCGGAAGATGTGCCTGAAAGTGAAGCGCGATATGTCCGTCCTCCCGCGCCTTTCCCGGATACCGAGGTGTACCGGAAAGATATGGCTGGTTTTAACGCGCTCCTGAAACGCGTGGATGTGGCGCTGGGGGAGATTCTGGATTGTCTGGAAGCGAGCGGCTTAAAGGACAATACGCTGGTGATTGTCACCACCGATCATGGCGTGGCTTTTCCGTCGATGAAAAACAATTTGACCGATCACGGAACCGGGGTGCTGTTTATGGTCAGCGGACCGGGGATTCCGGCGGGACAAGTGACCGATGTCCTGAGCAATCAGCTGGATGTGTTTCCCACGATTTGTGATTATGTCGGTATTGAAAAACCGGACTGGCTGGAAGGGCGGAGTTTATTGCCGGTTTTGAAAGGGGAGTCGGAGGCATTGCACGATGCGATCTTTACCGAAAGCAATTATCACGGCTACAGTTACCATCCCTTCCGCTGTGTGCGGACCTCGCGATGGGCCTACATCGAAGGGTTTGAAGATACGGAGTGGAGCCAATTTCCTAAAAGTGATGCCGGGCTTTCTGATACCGCCTGGTCAGATGAAGGGTGGGGGCAAGAACCCGCTTCCAAGGTTCGGTTGTTCGACCGTTTATTTGATCCGCACGAATGCAACAACCTTGCCGGCAAGGCGCCTTTCGTGAAAATTGAAGCAGAGCTGAAGCAGCTGCTGCACCGTCATTTAGAAGCGACCCGGGATCCCATCATCGCAGGCCCTATCCCTGCACCCAAAGGGGCGGTTCACGATTGAGGCAGCCGGGTGTTTAACCGCGTTGGTGATCGCCGGCGAGGAATTCCTGAACCGTACGGGTCAGTCCTTGCTCCAGACTGATAGTAGGTTTCCAGCCTAATTCCCGGATGCGGGAGTTGTCCATTAGTTTACGCGGGGTGCCGTCGGGCATGGAGGGATCGAGTTCAATTTCCCCTTCGAAACCCACGGCGGATTTCACCAATTCTGCGAGATCACGGATTGAGATATCTTCGCCGTAACCGATGTTTACGATATCGGGCGGATTTTCGAGATCGAGTACATGAAGAATGCCTTTGGCGAGATCATCCACATGTAAAAATTCCCGTTTGGGGGTGCCGGTGCCCCAGAGGATCACCGAGGGGTCCTGATCGACTTTTGCCTGATGGAATCGACGGATCAATCCGGGGATAACATGGCTGTTGTCGGGATGATAATTGTCACCGGGTCCATACAGGTTGGTGGGCATCACACTGTGGTAACACACCCCGTATTGACTCCGGTAGTACTGACACATTTTCAAACCGGCAATTTTGGCCAAGGCGTAGGCTTCGTTGGTTGGTTCCAAGGGGCTGGTCAGCAGGCAGTCTTCCTGCATGGGTTGGGGGGCTTCCCGCGGATAAATGCATGAGCTTCCCAAATAAACCAGGCGTTGAACCCCGTTTTGCCAAGCTGCGTGGATCACGTTGGATGACATGGCCAAGTTTTGATAAATAAACTCGGCAGGGTAGGTCCGGTTGGCGTGAATGCCGCCCACTTTGGCCGCACAGTGAATCACCACATCCGGTTTTTCGGATGCGAAAAAAGCATTCACTTCCGCCTGATTACATAAATCCAATTCGCGGTGCGTCCGGGTAATCAGTTCGCAATCTCCGCGTGCACTCAGTGCACGCATGATACTGGATCCCACCATTCCCCGGTGACCGCAAATGTAGATTTTTGTCATGGCTGGTTGCTTACGGACGGGGTTCGAGGTCGGAGAGGGTTTGTTTCACGGCAGCTTCCTTACGGGCAAGCTCCAGGTCGGCTTCCACCATGATGCGAACCAGTTCTTTGAATTTCACTTTCGGTTCCCAGCCCAGCTGTTTTTTGGCCTTGGCCGGATCACCGATGAGCAGATCCACTTCGGCAGGACGTTCGTAGCGGTCATCGTAATCGACGAATTCTTCAAAATCCAAATCGAGGAGGCCGAAGGTTTCCTGAACGAACTGTTTTACAGAGTGGGTTTCGTTGGTGGCGCAAACATAGTCATCACCCTGATCGGCCTGGAGCATCATCCACATGGCTTCCACGTAATCCGGGGCATATCCCCAGTCGCGTTCGGCAGAGAGGTTGCCCAGGTACAGTTTGTCCTGCAGGCCCATTTTAATGCGGGTGGCGGCACGGGTGATTTTGCGGGTAACGAAGGTTTCGCCGCGACGGGGGGATTCGTGATTAAACAGAATGCCGTTTGAGGCATGCATGTTGTAGGAGTCCCGGTAGTTGATGGTCAGCCAGTAGGCGTACATCTTGGCGCAACCGTAAGGGCTGCGGGGGTAGAAAGGGGTGGTCTCGGTTTGGGGTACTTCATGTACTTTTCCGAACATTTCGGAAGAGGAGGCCTGATAGAAACGTGCGCCCTGCAATCCGACTTTGCGCATAGACTCGAGCAAACGAACAGTTCCCAATGCGGTCACGTCGCCGGTGTATTCCGGGGTGTCAAATGATACCCGGACATGGCTCTGGGCGGCCAGGTGGTAAATCTCTTCCGGTTGCACGTCGTAGAGCAGACTGGAGATCTGTGAAGAATCAGTGACATCCCCGTAATGTAGAAACAATTTGGTGCCGTTGATGTGGGGATCCTGATACAGATGGTCAATCCGTTCCGTATTGAAGGAAGAAGCGCGGCGAATGATGCCGTGAACCTCGTAGCCTTTTTCTAAAAGAAGTTCAGCCAAGTACGATCCGTCTTGGCCGGTGATACCGGTAATGAGTGCTTTTTTCATAAGACCGTCAGCTTATCACACTTGCAAAGTGATACAATGCGATATAACGTAAATAAATATGTCGAAAAAACGCAATAACCATGGACTTCGGGTCGCCTACGGATTTTCGGGCCGGATTCAGGATGAGATGGAGGTGTATCAGGGCTTTTGTGAAGTGGCGGATGCGCAAGGGTGGCAGACCTGGATGTTGCATGATCACTTTGAAACCCAACTCCGGGGGCTGTTGGCAAAAGGGGTGGTGGATGCAGTGGTAGGCGATTTTATTTCTTGGCAGTGGTTGCAAAGTTTGCCGGCGTCTTTGGCCTTGGTGCACCGGGGGGCAATGCCTTTGGGAGAGGAGGTGTTTTCGGTTTCGCTGGATATGGAAAAGGGGATGGCGCAGGTGGCGGCACATTTTGAGGAAAGGGGCTATGAAGAGATGTTTTATTATTCCCCCCGCCGCTTGGAAGGCATGACTTGGATCCGTTCCGCCGCCTCTCTTCGGGATTTACTGACGGGCCCGTGTCATGCGGGCATCTTTTGCGCCACAGACTTTTTGGCCCGTCAGGGGATTCACATGGCCCGTTCTCTGGGAAAAGCGGTGCCGGAGCAGTTTGGATTTGTGGGGGTGGGGGACCGAAGGCTGGACCGGTTGCTTGCCGACATGGAAATCAGCACACTGCCGGAGCCGCATCGGGAGCTGGGGCGGCAGGCGGCATATTTATTACAGAAACAAATGGAAGGCGACAGTCCCCGTCAAATTTTGGTGCCGCCGGGGAGATTGATTCTCCGTCAAAGTTCACGAAAATTACAGGACTCTCTGAGTTTACGCGAACGGCTGGATGAGTGGTTGGTGCCGGTGCTGGCTGAAGCCCCCCCGGTGGAGGAATGGGCCCGCCGCATGGGAATGTCACGCCGGTCATTTGAAAATGCATTTTCACGGGAAAACGGGGTGACACCTTATGCCTATTTTATGCAACACCGTGCGAAGGAGGCGAAAAGACTATTGGTGGAGACCGATTGGACCATCGCCCGTATCGGACAGGAAATCGGGATCCCGGATCCTCCGCGGTTCAGTGCCTTTTTTAGAAAAGCTACCGGGAAAACCCCGAGTCAATGGAGGGATGGAAGTTCGTTTTAAGGTGGGCCGGGAGCGCTCCAGCTTAACCTGTCGGCAGTTTGCGCAGGGCGGTGGCGATACCGCCGGAAGCGCCGAAGAGGAGTAGATGAGCTTTCATAGCCGCAATACGCTGGTTGGACCGCTTTCCTTTCAAAATCTGCGGTGGATCAAAGTGTAGCTGTAATCTTGAATCCACCATTGAAAGAACTCGACCTTCAGCTCCGGGGTACTTAAAGTATAGTCATGACTTCTTTTGATTATACCAACTCAGATGTGCCGGTGGTTCTCACCATTGCCAGCTCCGATAGCGGTGCTGGAAGTGGAATCCAGGCTGACTTAAAAACATTTTCAGCTCTCGATGTGTTTGGCACTTGTGCCATCACGGCAGTGACGGCACAAACCCCCACGGAATTCCGGCGCATGCACGCCTTGCCGGCGGATTTAGTGAAGGAGCAAATCATGTCCGTAAGTGACGGATTTCCGATCTCGGCGGCCAAAACCGGTTTGCTGCCCACCCGGGAATTGGTGGAAATGGTGGTGGAGGCGGATGAAGAATGTGGCATTCCCATTTTAGTGGTGGATCCGAGAATGATTACGTCCAAGGGCGTGCGTATGATGGATGCAGATGCGGTTGAGGCCTTGAAAAGCGCGTTGTTGCCGGTGGCGCGGGTGGTTACTCCCAACGTACACGAATGTGAAATTCTCGCAGGTTTCCCTATCGGGTCGGTTGAGGACCTCCGGAAAGCGGCACAAACAATTTCGGAAAAATATGAAATTGCCTGTGTGGCAACCGGTGGCGGACTTCCCGGCGAGTATTTGACGGATATTCTTTGTGACGAGGGCGAGCTGAGTGAATTTGTGCATGACCGGGTGAAGGTATTGGAAACGCACGGGGCTGGATGTACATATTCTGCCGCGCTCACCGCCATGATTGCCAAAGGCATGTTGTTGACGGATGCGGTTCAGGAATCCCGGTTGTTGGTCAGCCGGGCGCTCAAAGAGGCCTGGCATGTCGGCCCTCACGTTCCGCTTCATTTATCTGTTCATTAAAGGCTCGTGAAACTCTCCGGACTTGCTGCTTGTATGTTACTGGCAGCTGCCGCGTTGCCTTGGATTTCTCTCTCGGCCGCAGTGGGGGTGTCGCTGGGTTGCCTGCTGCTGGCCAAGTGGGGGCCCCTACGTTTTCGGGGAGTTGCCTTCGGATTTGCTCTTTGTCTTTTATGGGTCTTTTTGACCGGAAGGCCCGCGGCGGATGATCTTCGAGCAGTTTTTCGGCCCCAAGCACAATCCGTCCGACTCCGATTTGAAATTCGCGGGGACGGGGATATCTTTTCATTTCCCGGCGAGGCGCAGGAAATTCGGACCCCGGTTTTGGTGCGTAAAAATTATAGGGAAGGCGCGTGGGATACGTCAACGGGGCGGGTGCAACTGCGATTGACGGCACCTGAAAGTTTGAACGGGGTGACCGGTTCGGTTTGGGAAGCCTCCGGCGTATTGGTACCGGGGAATTTTAGTTATGTAGGTCTTTATCGGGCAGATTGGAAATTTATTCCGGACCCCGGTTCTCTCCAACAAATCTCATCCCGGCAAGGAAGCGCCGTGCTGAGTGGTTTCTTTCAAGTTCGCGAACGCTTAGCGAAAGAAATTTCTGCGGCTTGCCCGAATCGCCCGGAAGTTTCCGCAACCTTAAAGGCACTTTTACTGGGGCAACGCAGTGAATTGGATCGGGAAACGGTACAGCGGTTTGTCCGCACCGGTTTGATCCATGTGTTTGCAGTATCGGGGCTTCATTTGGGACTTTTGTCTTCCATGCTCATCTTTGCTTGTCGCTGGGCCGGGATGTCTCCGCGTCATTATTTTTGGGTGGTCTTGCCTTTGTTGATGGTGTTTACCCTTTATACCGGACTCCGTGCGAGTGCGTTGCGGGCGCTGATGATGATCGCCTGTCTCCTGCTGGCGGCTCCCTTCAATCGAAAAGCCCATTTGCAATCCGCTTTTGCGCTCGCGTTGTTCCTGATTGTTACCATTGCGCCGGCGCAAGTGTATGATTTAGGTTTTCAGTATTCATTCCTGCTGGTGGGAAGTCTACTGGCTTTTGGCAAGGCCTTTGCAAAACAGATACAGCTTGCCTGCGCGCCGGATCCCTGGCGGGTGTCCTCGGCGGGAAGGCAATTCCGCGAACGACATATTTGGCCGCCGCTCCAAGGTGCGCTGATGGTGACCGCATTGTGTTTTGTGATTTCTTCGCCTCTGACCGCCTACACCTTTCATCTGTTTTCACCGATTGGGCTGGTGGGGAATTTGCTGGCGGTTCCCCTGACTTTTCTGCTTTTGGCCAGTGGATTCCCCGCGTTGCTCGCTGTTTTCCTGCCTGCATCCGCAACCGCGGTGGCTTTTATCCCCGCCCGCTGGAGTGCGCAGGCGCTGCTTTCCTGGGTGGCCTTTTTGGAGCGGGTCCCCGGGGGGACGCAGTGGGTGAAGGCGCCTCCTCTCTGGATGTTGCTTGTCTTTTATGGCTGCTTGTTTTGTTGGTGGCGGTGGCCGCGGCGGAAAATTTGGGCGGTTGCCGGGTTGCTGGGGCTCGCGTCCTTTGCCGTGACTGCGCGTTGGTTGGAATATCGGGAACCTGAGCTGGGCGTCATGGATGCGGAGCGGGGACAGGCGTTTTGGTTCCGGCAACCCGGACATGGAATTATATTGGTGGATGCCGGTTCCGCCTGGAGCGGCAGGCAGGTCACTCAAATGTTGCAATCACAGGGGGTCGACAAGATTGACGCTTTGATTTTCACCCATCCTGACCGCTATCACGTGGAGGGATGGCGTGTTCTCTACGAAAGTTATAACCCCAAACAACTTTTTGTGGCCGAAACGGATCTTTCGCATCGTCTTTTTCAGGAATTAGAGCCCGCCCCGCAAGGATTAAAAAGAGGGGATGTTTTTCTGGCGGGCGGTTGGAACATTGAAGTATTGCATCCCGGTGCTGAAAGCAGTCACGGTGCGGCGGATGACCGGAGTTTGGTGTTGAGGTTCACCCGGGGTGTTTCTTCCATTTTGCTTATGGGTGGAGCGGGGGAACGGGTGGAAAAGGAATGCTTGGCTTCAGGCATGGCCTTGTCCTCCCGGGTTCTGCTTGCGGGACACCCCCGCGGGCAGGATGGCGTGCATCCGGAATTTTTACAAGCGGTGTCCCCGGAAGTGGTGGTGTTTTCAGGCAGAACATTTGATGGGGTTTCCCCTCTGCGTGAAGCTGCGGAGCACCGTGTACACGCAGTAGGTTTGGGTGTTTTGCGGGTGGAGCTTACAGGCGGGCTAAGGTTGAAATCTGCTTCCGGGACACTCTTAACAGGTAAACCGTTTTAACTCTAATGAATGACTGGTATATTTGTGTTGTTTAGAGTTGAAGAACGCAGGGATTTGAGGCATTCAAAACGGTGATGAAGTCTTCAAATCAAGCCCTGATGTTGGGCATATTAATGGGTCTGGCCACTTGGGTGCTGGATGCCTTAATCAGTTGGCATTTTTTCCCGGGAAAAAGCTTCATTGATATGCTTTATGCCTATGACCCCCAGAGGACCTTGTACGTCCGGTCGACTGTGGTTATGCTGTTTTTTATATTTGGATTGCTTGCCGGCCGTTTGATTTCTCTGTCGGAACGAAATCAGAAAAAGCTTCGTGAAAATCTGAATTTGTTAAATGGCATGCAGAAGTTCCATGCGGAAATCGTCAAAATTGATAATTCCGGCACGTTGATTAAAAAGGTGCTTCCTATTCTGGAGAATGCATTCGCATTGGAGTCGATAGGGTTTTACCAATTGACCGGTGCTCCCCTGGTAGTGACGGAAGAATTTGGCGGGGCTGAAATCCAGGAAGAAGCGGTACGGGCCCAACTCATCTCCCAGTTGCCTGAATTTTCCAAAGGCCGGGGAATCCATTCGCTAGGATCGAATGCAGGGGGCGAAAAGCTTTTGGCACCCGTCCGTATGGGAGAACGTTTGTTCGGCGTGCTGTATGCACGTAATGCTGATGCGGCTAAATTTAAGCAAACCGGTATGTACGATCATTTACAGGTTGTATGTAATGATCTGGGGCATGCCCTGGCGGGATTGCAGGATTTACAGAACTTAAATGAGAGCGCAGAAAAATTATCCAGTCTCTACAGCAATGCGCCGGTGGGTATTTTTACAACCACAGTTGAGGGGAAGATGTTGTTTGCCAATCCTACAATGGCAAACTTTTTAGGCGCAAAGGCTCCGCAAGAGCTGCTTTCAGAAAATGTTTCAGTGAAGGAATTCTATGAAAAAAATTCCCGCCGCGAAGATTTTATCTGCCAGTTGACGGAAAAGGGATATGTGGTCGACTTTGAAGCGGATGTCGTAGGGTTGAAGGGCGAAAAAAGGACCTTGCTGCTTGCAGCCAGACTTTTAGGGTCGGTAGAAGAGGGGGATTTGCGCATCGAAGGTTTTGCGATGGATATCTCCAAAAGCAAAAGTGCCGAGAAGGAAAATCTGATTTTGCAACAACAGTTGACTGAATCCCAGCATTTCAAATCGATTACCGTTTTGGCCGGGGGGGTTGCGCATGAATTTAACAATATCCTCCAGGCAATGATGGGAAGTGCATATTTGGCCCAGATGAAGTATCCGCATGGCAGAGATGAAGTTTGGCGTTACCTGCACGATATTCAGGAAAGTGGAAAACGCGCGGCAAAATTATGTGATCAAATGCTCAGTTATGCGGGAAAGAAAGCGATGCTGCTTAAGTTGGAAAAGGCGGATGAGTGCTTGGACGATGTGTTGCGAATCCTGATAATGAATGCGGAAGCAAACGTAAATATTGAGAAAAATCTGTCTGCACCAAATGCGCAGGTTCGCCTGGATCTGCCTTCATTCTCTGAAATTATTAACCAACTGGTTTCCAACGCAGAAGAAGCTTTGTCGAAAGAATCAGGTGGCACCATTACACTGAGCACGGAAGTGCGAACATTTACTAATGCTGATTTTGCACCCTATAAAATGTTCCGGAGAATTGATGCCGACGACTATTGGGTATTAAAAATAACAGACAATGGTTCGGGAATCTCTCCGGAGGATTTGCCGCATATTTTTGAACCTTTCTATACCACAAAATTTCAGGGACGCGGATTGGGGCTCCCTTCCGTCGCAGGACTGGTTGAGAAATTTGACGGGGCCCTGGGCGTGAGGACCGACTCTGAACAAGGCAGTGAATTTATCTTGTGGATCCCGGTAGCGGAAGCGGTCATGATTGAGGAGCCCGAGGAAAGTGAACCTGAAGTTGAGGAGGATCTGGTGGGAAGTGGAAAAATTTGGGTGGTGGATGATGAACCGCTAATTTGTATGACCATCCAGCGTCTGTTGTCGCCTTTGGGCTTTGATGTGCAAACGGCCAATGACGGTGAGGACGCGGTTGAAAAACTAGCCGCTGTTGATCCGGATGAAATCCGTTGCTTGATTCTGGATATCACGATGCCCCGCATGGGGGGACTGGAAGCGTTAAAGAAAATCAGAGAGTTTATGCCTGATCTGAAAGTTCTGATTATGAGCGGCTATGATGAATCAGACAGTTTGGAAAGTTTCAAAGACCTGAAGGTGGATGGATTCATTCATAAGCCCTTCCGCATGGAAGCGCTGCAGACGCGTTTGAAAGAAATTCTCAAGTAGACTGGCGCGATACGGACCAGGAATTTACGATCTCCTCTGCGGAGAGGCCGGCCATGAGTTGTTCGCGTACGGATGATGTGCCCATAAGTTTATCAAAAAATTCAGGACGGTTGTCCGGCTGACTGAACAGGCGTTCAACGCCTAAATGATCCCGCAGGGCACAGAGGAGTATCACCGCATTCTCTACCGGTTTGAAGCGGCTCAACTCGTCAATCTGAAAGTGGTATCCTGACCTTTTTCCGGTCAGGGCAGTCGCACGCATGCCTTTAAATATCGGAGGGTTTTTCAGCAGTTCTGCCGGGAAATCCGGCATGCACCATATGGCAAATGAATCTGCGTTGCCACGGTCCACATCGATATCCGCAATGGCCTCACACCATACAGTCACGGGATACAACCGGGCGCAAGCCGGACTGACAATCGCAGGGGAAGGGGGTATCCATTTTTCCGTATCCACAACAGCATCCGAATCCCGGAAGACCTGTAATTGAAGATCCCGAAGTCCGGAATGATGTGATTTCAGAAATTCAGCCAGATCCCCCTGTCCGCGCCCGAACACCAAAGGGAGGTCAATCATGCCGACAAAACTTTCACATTGAGGGTCGAGGTCGGGGCCGTCGACGATGCCGGCCAGAGGGGTGGGGCGTTCAATGACCAGCATGGGAATTCCGGCCTGCGCGCAGGCGCGCATCATTAAAAGCAAGCTGGAGGCGTAGGTGTAGCAGCGGATACCTAAATCCTGTAAATCCACGATCATTAAATCCAGATTTTCAAGCCATGCCGGTGGAGGACTCCGGTGTTCTCCGTACAAGCTGTGTACGGGAATTTTCCAAGTGGGGTGCAGGGAATTTTCAACCTCTTCACCGGCGGCCGCCCTGCCGAAGAAGCCGTGTTCGGGGGAAAAGAGTTTTTCTATCCGCCACGCCTTTGTTTCCAAAAGGCAGTCGACAGTGTGTCGGCCATGAAGATTGACGGAAGCATGGTGGGCGAGAATTCCCACGCGCGCCCCGGGAAAGGGGAGATGTTTTTCTTGGAGGAGGCGGTCCAGGCCGCTCATTTTGTGCTCAGGGCCAGGCGCACGAGATCTTCCACATTTTCCACTTTGCCGGTACTTTGTTTTCTTACCTTTTCCAGCATAGCGGATGCATCCTGCTGCTTATAGCCCAGTGCGACCAAGGCGAGGATAGCATCGCGGGTGGGGCCGGCGGGCGCCGCGGAACCGGATCCGGTTTCGATGGCGCTTTTCTCCATTTTATCCCGTAGTTCCACCACCATCCGCTCGGCCATTTTTTTTCCGATGCCCGAAATGCTGCTCAGTCGTTTGACGTCGCCTTCCATGATGGCGGTCTGCAATGCTTGAATGGAGAGTCCACTCAGGGCGGTAAGACCCAGTTTGGGACCAATGCCACTGACTTGCGTCAATTGCTCGAACATCCGGCGTTCGCTAAGCTTCATGAATCCGTAGAGGGTGAGGGAGTCTTCCCGCACCACCAACAGGCTGTGAAGGTGGACGTCGGAGCCCACGGCCGGCAGGGCGTCATAGGATGAGAGTGGAATCAGAACCTGAAGACCGATGCCTCCGGTTTGGATGACCGCGCAGGTTGGGGTTTTCTCGATCAGTTTGCCGGCAATGAATTCAATCATGGGGATGTTGATTTGTCATTTTGCATCACGCCTTCAACCCAGCTGGATAAAACCGCTTTGGGCATGTAGCCGATGCGACGATCGACTTCCCGTCCTTTGTAGAGTAGAATAAGCGCGGGGATTCCGGAAACCTGAAATTCATTGGCCAAGCTGGGAGATTCGTCCTTATTGATCGGAAGGATTTTCAGATGGTCTTTTTGTTCTTGTGCGAGCTCATTGATCAGGGGTTTGAGTTTTTTGCAAAATCCACACCAGGGGGCGTGAAACTCCAGCATGACCCAGTCACCTGATCGCTCCACGTTTTGATAGAAGTTTGCTTCATCGGTCGGTACCAGTAAGGGGCTACCTTTGGTTTCCGGCATCTTCACAAAGTTGATACTTTGAATCAGCGCGAATGCGCCGATGATGATCACGAGGATGAGGATTTCTTTTTTCATTCGGACCTTGGTCGTACGAACGAGCGGGTAGCTTACGGTTTATTAATTTTTTCAGCCACACCGGATTCAGGCATGTTGCCGCTGAGAATTTTCGCACGTGCGGTTTCGTTTTTTACAGATTGAATTTCCGCCAATCCGGTCACTTCCCCTTTAGAGATGATGACTTTCTCATCGGTGCCGGGAATGGCAATGACTTCGGGTTGGGTGAGGAGGAAAAAGCGGTCGCCAACTGCGGGGGCTTCCTGGTCTTTCAGGTTAAGGAGTACGGCATCACCGTCCTTCCCAAGTATGGGCAGGGTTAAATTCGCTTGTTCGACCGCTTTCGGGGCCGGGGCCGCTGCTTCTTTTGGCTCTGCAGGCGTTTGGGCTTTGGTTTCCTGTGCAGCCGGTTCCGGTTTTGTTTCCGGGGCGGCTTTGGGAGCGGCCTTTTCCATTTCTAATGATTTCTGGTAGGCTTCCAGAGGTTCGATAATCTCGCTGTCCACATTGCGCCCTAATTTCTTCAGGCGGGGATCTTCAGGAGACATTTCAAATCCATGGGTGCAGAGATCTGCCGCCAATGGAATCTGACTGTCATAAATGACTTCTCCGGATTTCTGCCGAATCACGACGACCCGATAGGTTTCGGTTTCCGTTTCGTCGCCGGAAGGATTGCAATTGTATGCGACCCAGCCGGATGCTTCTTCAATGTTTAGAAAAACGAGTTCCGACCTTGAATCCTCCGTTACAGGGGCGGATGGCTCCCGACGTTTCGCTGAACTGCTGGCGCAGGAGCTTAGGAAAATGGTCAGGCCCAGTGCACAAAAGAGCGACGGAGTTCTCCGGGGAGAACCCATAGACGGATACGGTTTACTCATACGGTTTTACTCCGCAGACTTGGCCGCCACTTTTTTTCTTTTGAGGCGGCGGTTGCGTGCTTTACGTTTACTTACTTTTCGATGTTGTTGTCCCATAGTGGGCTCCTTTTGACACGGAATCTCCAAACTTCAAATCAAATATCTGATTAATCAGTGTGGAGGCGGTCGGGGTAGGCGCCGGGATGAAAAGGTGAAGGAAGGTTTTTCCGCTTTCCTCTCTGCGGTTGAAGCCCTACAATACCTGAAAAGGAGCTGCATCATGGATTTTGTACGTATCGCAAACTTTAACAATCAATTCGAAGCCGAAACGGCGGCGCACCTGCTGGATGGTGAAGAGATTCCTTATAACATTCATAGCAATGAAGCGCTCTTCGGGGAGGGCGGTGTCGGGCAATATGTGTTTCTGAGCGTGGCCAGTGAAATGGAAGAGAAAGCACGGGCGATCATGGCCTCGGTTTCAGGTGGCGGGGCGGAAAACGTTTGAACAGCTTTCTTCCTTATCTTTGCATTTCCGCAAGTGCGGGCAGCGGAAAGACTTTTCAGCTGTCGCGGAGGGTGTTGCGTCTTTTGGCGATGCAGGCGGAACCTGACTCGATTGCCGCATATACCTTCTCCCGCAAAGCGGCCGGGGAGATTTTTGACAGTATCGTGACCGCTTTGCGGAAAGCGGCCTCATCGGATGAAGAGGCGGGGAGCACCGCTGAGATCATGGGGATTCCCCATGCCCGGGAAGACTTTATCGCGGATTTGCGCCGGTGGTTTCACTCACTTCACCGCCTGCGGGTCGGCACTTTGGATTCGCGTATTTCCCAAATGCTCTCTGCGGTATCTGTCGAGTTAGGACTGCCTCCGGAGTTCTCGTTGATGGACACCCAATCCGCAGAATATTTGCGTTTGCAATCGGAAGTGATCAACCAGATCTTCAAATCCGGATCTTTGACGCCGGAATTGACGGAGGGCTTTCTACAATTATTTTCGGAAGCCACCCACGGGGCTTCCGAAAAAAACTTCATGCGTCTGATGGAGAACTTTTTGGGGAGCCATCGCGCAACTTTTCTGACCGTCCCCCAATTTGAGGCCTGGCAGGGGCCGGACATTCAGAATCCGCCACAGAAACTGGATGCGCAAGCTTGTGCATTGATTCTGGAGGACATTCTGCATGCATTGCCTTCATTGTCGTTGGATGCGAAGGCCCAATCCATTCTGGAGACCTTGGCGGAGAAGTGTGCACACTTCCAGTTAAGTTCCACCTGGACGGGGGATCTGCCTAAAGACACTCTCTCCCAACGGCTGCTGGCTGGAGAGGGGCCGGAAGTGAAATACGGCAGGACCATGATCGATCTCAGCGGGGAGATTTGGGAGGGGTTCAGTCAATTGCTGGAGCATGTGTTGGCTGTGGCGTTGGTGCAAGTGAAGGGGGAGACGCTGGCGCTGTATGGATTTTTACGAATTTATCAGCAGGCCTATCAGGGCAAAGCTTTGAACGGAGGGCAGTTGGCGTTTGAGGATGCCTGCATGTTGATGGCGGATTTTGATCAATTGGAACCGCATGAACTCGCTTATCGTTTGGATGGTGAAATCTCCCATTGGCTCTTGGACGAATTTCAGGATACCAACCGGTTGCAGTGGAAAGTGCTGGAACCGTTTGTGTCTGAAGTCCTGCAGGATCCGGAGGCGCAACGCAGTTTCTTTTATGTGGGGGATGTGAAACAGGCCATCTACGGATGGCGGGGCGGCGATTCGGAATTGTTTGGTCAGGTGTTGAAGGACTGGCCGATTATTGAACATGAATCCATGGCGGTTTCTTACCGTTCTGCACCGGCGGTGTTGGATTTGGTGAACCAGGTGTTTTTGGATGTGCCGGTGATCGACGGCATCCCCGTTGCGTCGGCGGAGAGGTGGAACCGCGAATTTGAATTACACCGTGCGGCCCGTGAGGATTTGCCCGGTCAGGCGGAAGTGTGGCAAATCGAGGACAAAGAAACGGATCCGCATGCAGTAATTTTAGAAATGGTTCGCCGGTTGCCACCGGAAGCGGAAACCGCAATTCTGGTGCGGACCAATGATGAAGGAAAAGAGATCGCGGATGTTTTGCGGGGAGGAGGGTTCAGGGTTTCCCAGGAAGGGTCTTCTCCACTGCGGGATGACACGGCTGTAGAAGCGGTGTTGGCTGCCTTGCGACAGGCCGCGCATCCCCTGGATGAGTTCAGTCCGAATTTCTTAAAACTGGCGGGGATGAAATCCGATCCGCTGCGCTTACTGGAACACGTTCAGAATCAGGGTTTCACTCCGGTGATCCGTGATCTCATTGACGGAATTCCTTTCCAGGAGGATGCACAATT
This sequence comes from uncultured Verrucomicrobiota bacterium, assembly GCA_937127435.1. Taxonomy (GTDB): domain Bacteria; phylum Verrucomicrobiota; class Kiritimatiellia; order SS1-B-03-39; family UBA6053; genus UBA6053. The sequence continues at coordinate 28,547 of CAKZLZ010000095.1, read as the reverse complement.
TTCCCGGGGGCGTCTCGACCGGTTGTTGCTGCTGGCGATCGAGTTTGACCGTTTGGGGGATCCGTCTATAGACCGCTTCCTCGCCTTCGTGGAGAAAGCACGTCCCAAAGAATCGGAGGCCAGAGGGGTGGTGCGGATCATGACCATTCACCAAAGCAAAGGCTTGGGATTTGATGCAGTGATACTTCCGGTGAAGAAAAGCAGTTCGTTTTCAAAAATTGAAACCGGAGAATTGGTGAAAAGTCATGGGGATGAGGGAGAACCCTGTATCAGTTTATTACCTCCCAAAGTGGTATGTGAACAGATTCCCGAATTTTCTCAAATGCGTGAGAAGCTGGATGCGGACAAAACCTATGAAGGCTTGTGCGGACTGTATGTGGCGCTGACCCGGGCCAAGCAATCTTTGCAGGTGCTGTTGCCCGTGCCTCCAAAGAGTGGTGGATCTTTGGGTTGTGTCGACAATTGGCTGGTGGATCGATTGGGGGCGGGTTCCGGCGAAAAGGGAAGCGCATTAAAGGGCGCAAACTGTCTGGCAAGTTGGGGGGCTGCCGGTTGGGAAAGCTCTTTAAAAAAAGAAGCCCTGCCAGAGACCAAGCCGGTTCCATTCATGGTGGCGGACGGACGCAAAACGCTTTCCCGTTTGGAGCCCTCCCAGGAAGCGTCCCAGCCCCAACAAGTGGATCAGCTTTTTCATATCTATGAGCGGGACGGACGTGAATTGGGTACCCGGGTGCACGCTTTAATGGAACAGGTGGATTGGGCGGAAGTGGTGGATGCGGAAGCGCTGTTAAGTGGCGAAGAGGAAGAAGTGCTTTCCCATGTAAGCATGGCCCTGGCCATGACGGAAATGAAACAGCCGGAAGGCGTGACCGGGCTCTGGCGGGAGCAACGGTTTGAGACCGTCCTGCCCGAAGGGTGGGTCACCGGAATTTTTGACCGGGTGGTGCTGTTTAAAGATGCGGCCTGGATTCAGGACTTTAAAACCAATCAGTCGGTCAGCGAAAAAACGGTGGCGAAATACAGACCTCAGATGGAACTCTACCGGCGGGTCCTTGCGGATATGCTGGGTTTTGATGAAGAGAAGATAAAATGCCAGTTGCTGTTCACCAAGACCGGAAAGGTGGTGGAGGTCTAATAGAATTTCCGAGTCTCAGGATGTGGTTCCGCGGCCCCCGCGGAACTACGGCGGTGGAATTTCAGAAGGCCGGTTGCTGGGGATAAGCCCCGGCATCTTTGCGCCACAGGAGCATCAACAAAAATCCGATCAGGGCGCCGCCTACATGGGCGAAGTGAGCGATACCGCCTCCGAAAATCGAAAAACCGGTGACCCCTGAAAAGAGATCCAGCAGCAGGAGTGCGGGAATGAAGAATTTTGCGGCGATGGGGACGGGTAAGAAAATCAAACTCAGTTTTGCGTTGGGGAAGAGCATACCGAAGGCGGTTAGAATTCCATAAATCGCACCGGAGGCACCGACCATGGGAATGTTCACAGTCTGATATAATTTTCTCAGTGAGGTGATTTGTGCTTCAGTGACTTCAGCGGTGCTGCGGGAGACGATCTGCCAAATCTGTTCAGGATCCCGGGACTGGACAATTTGGGTTATTTCGCTGGATTGAAGACCGGCGGCCTGCAATTGACGGGTGGCGCTGTTGAAATCCACATAATGAACGGCGGTGTAAATAAGCGCTGCTCCGATGCCGGCTGCGAAGTAGAAAGTCAAAAACCGTTTGGCGCCCCAAACCCGTTCCAGAATCGCGCCAAAAGAAAACAAACCAAACATGTTGAGGAACAGATGGCTTAGGCCGCCATGCATAAACATGTGGGTGACAAACTGCCAGACTCCGAAGTTTGCGTTCTTTGGAAAGTAGAGGGGAAGACGTTCTGCCAGCAGATTTCCTGCCGGCAATAGGTTATCCACCAATAAAAATATGATGCCGTTCAGTGCAATCAGACTGACGGTCGCAGGCAGGGTTTTCCACATGGATCAGGGGGTGTCCGTTTCGGGTTCTGATTCTTGGAGGTCTTCTTCCTGTTTAAGGGGCTCCAGCGAGATAATGGTGTCGGCGGGAAAGGTGCGGAAGACGCCCTTACGGATTTCGAGTCCCACATCGCCGTTGGGATGGCGGCGTTGCAGTACACCGGTAATGACTTCGTCTTTTCCGTGGCCGATGCGGAGGATAACATTGGGAATGAATTTCCGTTCGAGGGTTTCTTCGAGGGTTGAAACCTGATCCTTGGTGATGAAGAAGCGTTTGGTCTCAAAGGTGTATCCTTCCCGGACCAGTTGCAAGGTGTGGGAACCCTGCGAAAGCATATCGATCATCAGGAGGCGGGAAACCACATGACTGGCGTCAGTACCGGGCAAGGTTTTGCCCATGAACTCCCCGTCGATGTTTACATTAACGCCGGCGGGGCGGGTGATGATTTGCAAGGTGCCGCTGTTGCGTTCGAGTTGGAATTCTTCGACCACACTTTCCCCTCTGCCGATTTGAACGGTACGTGAGTCGGCGGCGTGTCCGCGGAGGTCTACTCTGACGTTATGGGCGCCGGGTTCGATTCCCCGGATATTGATGGGGGCTTCCCCTTTATATTCTCCGTCCACATATACCCGTGCCCCGTTGGGGACAGTGACGATACCCAATCCACCCGGAAGGGGGGTGAGGACTGCATCTACGCGGGCGGTGGTAGTGGGGGCCACACTTACGGTATTGCGATAGGGCTCATATCCGGGCAATTGCAGGAAAATATCCCGATCACCACGTCCAATTTGATTCAGGGACAAGGGGGTGATCCCTTCATTGCGTCCGTCTACCGTCACCGTGGCGCCGGAGGGGGTGGAGTGAATAACGAGCAAGCCTGCATTCGAATTCAGGTCGACTTCCAATGCTTGCGGGGTTCGGCCCTCGACCCGGAATTCGATTTCTTTGTCTTCAAATCCAGCCAGTACCAAATGCGCCCGATGGGTGCCGCGTTTGATATTATGGAGGGTAAGCGGGGTGTTGCCGGCAAAGACTTCTCCCAGGCTTACGGCTGCGCCCTGGGGGTTGGAATTAATCACGACCAGTCCATCCAGTGGACGGAGCGTCAGTTCGAGTACTTTGGCTTCCCCTCCGCTGATCACCTCGAGGGTTCTGTATTCGGTTTCGTATCCGTCTTTCCGAATCTGTGCCAAATGTTTTCCGGCGGGGATGTTTTTACTGATGGGGGTGGTGCCGAGAATCTTGTTGTTGATTTCAACCACCGCATCTTCGGGTTGCGTCATGATTACCAATTCCCCGGTGGGAATTTGTTTTTGCTGGTTGCAACCGAAGTTGGCCAGGCAGAAAACGGCGAGGAGGAGCGAAGAGAGGGTGGCTTTCATTATGGGCGCTCCTGATCGATTTGATTTAAGCGGTTCACGGCTTCTTTATATTCGGTGTGGGTTTTGTCGGGGAAAGTGGCGATAATTCGGCGGTTGAGTTCAATGGATTTTCTGATTTCACCCAGGGTGTGATAGCGAATGGCTTCAAATTCCATGTTTCGGATATGCAGCATGAGACCCTCCAGCCATTCCTGACGGAGGACAACCGCTTCCTGATAGTATTCCGGTTTGGGTTCAATGGTCTCCAGCAACGCAATGACATCTTTCAGTTTTTGGGTGGCTTCCCAGAGGTTTCCGTTTTTGACGTCGCGTTCGATGTAAAGTTGTTGGGCATTTTCCCAGGATTCGGCTGCCAGGGCCCGTAATTTTTCGGGGGGAATGTGGATGTTGTTTAAACCGAGTTCGTTGTTGGCGAAGGCTTCAATTTTTTCACGGACCTGTTTGAAAGCATCCGGTTCCAGTTGATTGGCGACCCGCACCGTTTTCGCGTCTTTACCGAAAATGATGGTGATGCGGTAGCTCTCGTGTGCACCAACGGGTAAGCCTTCATATTCCCCTTGCAGCGAAATAAAGCTGTCTTTGTTTCCTACCAGTTGTTTTCTCAGGCTGACGAGTTGATCCTTGGCAATGGTTTCATCCCGGGTGATACTCTGCTGTTGAAGGAGGTCATGAACTTCTGCCGTGACTTTTCCGTCGGGATTGAGATTCAGGGCATAGCGGAAGATGTTTCCGTCACCGGCAATCACTTTTTCGTAATGTATTTGCAGGCTGTTGTCTTCGACCACCGTCACCTTGGGGGGTGGGGCGGATTTCATGATAATCAAAAAGCCGGCGCCGAACACAACCAACATGGTTACCAGTGTGACCAGCAACATGGAGAGACCGTTGTTGCGGGACCCCCGTTCTTTGGCTTCGTCCAGATCTTCGCGTCGGCCGAGTCCCAAATCGACATCCATCAGTGAAGGGGTTTTGTTTTCAGGTTCGGGGGTGGTAGCCGCTTCGGTGTTTTCGTCACCCATATTAAAAATAATCGGGGCGGGTTCCGCTTCGCTTTCATTCAAGCCCGGGGTGGCTGCAGGTTGTTTAGCGGTTTTTTCATGCAGTCCGTCATTCAATACTTTAATCAGGGACTCGCCGATCAGAATTTTGTCACCGAAACGCAGGGCAACATCACTAACGGGTTTGTTGTTTACCAGGGATTCATTGGTGCTTCCCAAATCCATAATGTGCAAAAAGTCGTCCCTGAAATACATGCGGCACTGGAAGCGGGACATGGCGGCATCTCCGATGCGAATGTCATTTTCTTCCGCCCGGCCAATGCGGGCGCCATTGACGGGGATGGTGATTTCACGTCCTTTTTCGGGACCTTCTTCGATGAGGAGGTGGGGGGCTTTCGTATCCATATTAGAACCCTGCTTTTAGCATTTGTAAAAAGACCGGCCCCAGGAGGACCAGAAACACACTGGGGAAAATAAAACACACCAGTGGGAAAAGAAGTTTGACCGGCGCTTCGTTGGCCATTTTTTCAGCACGCTGGAAGCGGCGTTGCCGCATTTGTTCGGCTTGAATCCGCAGAATGGTGCCGATTCCCACTCCGAGTTCGTCGGCTTGAACCAGGGCGGAGACGACCGATGACAAGTCGGGATTTTGGGCGCGTTGGGCCATGTCTTTGAGCGCATCTTTGCGGGTGCGGCCCACCTGCATTTCGCGAACGGCCCGGATGAATTCTTCACTGAGGGCGTCGACTCTGCGTCGGTCGATCAAGCGCCGGATCGCAGTCATGAAATCCAGTCCCGCTTCAACCGACAGGGTTAACAAATCCAACACGAAGGGCAGACCGGTTTCAATTTCCCGGTGCCGTTTTTTGATGGTTTGCTTTAACCAGGAATTCGGGCGTACGACCAAGTAGGCGAAAATAGAAAGGAAGAGTACCCATTGGTTTCCGCGGAAGGTCACGCCCATGCCGCCCGGAATTTTTGCGGTGATGAGAAAAATCAATCCGATGAGGATGGGTCCCAGCGCAAAAGGAACCAACAGACGTAAGGCCAGAAAATCAGCGGGGCTGATGATGGTGTCGTAGCCTGCGGAAACGAGTTTCCCTTGAACTTTGGCCCGGAGATCCGCGTATTGGGGTCTGCGGAAAATACGGACATTTTGGGTGAAGGGCAGCAACCAGCGGAAACTCAAAGGAAGGCTCCGGCGCAGGCGTTGTCCATCCGCCAAAACGGCATAACTGATGGTGGTGGCCTGTTGCCCGAAGTACCAGCCTGCCAGCAGCGCGGCCACGACCCAGAAAGACACGGCCAACAATCCCATTCCGCTGATGGGGGGGACGGTGACGGCTAGAATTTGACTGGTGGGTACTTGCATCATACTTCGATTGAAACAATTTTATGGATGACAAAAAAACCGGCACCCAAGAGGATGACCACGAGCACCAGCAGCGCAATGCCGATGTAATCGCTGAAGAAGTCCGCCATCATTTTGGGGTCGATGACCGTCATGATGAGCAGGAGGAAAATAGGAACCAGTCCTACCACGATTCCTTGCAGACGTCCCATCGCAGTCATGGACTTAATTTTGCCCTCAATACGTGAACGCTCGCGGATAGTGGAGGCGATGATGTCGAAGACTTCGGTGAGGTTTCCGCCGGTTTGACGGGAGATTTCAATGGCGCGGACCATCAGGGTCAGGTCTTCACTTTCCACCCGCTCTTCCATGTTGGCCAATGCATCTTCAAAGCGGACGCCCACCCGGGTCTGTTGCACAAAGACCCCGAATTCCTGGGCGATGGGTTTGCGGCCTTCCTGAACGATGGTTTCAAAAGCCTGCTGAATACTGAAGCCGGCCCGCAGGGAGTTGCTCATGGTGACCAGCGCTTCGGTCAATTGGAGATTGAATTGCTCGAGGCGTTTTTTCTTGAGAATGCCGATGGCCAACACCGGGATCAGCCGAATGAGGAAAAACAGAATCATGCCGCCGACCAGTCCTCCCAGCAGGCCTCCGGGGCGGGTGGGATCGCCGAAGACAAAGAATCCGGTAAGGAAACCCATGATACCGGCACTTTGGGAAACCGAAGCGATCCGGTTGGCGGGAATAAACAGAAAGAGATTTTCCAATTCCCGGGAGGCGGATTGTGAAAAGCGGTCGCTTTGCCCGCTGATGGCCTCCCGCAATCCGTTCATCAAATGGTAGCCCATCAAAAAGAAACAGGCGAAGTAGGTGAGTGGAATGAGATACAACTCTATGGAAAAGGGAGGGGTCATCGGATGAATTTCTCCGCATATTGAGGATCAAAGACGGCGGGATCCAAATCCAGTCCGCGGGCGTGAATATCCTGAATAAAGGTCGGTACGTTTCCTGAGGGGACAAGGCTGCCCAGCACTTTTCCTTTTTCATCAATCCCGGTTTGTTTAAATTCAAACAGGTCCTGCAGCACAATGCGGTCGCCTTCCATGCCGCAGACTTCGGTCATTTTGGAGACCCGGCGTGAGCCATCCTGAAAACGGGCCAGTTGAATGACAATATGAATGGCGGATCCAATTTGTTCGCGGATGGCGCGGATGGGCAGGTCCATACCCGCCATAAGCACCATGGTTTCCAGACGGGACATGGCATCCCGGGGGGAGTTGGCGTGAACGGTGGTCAACGAACCTTCGTGACCGGTGTTCATGGCTTGCAACATGTCCAAAGCTTCCCCGCCACGACACTCACCGACCACAATCCGGTCGGGGCGCATCCGCAGCGCATTTCTTACCAGGTCACGGATGGTAATGGCACCGGTGCCTTCAATATTGGCCGGGCGGGCTTCGAGTCGAACCACGTGTTCCTGGGGCAACTGCAATTCCGCCGCGTCCTCTACGGTGAGGATCCGTTCGCTGTCCGGCAGGAAACTGCTGATGACATTGAGAAAGGTGGTTTTACCCGATCCGGTACCGCCGGAAATGATAATGTTTTTGCGCAATTTCACACAAATCTCCGAGAACAGGGCCATCCCCCGGGTGATGGCGCCGATTTCGATAAGTTTATCGACCGTAAAAGGTTTCTTGGAGAATTTACGAATGGTGACGCAGGGTCCAATCAGGGAGAGGGGATGAATGATGGCGTTTACCCGGCTTCCGTCGGGGAGGCGGGCATCCACATAGGGACGGCTTTCATCAATCCGCCGGCCCAGCGGGGCGACAATGCGCTCGATAATGGCCTGCACCGAATTGTCATCCACGAAGGTGGTGGTTCCCCGCACCAGTTTTCCTCCGCGTTCCAGATAAATCTGATCGAAACCGTTCACCATAATTTCTGTGATACTGTCATCTTCCAGGTATTCTTCGAGCGGGCCCAGTTTGACCGCTTCGTTATAAATTTCGTCGGCCAACTTTTGAGGATCAATGCCTTTGGGAAGTCTTTCACGAACATCGTTGATAATTTGATCAACCAATTCGCGGGCGCGGGCCTGCAGACCGGATTCTTCGATGTTTTCGGCGGTCATCCGCCGGAGGTCGAGTCGGTCGAGGAGTTCCTGATGCACCTGTTGCTTGATATTCCGGCGGATGCGGGCTTCCGGACTCAGTGTTTTGGCTGCCGGGAGGTTCGGCCGGGAGGCAACGGGTTTGGTGGTCGCAGGCTTCACCGGTTCCGGTTTCGGGGCCGGAGGAGGGGGGGGCACGGACTTTTTCTTTTCGCTGAGTGCCAGTACCCGCAAGGAGTAGGTGCCTACCTGAAGTTGTTGTCCGGGGCGGAAGACTTTCCGGTCACGGATCCGTTCCCCTTCGATGTAGGTGCCGGTGTTGCTGTTGAGATCTTCCACCGCCAATTCCTGTTCGCTGACGCTGAGCACGGCGTGTTTCCAGGAGATGCTTGGATCCTGGAGCACAATTTTATTCTGCTTGTCCTGACCGAGGGTGTAGATCCCGCAAGGAAGTTTAAAGCGCTGTTCGTCGGCGCCTTCGTGATGGATGACCAGTTGGTAAGGAGCAGACATAACTTAGCGTTGCAGGATATCGGTTTTGCCCTGGCCGCGGAGGGTGGTCTGCCGTTTCTCGTTCAGACGCGGCAATTCACGTTGCAGGGTTGTAAAATCAATGGGAGGCGTTTGTTCCATCACTGAGACGTCATCCGGATTCCGCAGGGACAGCATGAGCGAGCCTTTTACATTCATGGCAAAAGCCAACAATTCGGCTTCCTCCGGAAACACGGAGATGGTCACGGTGTTGTAGCCGCTGCGTTTGCGCGAGTTGCTGCTGATTTCCAGTTCGGCGCGGGCGGTTTCCTGTCCGGTGGCGAGTACGGTGACATCCTGGAGGACAGTAAAGGTGACGGTTTCCATTTCTCCGGGATTGCGTTCATCGATAAAACTGAAAGTTCCCAGAATATCGACTTTGTCATTGGGACGCACCAGTCCGCTCACCGCGGTTTCGCCGGAGACCGGAATGGAGATGGCCCGCATGCCGGAGCGGATGGTGGGGGCGAGTCCGGTCAATTCATCGAGGTTGGCGCCCACGTGGTACCAACTGACGGCTGTGCCTTTGCGCAAGGGAATGGTGAGGGTTTTGCCAACGAGATGCTGCAGATTCTCCGACATAAACGCGGTGTTGTTGACAGAAGATTTGTATTCCTGTTTGGCATGAATGTTCTGAGTGGAGAGGATGGTGCCTCTGGGAAGGTCTTCCCGGGCGACCAAAATCGAAATCATTTCAGCTTTTTCATACAGCTTGTTGCGCTCCGCAGTTAAATACATTTTGGTCAGTACAAAGGCCAAAACCCCCATTCCCACCGCGATAATCAGCACAATTTTTTGTTTCATAAATAGGTCACTCCGTTCAAATACATAAAGAGGTTTACTTCACTCCCAGCGGTTTGTGAAGCCTGAGGATGCGGGTTATGCCATCTTTTCCGCGTTCTGCACCGATAAAAGCCACTTTTTCGCCCCGAACGAAGACTTGAAAGCCGCCAGTGTTCACCGGAGAAGGGGTCCACCCGTCCGCCTCGATGAGTTGGGCCATGGTTTGCACGGCGGTTTCCGGGCTTAAAAAGGTTTCGGATATTTCGACGGCCACCTGGGTATCTTCGTTGAAATTGTAGTGACCGGGGGTGCTTTGGGGCAAGGCGGGCAATTCTTTCAGCCGGTGTTTGCTGAGTGCTTCCCCGGGTTTCCCGGCGCTTCGCAAAGGTTGACGGTATGAGAGAATCCAAAAGCCGCCTTCCGGGAGTGGTTGCACCAAATAGCGGTAAAGATAGCCGTCTTGAATGGTGATGGCCCAGGCCATGACTTCGCCGGCGACCCATACCAAATTTTTTCCATGGCGGTCCCGCAACGCGATTTCGATGAGCGGGAGCGAATCCCGGGAACGGAAGAGCTCCATTTCGCCCTTGCCGTTTTGCAGGTGCATGGGGGCTTTATAGGCCTGTTCCCAACTGCCCGGGATATTCACAGGTTGACGGAGAAATACATCTCCGACAGCAAAAGTTCCGCATACCATCAGCAGTGCGAATGCGCCACACCGCATTAGTAGAGGTCTCCTGTGCGCACGGACCAGACCGTGACATCGATATCGACGGTATTCTGGTCAAAAAACAATTTCCGGACGATGGGCATAATGGGGATGTTGTTTTCCGAAGCGGTACTTTGAACCAAACCGGTTTCGCCCATCATATCCACAGAATCATTCAGGCTTGCGAGGATGTTCCCGCTGGCATAGCTGTTTAACAGGGCGGGCTGGTTGGGGCCCACGAGGATGTCGTACACTTCATCGGCGTTGCCCTGCAGATCCCTGTCGTCCACCGAGTAACTGCGGCCATCGGCACCTTCGGTTACTTTTTGTAGATAAGGTCGAATGAGGCGAAAAGAGGACGCGGAGGAGGTCATGCTCAACGCGCTGGCATTTCCGGTGGCTTCCACCCGCGCATCCATCCGGGCAATACCCATGCGTCCCAGTTGGATAATGCCGGCAAAAACGGTAATGAGCGCAATCAGGCCGATGCAAAACTCAACCATGGCCTGACCGGATTTGGATTTTTTGTGATTAGTGTCCATGGAAAGTTCCTCCGCTTCCTCCTCCGCCGCCCGGACCGGTAGGCGGGGTGTAGCAATTAAAATCAATGGCGATCAGATAATCCAATCCGCGTTGACGAAATCTGGCGTCTTCCCAGGTGAGGAGTTGCCGGGCGTAATAATTATTTGTGGGCAGGGCCGTGGGACCGTACTGCATATATTGGGGAAGGATGGTGATGATAAATTCAAGCCAACCGGGGCGTAACTCATTATTTCCCCCGCTGACGGTGGCGTCAATGGGGATGAGACGGACGTCGGTGTAGGCCGGGAGGACCAGTCCGTAACTGTCCGGGGTCACATTTCCGTCCAGGGAACCAAAAGGTTTGGCGCCGGCGCTCCAGTTGATGGTGTCTCCGCCGCTGAATTCGGTGTGGCGTTCGGTTTCGGCTCTAACCGCCATGGCGGCATCCGCACCCCCGTATTCATATTCCGGCCGGATATCTCCGTCCCAGGGGAAGTCACTGGGGATTCGGCTGCTCCATCCGGACCAGCGGTTCGAATTGTAAAAGGCCCAGTCGGCATCAAAATTGGCATATGCGACGGAATCGTCGACCGCCAATTGGTCCAAAGCCGCCTGCAGATCATCCAGGGTATCTTCCCAGGTATCCCCGCTGGGTAAAACCGGGACGGTGTCGCGCACCCGCACCCGTTGTAACCACAGGCTGAGAATTTCAGAGTTTACGGGAGGGTTGACGACAATGGGGGGCAGATCATCCCAATAGGTCCAGTTGTCATAATTCTGAAGCTCATCGTAGGCGTTATGGTAGAACCAGCACCAACTGCGTCCGGAGATGGCATCGTAAAAAGAAGGCGTAAGCAGGAGATGATTGTAGTTTGCATAGGTGGCGTAATATTGCCAGGAGGTTTCCACTGCAATGCCGTGGTCGACCGCCATTTCAATCATGTCTGCCACTTCATCCCAAGCAGAGGCAGTACCGCTGCTGGCAGGAAAGGGGTCGGGGTAGAGCAAGCTGTATTCTGAACGGATGAGGTCCACATGGGTGCGCATATCCTGAACAAACGAGTCATTCGCGTCCCGGTTAAATATGCCGTTTTGTTTCGCGGCTTGCTGGGCGGAAATGTAGCCCAGCATGGGACCGCTGAAGGCGATGCGGCGCTGGAGATTTGCGATCAGGTCTGCTTCCGGAACGGAGGTTTGACCGCTGGTTAAGGCGTCGGTGATGGCTACCGCTTCGGCAATATTGAGGGATCCAATCAAATTGAGGCTGATGGCCTGCCAACGGGCAGCGGCCAGGGCCGCGGCATCTCCGCTGTTTCGGCTCACGGATTTGACGTGCAGAATTTTATGAACATCGAAATAAAACAGGGCCGCAAAAGCGACCATGACGATCACCATGGACATGAAAATCAGGGTTTGACCGGATTTTTTGGAGGTCGGGGGTAGCTCCGCGGTCCCCGCGGAAGAAGAACTCAGAAGGGGCAGGTCAAAACCATCGGCACAAAAATCGACATCGGTATCGAAATCGATGTTTTCCTGTTTAGATTGGATGTTAGAATGTTTCATTTTTTCTTTTCTCTGACTTCCGACTTCTGTTCCCTGTTTTTATTGCAAATACAACTCCGCATGGTCCGCCAAGCGGGCTCTTTGGTGGATATCCAGCACATCATCTGACATAAAAGCCCGCGCAAAGGGCATATTTACGAGGTAATCGTGTCGGAGACTCAGGTTAATGACGCCGTTGCCGGTATAATAACTGGGTGCATGCCAGGTTCTCCAGCGTCTTTCGGATTCATCTCTGGAATCATTATAATCCAGATAATAGAATAAGTACCCATGATCACTGTTCAGGAACTGTGGAATTGCGATGTGTTCGGCCTGGGTGTATTGATCTGAAGAGGGGTTGCTGGCAATGGCCGTGAAATATGAATTTCCCGCGCTCATTTGATGGTTCCAGTTTGCGCCGGTTGTATAGGTTCCCGGAGTTGTCATTCTGCCTGCCAGTGGAATGCGGGCGACCATAGAGGCCTTGTATACCATGAAATGATTAAACCCCACTGCACGGGCACGCACAGACGCATCGGCACTGTACTGCACCACTTCGGTTGCGGTGAGCATGAGCACGTACTGCACAATGCCGAATAGAATCAGGCAGAGCAGCATCATGATGGCAAAAGACTCCAGCAAGGCTTGTCCGGCTTTGTTCCGGGTGGACTTGCGGTTCTCGGGCCTTTGAATCGGAGGCCTTTTCATGGCAGTGTTCCACCGGGTCCCGGGTATTCGGGGCCCGGCGGAGTAAAGGAATTAGTTTCCGAGGTCCTGCATCAAGTCTACAGAAGCTTCTGAGGTTGCAGATCCTGCATCGCCACCCAATTCTTCAGTGGCCCCACCGAGCATTTCCCGGATCCGGTCACTAAACACGCCGAAAACGGCAATGGCAGCAATGGCAACGATGACAACGATGATGATATATTCGACCATGGCCTGGCCGGCTTTTTTTTGTTTATTCTGATGTTTCATATGTTCTCCTTCTTTCCGGACAGGAAAGATTTTCTAGTGGTTCGAGATTGTTCTTACTTTTGTAAACGTTTGCTTGGCAAGAACTATTGTTAACGATGATAAGATATTTTTAGGGGTAATCGGATGAGACCAAATTGAGAATACGGCCTCCGTGTTCTTTAAACACGTAAATAAAGAAACCAAGGGTGACCATGATTCCAAGGGTCATGGCCAATACCATGACGTATTCGAGCATACTTTGCCCGCTTTTTCTATTCTGATTCTTTTTCATAAGCTACTAGGTATACTCTACACCCTGACTTGGGGATTGTCTATGACTATTTAAGAAGATTCTTTTGCCTGTTTGAGCTGAAAAAATGGGGTTCCCGGGGGGGGCGTTCGACCTCAATCTGCCAAGTTTCTGAACTGGACGCTAAATCGACTTCCTTTTCCCGGCGCACTGCACAGGGAACAGCGGCCTCCATGGTTCCCGGCAATGGACTTCACCAGCGCCAGACCGAGGCCGGAATGACCGCCGGCGCGGGAGCGTGATTTATCCAGTTGATAGAACCTTTCGAAAATTTTGTCATGAGCAGCAGGGTCAATTCCGGGGCCATCGTCTTCCACTTCCAGCGTGATCTCTTGAGGTGAATTTTGAAGCCTGACGGTAACGGTTCCTTTGCCGGGGTGGTGGCTGATGGCGTTTTCGATCAGATTGTCGACCAGAATACGGAGGGCGGCGGGGTCGGCGACCATCGGAGCGGATGCCAATTCCGGTTCCAGCTGTATTTCGTGTTCTGAGGCAAGGGGTCCCAAGGCTGCAAGCGATTGAACGACAATGTCCTGGAGGTTGCAGCTTTCCTTTGTTTCGGCGCTGTTTTGGTTTTCCTGGCGTGCCAGCAAGAGTAAACCTTCCACCAATACTTTCATACGCAGGCCGGCTTGCTGACAGATTTCCATGGACTCCCGGTATTCGCCTGCTTCGCGTTCCCGTTTTAACATGCGCTGGGTTTCGGAGAGGATTACGGTCAAGGGCGTGCGCAATTCGTGAGATGCATTGCCGGTGAATTGGCGCTGTCTCTCCATGGCGGCCTCGAGTTCGTCGAAGGTATGGTTGAGGACCTGGGCCAGTTGATTGAGTTCGCTCTGGTTGCCTGCCAATTCAATCCGCTTGTCCCGTTTGCCTTCGGCGATATCGACCGCGGTTGCGGAAATTTTCTGCAGAGGGCGAAGCGCCCGGCCCACCATCCACCATCCTCCGGCCAGGCCCACCAACCAGAATCCTGCAGCAAACAGGGTAATGGAGACCCTGAACTGATCCATTTCTTTCAGTACTTGGGAGGCATCCTTGCCGAAACAGACACGAACCCCGGCCGGTCCCCGCCGGGTATGTTCGCGATAGCTCCCTCTAAATTGCTGGGAATCAAAACTCTCATCCTGGGACAGGGAAGGGAAGGTGAAGTCTGCCGGAAGATTTTCCGAGACCAGTAGAGGGTTCCCCTCCCGGTCACTGAGCGAAAAATAGAAAAAGCCGGGTTCCGTGCCGGAAAAAGACTGCATAAGTTCCGAAGAGGGGTTTTGCCCCTCCGCTTGAATCTCAAGGTAGAGTTTATTCGGATCGGGTGGGGGGGCGGGATTGTCGCTGTCCGCGGCATCACCGGACGGTAAATTTTCGGGAAACAGGGTCTTAAAGAAGATCCGCTGTTGCGCCATAATTTGTTGATCGAGTTGACGGATCCTGTGAATGCGGGAAAGGCGAAGGACCGCAAAACTCAGGCCGGCGAGGGCAATCAACAGCAGAGATGCGTACCAGATTTGGAGTCGCCAGCGAATGGAGTTTGTCGGAAGTTTCATACTACAAAATATCCGTGGCCACGCCGGGTTTGAATAAAATCTTTCCCGAGTTTCTTGCGCAGGTTGGAAACATGCACATCGAGGAGGTTGGACAGTGAATCGTCATTTTCATCGAACAGCCGTTCGTAGAGGAGCGCACGGCTGACGACTTCTCCCCGATGCAAAGCCAGATATTCCAATAAACTGTATTCGCGGGGGGTCAACTCGACCTCCACACCTGCTTTTTCCAGCTTTCGCATCGAAGTATTCAACTGCAGGTCTTCGAATACGATGACGGGTTGGCTTTGTCCGCGGTTCCGCCGGACCAGCGCCCGGATGCGGGCCACCAGTTCGTCGGCGTCGAAGGGTTTGATCAGATAATCATCTGCCCCGAGATTCAGGCCTTTAATACGGTCGGGTACCGTGTCTTTTGCGGTGAGCATCAGTACCGGAGTGTCCACCTTGGGTCGTGCGCGCTCGAGTACCTGCCATCCATCCAGCTCTGGCATCATTACATCCAGCACCGCGGCATCGTAAATGCCTTCGGTCAGCTTGTATAAACCTTCTTCCCCGTCCTCTGCCTCATCCACCGCAAAACCTTCATCGCGGAAAGTTGCGACCAGGGAACGTCTTAAAAGATCATCGTCTTCCACAACCAGAATTCTCATCGGCTTCCCCCTTCAGGATGTGGAAGGAGAAAGAAGCGCTTTCCGGGAGGGATTTGAGGTGGGGAGAGGGGATTATTCATGGCGAAGAGCATCGATGGGATCCAGACTAGCCGCTCGACGGGCCGGGGCAAAGCCAAAAACAACTCCGACCATCGCGGAGAACACAAACGCGATGAGGTTGATCTGGGTATTGAAGTGGAAGGCCACTTGAATCACCGGTGCGAGCAGTGCGCATAAGCCTGCTGCCAACAGGATGCCGATGGCCCCGCCCACAGAGGATAAGGTGATCGCCTCCACCAGGAATTGCAACAGCACTTCCTTGGCGGTTGCGCCAATGGCCAGGCGGATGCCGATTTCCCGGGTGCGCTCGGTGACGGAAACCAACATGATGTTCATAATGCCGATGCCTCCCACCAGCAATGAGACCCCGGAGACGGTTGCCAGCAGGGTGGTCATGATTTGGGTGGAGGAACTCAGGGTTTCCGCAATCTGGCGGGTGTCCATCACCGAGAAGTCATTCTCCTGATTGTCCTGGAGATTGCGGCGTTCACGGAGCACGGCGTCGATGTTATCGATGATCCAGTCGCTGTCAGTGTTTTCTTCGGCGGAAACCGATATCATGCCGATGTCATGTTCGGAGGTCCGCCCCAGTAATCGCCTTCTTAAGGTGCTCAGGGGCGTCACCAAGGTATCGTCCTGATCTCCCATGCCGACCTGGCCTTTCTCTTCGAGGGTGCCGATGACTTCCAGAGAGGCTTTGCCCACCCGGATTTTTTTGCCGATCGGATCTTCGTTTCCAAACAAATCATCGATGACGGTTTGGCCGATCACGCAAACCGCTGCCCCTTTGACCAGATCATCCTCGGTAAAGAGGCGTCCTTCGGCCAAAGTCCAGTTGTTGATCTGAAACCATTCGGGTTTGGTGCCGGTGACCCTCCCTTTTCGGGCGTTGTCCCGATAAATTGCACTGGTTGTGGTGTCACTCACCGGAGCGGCGGCGGCGATGCCGGGCACTTGTGTGAGCAAAGCATCCACATCGGATTCGGTAAAATTCGGAACCCCGGCCGAGCGGGAGCGGGGACCGAATCCTGCGCCGGGCTGCACCATTAAGAGGTTGCTTCCCAAGCTGGATATTTGTGATTTCACGGCTTCAGTGGTGCCGTCTCCTAAAGTCACCATGGTGATGACCGAAGAAACTCCGATGATGATACCGAGCACGGTGAGAAAGGCCCGGGTGAGATTGCGGCGGATTTCTTTGAGTGCGATGGAAAATGCGTTGTTGAACATGTCGAACATGATGAGATCTCCTTTACTGTTTTTGGTCGTGGCCGATGAGCCCGTCCAGCACGTGAACCTGACGGCTGGCGTAACAGGCCACATCTTCTTCGTGGGTGACCATGAGGATGGTGATGCCGCGTTCTTCATTCAGACGGGTGAGGGCCTGCATAATTTCGCCGGTGGTTTTTGAATCCAGGTTCCCTGTCGGTTCATCCGCAAATAAGGTGCTGGGTTGGGTAACCATGGCCCGCGCGATGGCGACGCGTTGTTGTTGTCCGCCGGAGAGTTCCCCGGGGGTGTTGCGTTCTTTGTCAGCCAACCCGACGGTGTCCAACGCTTCGCGGGCCAACTGACGGCGTTTCCGACGGGGGATTCCGCGGTAGAGCAGGGGAAGCTCCACATTTTCAACCGCACTGGTGCGGGCGAGGAGATTAAACCCTTGGAATATAAAGCCCAGTGCGTAACGCCGTAAAAGGGCGCGTTGGGTTTTGTCGAGGGTCTCAACTTTGATGCCTTCATAGCTGTAGGATCCCGCACTGGGACGGTCCAAACAACCCAGCAGGTTCATGAGGGTGGATTTGCCGGATCCGCTCGGACCCATGATGGCCACGAACTCGCCGGTGGTGATGTCCAGGTCCACCCCCCGGAGGGCTTCGAACGCAGCGTCGCCTTCTCCGTAGGTTTTGTGGATGCCTTCCAGGTGAATGAGCGTTTTGTTCTTCATGACTTTGAAGGTTCCTCGTAGAGAATGATCTCCAGTCCGGCTTCGAGTTGGTCGGAAGAAATTTCGGTTACGGTGCCGTCGGACAAGCCGACTTCCACTTCAATGGGACGGGGATGACCGTCTGCCATGATCCATATTTGTGAAGGTCCATCACTCTGGGTGCCGGCGCTGGCGCTGCTCTTGCGGTTGCTGTTTTCACGCGGAGGTTTCGGCATCATTTTATCGATAAAACTGGTCCCTTCAGATTCTGAGGGATTTCCTCCCGCCATGCCGGGAGGCGGTCCGCCGTCTCCGGGGCCTGTGGCACCTTCAGGAGGGGTGGGGGTAAAGCGCAAGGCTTGTACGGGCACTACCCAAACTTCAGTTTTGGCATCCACATAAATATCTGCGGTCGCGGTCATACCGGGGCGCAGTGATAAGTCTTCATTGCTTACATCCAATTCGGTTTCGTAGGTGACCACATTGTCGACGATTTCAGAGCCGAAGGCCACCTTGGTGACGGCGGCGGAAAATTCCCGTTCCGGCCAGGCGTCGACACTGAAGGTGGAATTTTGTCCGACGGCGACCACCGCAATATCGGCCTCTGCAATGGAGACTTCCAACTTCATTGATGAAAGGTCTTCGGCGATCACGAACAGTTCCGGTGCAGAGAAACTGGCCGCCACCGTTTGTCCGGGATCCACGCTTCGGCTCAGTACGATGCCATCGGTGGGGGAGGTGATGAGGGTTTTGGAAAGTTCATTGGTTTTGATGTCCACCAGAGCTTCGTTCTGCTGGACGGCGGCCTGCTTGGCGAGCAGGGAAGCTTTGGCAATTTCAATTTCCGATTCCGCATTCTCCATGGTGGCGCGCGAGGGGACTTTACCCTCACTTTTTTTTCGCAATTCTTCGGCGCGGGACAAGGTGCGTTGTGCCTGCTTCAGATTGGCTTCGGCCTCTTCAACCGCGGCTTTGGCGACTGCCAGTGACGCCTGGGCGGAGCGCAAATCGTTTTCAAAAGTCGTGCGGTCAATCTGCGCAAGTTTTTGCCCTTTCTTGACCTCATCATTGGTGTCGACAAACACTTCCACGACCAAACCGGAAATTTCACTTCCGACGGTTACCTCATTGGTGGGTTCCAGGTTCCCGGTTGCGGTAATGGTCAATCCGACCTTTCCTTTTTCGAGAGCCTGGGTGTGAAATTGGGCTGCGAATTCCGCCTGGGTGTCGCTGCGGCCCCAGACGAGGTATGCGGAAATGCATGCCATGGCCGTCAGCAAGACAATCAGAACACTTTTGGTGCGGCGGCGGCCCGGGCGGTGTGCGGCGATGCGTGCGGCCAAGTCATTTTCGGAAGCGGTATTTTTTGAGTTCATAATGAAATCCTTTGCGTAAGAATGTTGATTAATTTGTTGCGGGAGCGGACCATCCGCCTCCCATGGCCCGATAAAGTTGGATGTGGGCATTGAGTTGTTTTATATTGGCGGAGACCAAACTTTGCTCCAGACTTAGCTGGGAGCGTTGCGATTCCAGAACGGAGAGGAGATCCACTTCGCCGGCTTCAAATTGAAACTCGGCGAAGGTGGTGGAGAGGCGGGCGGCCCCGGTTGCGGTTTGGGTCATTTTCACTTCGCGGGCCGAGGTGACAATAGCGGAAAGGGCATTCTCCACTTCGGACAAGGCATCCAGCACTTCACTCTGGTAAGCGAAGAATTTCTGACGCAGGTTCATGTCTTCGAGCGCAATTTGATTCTCGATGCGCCCCGCATCCCAGATGGGTGCGGTAAGGGATCCGATCAGATTTGAAACCAATTCGGTGGGATTCAAAAGGTCGCCAAGGCTGTCTTCGTCCAAGCCGATTGAACCGGTAAGGGTGAGACTGGGGAGGCGTTCTTTTTCAGCGGCGGAAAGGTCAGCGGTGGCCGATTCGATCCGCAGCCGGGCCGCCCGGATATCCGGACGTTGCTCCAGAACTTCCGCCGGAATTGCACAATAGATTTCTTCAGGGAGGGTTGGCAGTTCCGCCTCCGTTTTGAGGGAGTCGTGTAAGGCGCCGGGAATGTCTCCACAGAGGATCGCCAGTGCATTCAGGCTTTCTTCCAGGTCCTGTTCCAGGGAGGGCACCGCGGTACGGGCCTGTTCCAAAAACACGATGGCCTGTTGGACATCCAGGACATTGGCTTCGCCCGCTTCCTGTTGCCAGCGGACGATTTGCAGGGTTTGTTCGCGCATGGCAATGGTGTCGGTGAGAATGCCGTATTCCTGTTGGAGGGAACGGAAGTTTAAGTAGGATTCGGCCACTTCGGCGGAGAGCATGACTTGCGCCGCATGGAAATCCTGTTCGCTTGCCCGCAGTTCCGCTTCGGCACTTTGAAGGATGTCGGACTGTTTGCGGAAGAGATCCACTTCCCAGCTGGCGGAGAGGCGGGCCCCGTATGATTCGCTGTTTTGGGTGGCGCTTTCTTTTAAATCGTCAATCCGGGCAGCGTCCGAGGACAGACCCGCATCCAGACTGGGCCACAGTGCGGCATCGGCAAGACCTTTCTGCGCCCGGGCGCTTTCGACATTTAACAAGGCGGTGTTTAAATCCGGATTGTTTATCAAGGCCGCCTGAATGAGTTGGTCCATCATCGGATCTTTAAATTGGGTCCACCATTGCGAGAGGTCTGTTTCAGCGGTTTTATTCAACGGGGCTTCCGAGGGCTGATGCCAGGCAGCGGGGATTTTCATGTCCGTGTAGTCGACCGGCTTCGATGGGCTGGTGGCACAAGCGCTCATCAGGAGCAGGGCGCTCAATCCGCCTGTAAAGGCGGAGAGGCGTTGGGGGGAGAGAGTTCGTTTATGAGTATTTTTCATGTCGCATTTCAAATGGGGGTTGCGTTGATGATGCGAATATACAGAACCCAACCTTTAGATTTGGTGAAAGGCGTGGAAAAAGGCCGTCAAAAAAATAATTATGAACTATTTTTCAGCTTCATCTGATCTTAAGGTGGGTTGTGGCATGATGCAGTCGTCAACATAAACCCAACCAAAGGAAACAAAATGAAGACAACCTTGACTGCAACTGCACTATTGATCCTCGCGACCGGAACCGTCATGGCCCAGCCCGGGGGAACAAGTAAAGACGGCAAAAAGGCCCCCAGTGCGAAGGAGCTGATTGAAAAGCTCGACAAAGACGGTGACGGAAAGATCTCCAAAACCGAGTTTGACGGACCCTCAGAACATTTCACCCAGTTCGATACGAACAA
The DNA here is from genome assembly GCA_937127435.1 of uncultured Verrucomicrobiota bacterium. Taxonomy (GTDB): domain Bacteria; phylum Verrucomicrobiota; class Kiritimatiellia; order SS1-B-03-39; family UBA6053; genus UBA6053. The sequence continues at coordinate 7,949 of CAKZLZ010000095.1, read as the reverse complement.
GGATGATTATTTGAGCGAAGATGAACTTCCCTCAGGACCTCCACCGAAAGGTGATCGTCGATAAGACGAAGAGATCCTGAATTTTATTGCGTATCAGCTTGTGCGGTCACCGGTTCGGAGGCCGCACAAGTTTTTTTATTCAGCTGACGCTTAGCAATGTTTGGTTCCGATAATCCAAATACCAAGCCATGCGTGGGAGAGCGCATACGCACTTTGCAGCAGATAGAATCCGGCCCGGTCACATTTTCTCCAGAGAGAGGGCAGCAACAAAAGAGAAAACCATGCCAGGGAGCCGGCAACCAGGGCGGTCATGTAGAGGAGGGGCATGAATTTTTCGTCCCCATAGGGAATGGCGAAGAGCATTCTTACGAAACCACCGGTCAAAAGGATGAGAGGTTCCGTCCAGTACTCCATCGTGTCCAGGAGTGAAAAAAAGACCGGCCACAGCAACATCACGCTGGCGCTAATGATGAAGGGGCGGGGTTTAAATGCGATTTTCATATTTTCGTCCGTTTTGATGTTTTTATACAAATATTTCATTCCGGGTTACGCAAGGTTTATAGCTGAAAGTTGTTATTAGGATAGGAGTGAATGATGGGAATGCCCTCTTTTGGTGTTTTTGTGGGACTGTGGGCTGCCTGCTTGCAACAATTAGTTGGCTTGCGCAGTTGATTCCGGCTGTTTCGGCGCTAAAAGGCGGGCAATTGTTTTTTTAAAACCATTCTAATCCCTTATTTTAACATGAAAAAAGTTCTGATCCCTACCAAACTGGATGCCGTTGCCAAAGAAATGCTTGTTGCCCATGGCGGCTACACTGTGGAGCAATGCCCGGGTGTAGACCTGCTCGAATTGGCCTCTGCACATCCTGAAACCTATGCCTTTATTGTACGTTCTGAGAAGGTGACAGAAGAAATAATGGATGCGTTTCCCAAGCTGAAGGTGATTATACGTGCGGGTGCGGGTTACAATACCATTGATATTCAGGCGGCACGCAAGCGCGGTATCGACGTCATGAACACCCCGGGAGCCAATTCCAATGCGGTGGCGGAAGAAGTGGTGGCCCTGATGTTGGCTGATGCCCGTCATTTGATTCCTGCCGATGCTTCTGTTCGTCAGGGACTGTGGGAAAAATCCAAATTTATGGGACGTGAAATCACCGGCAAAACCGTCGGTGTGGTGGGACTGGGGCATATTGGCCGTTTGACCCTGAAGCGTCTGTCCGGTTTTGAAATGCGGGTTGTCGGTTTTGATCCGATGATCAGCAGCGACCGTGCGGAGGACCTGGGCGTCGAGTTGATGTCTCTGGAAGAGCTTTTTTCCGTTTCAGATTACATTACCCTGCACATTCCTGAGAATGCGGCCACCAAAGGGATCATCAATAAAGACCTTTTCAGTAAAATGAAATCCGGCGCCACCTTGATCAACTGTGCCCGTCACGGGGTGGTGAATCATGACGATCTGCGGGCATTGAAAGCGGAAAAAAATATTCGTTTCCTCAATGATGTCTATCCCAAAGATGAAGCCGGTGACAAACCCGAAGCGGACATTGCGGATATTATGTTGCCGCATTTGGGTGCCAGCTCTGCAGAAGCCAACGAAAATGCGGCAAAAATGGCTGCCCGTATCTTGGTCGAGTTTGATGAGAAGGGGCTGACCACGTTTATTGTGAACCGTGACATTCCGGAAGGACTGGACGAAACCTACGGTGATTTGGCTTACACCTTGACCTCCATGGCCCGCGGGATGCTGGGTTTTGACAAACGGGTGAAACTGCTGGAAACCAGTGTTTATGGCGAACTGGCCGCATTTGCGGATTGGTTGGTGGTGCCCATGGTGACCGCGATCCATCCCGACTTCGACCGTTCCCTGGATCACAAAGCCGCATTGAATGTATTGGAAGACAACGGTATTGAATATTGTAACCGCAAGGTGGACAACCTGAAAGGGTATGGAAATTCCATCACGGTTGACCTGACCGTGGAAAGCGGTCCGGAAGAGCTGAAATCTGTTTCGATTCGCGGAACTGTGGCAGAAAACCAGGTCGTGATTGCCCGCATCAATAATTTTGAGAAACTGTATTTTGATCCCAAGGGCCATACTTTGGTGTTGAGTTTCAAAGATCGTCCCGGGGTATTGGGCATCATTGCCGCCGCCGTGGCTGAAGCGGGAATCAACATTGACGATGTGCGCAATCCCCACAATGAGAAAGGAGACTGTTCCATTGCGGTACTCAAACTCAATCAAGCCGCGCCGGCGGAACTGGTCAGTCAACTTGCGGAAAAAGTGGATGCCCACATGGCCGCCTGCATTTACGTGAGTTAGATTCGGAGATTGTGCCCTGCGTCTCCGTCTGATAGAATCATGGACCTAGCCCTATATGAGTCACAAGAATAGAGAGGATTGAGATGGAGAGAGAATCAAGCATGTACTCGGATGATGAGAATCAGGACAGCCGCCCGTCATTTCAGCGGGTGTCGGTAGAAGATCCAATGGAAATGAAAATTTTCGGGGTGAATGCATGCCGGGCATTTTTTGAACACCGTCAGGATCAGATTGTGAGGGCGTACTTTGCCGAAGATGTGGCTTACCGCTTCGGTTACATAATGAAAGCCTGTGCCAAGGCGCGCAAGGCCTACCGGATTGTGGATACCTACGAACTGGACAAAATTGCGGAAACCCGCAGTCATCAGGGCATTTGCTTTCTGGTGAAGAAAATTGATCCTTTCACCATCAAAGAATATTTGGATGCATCCATTGAGCTGGATACGGATTGTTTGGTGGCACTGGAGCGTTTGGGCAACCCCCACAATGTGGGTTCCATTCTGCGCACCTGTGCCCATTTCGGGGTGGAAGGTCTGTTGGTGAGCGATGCCGTGGTTTCCCAGAATGGGGCCTCTCTGCGTTCGGCGGAAGGGGGCGCTGAATTTGTACAGTTTGTACACGGCGGACGGTTGAGTGAAGCGTTGCCGATTTTCAAAGCGGCCGGTTATACGGTGGTGGCCACCAGCAGTCATCAGGGCGAGAATATTTATAAAACCGAACTGCCGGATAAAATGTTGTTGATGATGGGACCTGAGTCCAGCGGGCTGAGTGATTTTTTGGTGGAAGATGCCGATCAGATTATCCGTATTCCCGGATCTGAAAACGTAGAAAGTTTAAATGTGGCCACCGCCACGGGCATTGTGCTGGGCGAGTACTGGCGTCAAAAAGAGTTTGAACCCGGCCAGTCCCTCTCTCCCTACAAGGAAGATCCTGATTTTGAGGATTTAGGCGGGGATGATGAGGCCTATGATGTCTGAGATCCTGTCCTGGGGGCCCGCATGGTTGTTTCCGGTGCTGGCACTCTTTGGCGGCCTTTGGCTGCTGATCAAAAGTTCGGATGTGTTTGTAGAGGGAGCCTCGGGGATCGCCCGGCACCTGGGGATCTCCCCGATTGTGATCGGCATGGTGATTGTGGGGTTTGGCACCTCCGCCCCCGAATTGGTGGTGTCCGCTTTTTCCGCGCTTGAAGGAAAGCCTGTACTGGCACTCGGAAATGCCTTTGGCTCGAATATTGCCAATATCGCTTTGATTCTGGGAATCACGTCTTTGGTCATTCCGATTCAGGTACATTCAAATATTCTGAGAAGAGAATTGCCGCTGTTGACCGCTGTGACCCTGGTTGCCCTGGCGGTGATTGCCGATGGGTCACTTTCCCGGCTGGACGGCATTCTTTTGATTTGTGTGTTTTTGGTGGCGATGTCCTGGACGGTCTGGATTTCCTTTAAACGTCCGCAGGATGAATTGTTAAAAACCCTGGCCGTGGACCCTGCTTTGCCACCATCCAATGTGCAGAAATCTCTCGGGCAATTGCTGGTGGGGATGCTGGTCCTCCTGGTCAGTTCCCGCGGATTGGTTTGGGGGGCGGTCGAATTGGCAACCATGGCGGGGGTCAGCGAATTAATCATCGGATTAACCGTGGTGGCGATTGGCACCTCTTTGCCGGAATTGGCCTCCACCTTAATGGCGGTGCGCAAAGGGGAGCACGACATGGCCATCGGCAATGTGGTGGGTTCGAATCTGTTTAATACCTTGGCGGTGGTGGGGATTGCGGGTACCATTCATCCTTTTGGCCTGGAACCGGAAATTTTACAGCGGGACTTTCCCTTCATGTTGTTGCTGACGGTTTCCCTGTTTATCTTCGGTTGGGGGAGAAAAGGGAAAGGACGTATTAACCGAATCGAAGGCGGGCTTTTACTTTTGAGTTTCCTGATATATACTGGACTTCTTATCCGGTCGGTGCTTGGCTCCTAATGCACGGAGAAAAAATATGAAAAAAATCATTTTGTTGCTTATCTGTTGTTCTCCTCTGTTGCGTGCGGAAGTGGCACTGAAACCCGCCACCTCCCGCGATGGTTATTTGGCGAGACTGTTATTGAACGAATCTCCTTTTCCCGGGGAGCGGGGCTGGAAAAGTGAAGCGGATACCAAAGCCTGCATGTTGCAAATTCTGCATGTGCTGGATTCCCGTCTGAAACATATTCCCCAGGGGTATCGCCAATCTCAAATTGCGGCGGTGAGTACCACGGATATCATTGATGTGATCACCACCGGAGGGGAGCACGGGCAATGTGACGGATTTTACCGCGATGCCAGCGGCCAGTTTGTGGCGGTGCCCAGAGTCGAGAAGCGGCTCAATTATCTCACCGGAATCGCCAATGACGGCTCCCCCGGAAAATTTGCCCGCTTGATGGAATATGGCCAGGGTTTGGCTACCGCTTATATCAACGGCGGTATTGTGGAGGCAGATAAATTTGCCACCATGTCGCTTGTCCACAACACTCCGGTCACCGGCCGTGCGTACTCCTGGATGACGGACAAAGACATCTACAACCCCGGAGGCAATTTTATCCGTATTCCGGATCAGCAATCCGGTTCTTTGGGTGGCAATCGTTTTTTTACGCTGGAAAAATTATAAGGATCTCATGAAAACTCTCCTCCTCTTCGCACTTTTTTTACCCGCTCTGAATGCCGCCCCTTTACCCGGGGGAGTGGATGAAGAATTGTTAATGCAGACCACGATTCATTTATACCGCTGGGTCCTGGATGAGAATGATCTCGATCAGGTGATGCAGGACAAGGATTTGGTCTACTGGGTACGCGAACTGAAGCCGGAGTTGGATGAGGGGGACCGTTCCAGAATGCTTGAAATCTGGATGCCGCAGATGAACCTGCAACTGGTGATGCGGAAGGCGGATTATGAAATTGAAAAAATGAACGTCCACGTAAAAAACAAACATTTCAAAATTGCCAATATTCTCCGGGGACTTCCTCCCGAATCTCCGGAAGGTTTTGTGGAGCATCGTACGCCCTATGCGGACATAGAAGCGTTTGCGTTTGCGCAACGTGCCCAGGCCCAATATCCGGAAGGCAAGTTTCTGGAAGCCCTTCGGGCCGCGTCACGTACGCATCTTCTTGAGTATTATCAGGAGCGGGGCGAGGAGCCCCCTTCAGGTCAACAACGGGTTTTTCTCTCTCCCATCTCTCCCGTGAGCAATGAAATTTGGATTTTCTGGGAAACCGGAGGAAAACTTCTCCGTCTCTCTTCCGATTTCGATTTGGAGGATCCGGCACATTGGGAAACAAAAGGGCTGGCTTTAAAGATCTTTGATATCCGTGAACAAACGGTTGTCCATCTCAGTGAAGCGAAAGGAAGCAATGCGTATATGACCCGTGACCAGGTGGGCCGTTACCTGTTCAACTGTTTGGTTTTGGGCAAAAAGCTGGACCTCACGCCACCGGCTGCCGAATAAGGTATTCCCCTCGACACCTGACCGGCCCGTAAATCGTTTCTGTTGATACATTCGGGTTGAGTTGTTGGCAGGATATCCCCAGAGGCCGCAAGGGTGTCCCCGGACAGAATTACGCTTTTTTGCATTTCATGAGGGACTTGGACTGGGAAAAAACGGGGTGGGGCAACCTGCCCGTGATTTCCCGTGATTTTTGTAAACCTCATGTAAATTCCAATGGGCGGGTAAATAATCGTATAGGGGTATTCACTTCACTGGACCATCCCCAATATGTGGGTTCAAACAGTGAGTTACTGATCATTTTCCTTCTCAAGGAGCACCCTGAAAGGGTGCACTCATCGTAGCCTATGGCACCGACGCAGGAGGTTGCCATAGGAATGAAGATTCGCCCACGCAGCGCTCTCTGAAAGAGTGCTTCACCTGACTAGGTGAGCCACCCCTTCAGGGTGGTAGGTGTTTTCTTACTCCAGTCCCGGGGTTCATCGGCGTCGCCGGAACCCCGGGCTACGGTAAAATCACCCTTTCAGGGTGAAGAGATAGAACCCACCAGATGCTGGGGTAAGTCCAGCGAAGTGAATACCCCTATAATCGTATATCGTCGAAGTACTATTATATAAGGGTGAAAAGTCAGCGTGAGGTAGGCGTGAGGTAGGCGTGAGGGAGTCGTGAGGTAGGTGGAAGGTAGGCGGGTAGTAGGGGAGAAGAAAGGGCTGAGGGGTTGGGTTTGAGGATGGGTGGATTTCAACCTGAGGGTGCTGTGGCGGGTGGATGGATGTCCGGGATGTGCATGGGCACAGTTCTAAGGGGAACGCGTTTTGCGTCGGGTGCGCTTGACTCGCATCCTGGAACGTGGATAAATCATTCTTATGACGCTGAAACCTGAAAATGTGGATCAATATCTGAAGGATGGATGTGGACGCTGCTCTCTGGGGGGGACACCTCAATGCAAGGTGCACGCCTGGGAGAAGGAGCTTCGGCAGTTACGAACCATTCTTCAGGAATCGGAATTGGTCGAAGAAATAAAATGGTCGGTGCCCTGTTACACCTTTCAGGGAAAAAACGTACTCATCCTGAGTGCCTTTAAGGATTCAGTGACCCTGTCTTTTTTTCGGGGGGCGGAGATGGAAGATCCGGATCAGCTTCTGGAGAAGCCGGGTGAAAACTCGCGTTACGCAAGGGTGATTCGTTTTACGGATGCCGCGAAAATTGATCCGCTGAAACCGCAGGTGCAGGGCTACATTCAAGCGGCCATTGACCTTGTGAAATCAGGCAAAAAAGCTGTGCCCGAAAAGGCTGCAAAGCTTGAAATTCCCGAAGAGCTGGAAGACATCTTTTCGCAGGAGCCTGCGTTTAAAAAAGCTTTTGAGGCTTTGACCCCGGGCCGTCAACGCGGATATCTGCTTCACTTTTCTTCTGCCAAACAGTCGAAAACCAAAACGGCCCGCATCCTGAAAAGCCAGCCTCGGATATTTAAGGGCAAAGGGTGGAATGAACGCTAGTTCGGTTCGGCGTGAAGGTTTCATCTTCTGTTAACCCGGCCCGCCAAGTCGAAAAGTACTCAACGAAAAGCGAGTGGTTGTAATAGGATTCCGTTGATTTTTACCGAATTTCCGGGTCGATCACCGAAGCCCATGCCTTTGGTGATCGGCGCGGACCTGCGGCCCGCGAATGGGTTTATATAATGGAATTCCCGGCCCGCAAACGGACCTTTGGCCCGTTTGCGGGCCGGGCTGGTATTGGCTCGGACCTACGGCCCGAACGAATGAATCTGCAGCTTCCACCTGATCTAAAATGCTCACACTCCGTCTTTTGGAAAGTGTGGGTTTTCCAACCAACTGACCCCGGCGCTTCATTTCGACGGATCGGGCTGATATCGGCGTGGATCTTTGGCCCGATCAACCGCTGTGATCTTGATCGACACAGGCGGGTAAAAGGCTAGAGCATTTTCGGTTTATTTTGACTTATTGCGGCTGTAAGTCGCACTCTCCAAAGTCCGGTCCGCCAGGGCCAGGTGTAAATAGTAAAATACATTTGAGCCCTGTATGGGCGACCCTCTATCTGCATGGCCTACCCGTGAGAGAGCCGCCCATACAGGGCTCACAATCGTTAGAACCCATTGTTCCTGGCCCTCACGGACCAGGCTTTGGAGATGCGTGCTTT
>CAKZLZ010000094.1 GCA_937127435.1 uncultured Verrucomicrobiota bacterium | reverse complement strand
TTATATTGGTTTAAGACAATGATCAGATCTTTGCCAATCCATGCGTCTCCCGTTTCAGCGGTGAAGCTTACACTGTTATCGACCCAGCCTCCCTGCGCAGGCGTGTTGACGACACCAGTTCCATTGGTGGCGTAATTTTGGGTGATGTAGGTGTCCCCACCATAGGTTCCGCTGTCATTGCTGTCCGCATACAGTAGCAATGCCCAGGATCCCTGATCAACAACGGCGTTGTCCCATCCGATCGCGGCGGTAAGGGTATAAGTTTTGCCTGCTTCAATCGGGTTTCCGGTCACCACATGATTGACAGCGGAGGGAAGATAAAGGGTGGTGTTTCCATCAGCAGGTGATGATAGAGGTTCCGCCGCATTCCAGCGACTCGGCACCGCTCCGGATCCTGGCCTCCAAAGCCTCAGTTTACCCCCGTCATAGTTCGAACTCCATCCGCTATAGAGGGTGCCAACCGCCTCACCTTCATTGAGACCTGCGGATTCCCAACTCTCCTGAAAGATGAGCTCTCCCCATGTCAGACTGGAAGTAAGGGCCCCGGTTATCACTAAAGTTACTACGAAAATATTTTTGATGTTTTTCATTTTGATGCCTTTTGCTTAAGCCTGTATGTAAGTTTACAAGCTTTCATATGCTTTTATTTTGTGTGTTTCAGTGGTGTTGTCAAATGAATTTTAAGTATTAAGGTGTAATTTTCTTTCGAAGGTATTTGTTTAGCGGACGATATAAGTTCCTGTTTTTAATATTGAAGCAACTCTTTCGGGAGGCGCTATTTAGATGCTGAAAGAAAAAAAGGGGGGTATTGTCAGGAGCGAAATGAAAGTGGTGTAATTTTTCCGGTTTGAAAGTGCCGGGGATTTTTGAGTTTTTTCTTCTTCAATACGTTCCTATGAAAATTCTTCTTCTCCATTTATTCTCTCATGGCTTCGAGGGAGGAATCGTTTTTTTAAACACCCGCTTCGCTGGAGTGCACAGAGAAGTCACGGAGGCAAATCGACCGGGGAAGGAATGCCGCAAGCCCCGAAAACCACCCCGTTTTACGGCATCTCCTTCCAATATTCCATGCAACGGGACCGGAATGAAATCGGCAGGGGGTCGGCAACATGGGGTGTCTTCAGGGGCTCGCCCCTGGCCGCCGGGGCGGCTTTCGGGCAGGTGAACCTTGCCGCCATCTGCATGGCTCCGTGCTTCTCTGTGCACTCCAGCGTAGCGGGTGGTTTCCCTTTATTTCAGCTGAAATTAAAGTATTTTCAAATCGGCAGTTTTCAACCCTTTTCAAACCGGCGCTGACAGGCAGGGTTGATTGGGAAGCGGAGCTCTTTAGATATCAGTCCTCTTCCACATCTTCGCGGGTGATGGTCACCCGCACCGGGGCCATAAGTGTCTGAAATTTTTCCGGATCCATCACCGGGCCCCGGCCCGCATTTTCGGGATAGCCCGGATATTCATCCGACCCCGGCCTGTCGGTAACGGGTCCGGCCGGCAGGGTGGCCTGCCAGTCCAGTGCCATCTTTTTCAGACGCGCCACCACTTCCGGAACTTTTTCATGCTGACTGTGCAGTTCGGAGGGTTGTGCCTGAATGCGGTACAGTTCGGTTCGGCTGCCGTCGGGATTAAACAGCAGCTTCCACTCTCCATCTCTGACCGCCAGCATCGGACTTCGGTTTAATACCTGACCCGTTCCGTCAAAACGCCACTCCCAGAACAGGGGCTTTTTATGCGCCCGTGGTCCCTGGAGCAGGACGTCGCTCACGTCTTCTCCGTCCGGTTCAAATCCCGCCGGCAAATTCACCACGGCCAGAGAACAGAAGGTTGGCAACAGATCCGCGGCGCTCACCGCTGACCGGTTGTCGACCCCTCCGGCCGGAATGGTCCCTTTCCAGCGGGCAATAAACGGCACCCGGGTGCCTCCTTCGTAGAGACTGCGTTTTCGGCCACGGAAGGGACCGGCCAGTCCGGCACAGTGGTGGGCGGCATGCGGAATGTACGGATCTTCAGGTCCATTGTCGCTGGAAAATATCACCAGCGTATTTTCTGCCAAACCCGGTTGGGCATCCAGCCAGTCCAACAAACGGCCGATCTGCAAATCCATTTCTGTAATTGCAGCATAATAGATCTGCAATGCGGTTTTGAACTGATTTTGGCTCATCAGGTGCTTGTAGCGCGCCAGAGATGCTTCACTGGGGTCCAGCGCGGCATGCACATCCCGGGGCCACAAATTCACCATGAAGCGCTGATCCTGTTTTGCGACCTCTTCTATAAAGCGGATGGTCCGGTCCACCAGCATCTCGGTGCCGCGGGGATCATTGGGCTCGATCCCCGGATTCGGTCCCACACCTTGCCAAATGTAGTCGACCTCATCAAATCCGTAGGCAGAGACAGGGGCCGTTTCGTCCTCTCCCACATGCCATTTGCCGAAATGCGCGGTTCGGTAGCCCGCTTGCTGCAACAGGCGCGGATAAGTGGGTGTTTCCAAATCCAAAATGTCCGGCATTCCGTATTGGGCGTTGTGATAGGGGGACATCCAGTAATGGATGCCCAATGATCCCGGAAACCGTCCGGTCAGGGCGCCGGCCCGGGAGGGGGAACAAAGTGGAGCGTTTACATAAAAATGTTCTAAAAGAATTCCTTCTTCCGCCATGCGGTCCAAATTCGGGGTCTTTACGAATTCATTTCCATAACATTTAAGGTCGCCCCAGCCGAGATCATCGACGTTGATAAAAATAATATTGGGAGAAGTGGGCATCAGCAGGAAGCCTGTAACTGCGCATCCAATCGGGTAAAGAAATCGTCCCCGATCTCTTCCGCTTTGACGCGGATCTGTTGATTCATTTCACGTTGTCTGGATTCCGCTTCTGTCTGGTTTACGAGATTGTTCATTTCGTAAGGATCTTCACCGAGGTTATAAAGAGATAACGCACCCACTTCGTGATCAACACTATACTTCCAATCTCCCTTGTGTAACGTCCGCCAAAATCCTTTCGGAACCGTGCGACCGAAATAGCCGTAGAGTTCAAACTGCAGGTAAACACTGTCGGGACAATTTTCAGAACGACCGAGAAAATAGTCACTGAGATCCTGACCATCACAGCTCTCCGGCACCGGAATCCCGCAAAGCCCCAAGCTGGTCGGCATCAGATCAATCAAACTGATCAGCGCATCAGGTGTATGATCACGTCCATCTTCCACATCCAGGCAGCCGGGAAGTCTCACCACCAACGGGATATTGGACGATTCTTCCAATGGAGACTCTTTTCCCAATCGTCTGCCGTGCGATCCCATAAAATCGCCGTGATCGGAAAAATAGAAGACCACCGTATTTTCCAATTGGCCGGTTTCTTCGAGTGTCTGCAAAATGCGACCGATATTGTCATCAATGTTTTTAATTTGGGAGAGATAGGATCGGTGATTCTGATCCTGAATAATTCTCATTTCCTCATCCACATTTGGACGCCACTGCAGCTTTTTGGCTTCAAACTCCCGGAATTGTCTCCATGGCACATTGCGGGGCACATCCCAGGGATCATGCGGCGTTTCAATAGAGAGGACATGAAACCAGGGTGTTTCAGCGTTCTGTTTTTCGAGCCAGGCCACACTACGATCTGCCAGCCAGTCAGCCTGATATTTATCGATTTGCTTCGGCCGGATATCCTCGTCTCCCTCCCCATAGAAGGTTTCAGAATAAGTGCCCAGCCCCGCATGACCGTGCATACATTCCCAACCAATCCACTCGTCCCACCCCGGCCGAAAATAGGGAGAAACAAAATGCTGACGCACCGATCCTCCCGACAAATGCCATTTTCCATAATGACAGGTCCGATATCCAGCTTCTCTCATGACTTGGGCCATCTGCGGACCCGCCGTTGGCAGCAGGGGCATATGATTCGCCAGGCATTTACTGGAGGTAATGTACTGCCCGGTGTGAATACAACTGCGGGCAGCGGTACAAATCGGTGAATTGCTGTAGGCTTTGCGGAAGCCGAGCCCCTCGTTCTGAAGCCGGTCCATGTTCGGTGTGTCGATATTGGGATCGCCGGCACAACTCATTGCCTGTCCGCGGTGCGCATCCGAAAATATCCAGAGGATATTGGGTTTGTTCTTCATAATATTGGATCTGGAAGTTTGTGTATGGACGGTCTGCTGAGTTTTTTCTCAGCGACTGCGTTTTCTTGCCAGAAGGACAATGGATGCCATTCCGGCAAGAACCAGGACCATGGAACCGGGTTCAGGAACCACTGTTACTGAAAGGTTTACCTCATCCACCCGGGCATATTCGCCGCTAGCGCCCGCTGAAGTAAAGGCCAGAAATAGATGTTGACCCACGGCACCCCCATCCGAGACCGCTGCGGTATTTATTGAACCTGTGCTCCCCCATGTGAGATCGACAGTAATGGCATCACTGAAAAGTACCGTCGCCGTCGCTCCCAGGATCAAACCGCTCCCGCTTCCTGGAGCTTGGTAAGTCACGCCCGTCAAAGTATTGTCCGCAGTATAAAAAAGGGAGTATCGTATTTCGTCGATCCCATCATCCCAATTAAGCAAACCAATGTGTTCAAAACTTAGCGTATAGCTGTCACCCAGCCCGATCGTATAATTCCCCGTCTGAAAGGTATCTGTAATCAAATTAAAATTTGCACTGGAACTGTCAGCGCCTATAAGTCCTGAGTAAGAGCCGTCAGATGCGGTATTATTTCTCGCCTCAACAACCCCTGAGACCGGGGTGCTGGTTGAAACCGCCGTCCAATTGTCTGGCACCGTCTGAAACCCGCCGCCTCCTGGGGATTCAAAGCTGCCGTTCAGTGTATAGCCGCCATCAGCAGTGCCATCAATCAGCACCAGAGGAGCCGCCTGACTTAGGGCCCCCGGGGAAAACAGCAGCACGGTCAAAATTACCTTGGGAAAGGAGAAGGATCGGTTTGTAAATTTCATAACGGATAGTCCTGTGTAAGTGGTTTTGAACTGACTGTTGTATAAAATAACAGCAAGAAGACGTGAGATCCATAGCCAGAATCGTCCATTACATGTCTAAATACGACTTTTAGTGGCCGCAAAACCCGGGGTGTTGTTAAACCTGTCTCTTCAGGATTCCATGGTCGACAGAGGTTTTTGTCCGGTAACAATACAACTAAAATTGGTAATAGAAGAGGGGTATTAAGTTGGATAGGGCTGTGAGGTGGAGTGCTGTTTAAAAATTGTCTGACTTGACTCTAACTGAATCATGGGCGTATATCATCAAGAGATGTCAATTCTGGACTTTATCAAATCAGACCCATCCCTCGAAGAATTTCTGGGGGAACATTCCTTTGACTGGATTCGCAGGAAAGAGGATAGGCCCGCGGCCTCCTTTTTTCAGAATGAGCAAGAGGTGTTGTTTCACAGCGGAAATCTGCAGGTATCCGGCATCGGGATCACCCGGGTGGCGAGCGTTCGTTTCCAAGGCAGGGCGCATCTTGGGGATAACGGGTTTATGGAGATCACCCGCTTTGCGGTGGTCAGTGAAGGGGAGGCGCTGCTTCTGACCCGAAAGAATATGATGCACCTGAAACCCGGCATGTTTTTTTCCAGGATGGAGGGGGAAGCCAACACGCTGATCGTGATCAGTCCCGATGCTTTCCGGATCAAAGTCGTGAGTTGTCGGGGGAAAAGAGCCCCGGCCCTGCACCGGGAATTACTGGGGGAACATTCCGTGGCTTTTATGCCCCTGCATCCGGATCAGATCCGAAGTGCGTTCGGGCAGATTATCACCGACGCCCGGGAGCAGACCGAACAAAGTCATCACATTGCCGCCTGCCAGTTGGAGATTCTGCTACGGAGATTGCAGCCACACGCCGCCGGTCACTCTTCTTCTACGCATCCACAGGCCTATCACACGTTCATGAAATGCCGACAGTACATTCATCAACATGCGCCGGCACTGGTTTCGGTTGAAGAAATTGCATCCGCCTGCTCAGTGGATCCCTCCTATCTGGGCCGTTTATTCAAACGCTTTGAGAAAATTAGTCCGTATCAGTATCTTATGCAGATCAAGATGAATTATGCCGGAGGGCTGTTGTTGAATACCCATTTCCCGGTACAGGAAATTGCGGAGCAGATGGGGTATTCAGATCCTTTCAATTTTTCCCGCGCCTTTAAACGCATCCAGGGACGTTCTCCGCAGCAATACCGGAAAGACCGTTGACTCCGCCCGCCACAATATCTGGTCGGTTTAGAAATACCACAGGGTTTAAATGCGGTAGAGCTGCAATGGATTGCGATTATTCAAAAATATGGTGAAACCATAAAAAGGGGTTTGTTTTTTTGGGGGGGCCACAAAAGGGCATAAAAATAGTTCCACCACTATAACCCCGTTCTGAATTGGAAGATGGGAGTTGGTGGTCCCCGATGCGGGGCTATAGGGGCAGTGTTTTTTTTGTGCCCTTTTGTGGCTAAAATCTTTTCGCTCCAGTTTTCTCAAAAAACATTTTGGAACAAGTGGAGTCAAACGGCCAGGCAGAAAAATTTACCTTGTTCTGCTGGCTTATATGAAGCTAAATGAAAGTAAAGTGATGTGGATTGAAAATGAAATGGTTTATTTTGTTGACCACTATGAGGTTGCGGATTTATGAATTGTGTTATCTAATACTCCCATAATTTTGATCGTTGCCTTTGAAGGAACGAAAACAAAGTTTTGAACCTCACCTGTCCGTTGGAGAAGCGATATGAAAAAAGTTTTAATTTTAGTCAGTTCGATTTGCTTGTTTTGTTCGGCTTCCGCCGTGTTCGGGGCAATTGCACTGACCGATACCACCAATATCACGCTGGCGAATTCGTTGAGTTCTACCCAGTCCTATGTCAAAGATGATTCGGATGTCACCGGAGGAAGTGCCGGGGATCTGATTACTTACACCGTTAATTCGTCAGAATGGGCGGTTGGGTCTTACGACGGAGATCAGCTTTTTAATGGAAATGCAGGACCGGGCGGAGCAAATACATCGGTTCAGTATGCAATTGTGGGTGGATCATCAGGTACAGTTTCATTTGACCTGGATGGAGGCAGTCAAGTGGTCGGGAGTCTCGCCATTTATAACGGGTACGCGAATCGCGATCATGGAGACTTCACTTTGCGGGATGATAGCGGAACCCTTGGCGCATGGACCATTTCTACCACTGGGGGATCCTCACATATTGGAACAGATCTCTTCTGGCTGACTTTCAAAACACCGGTGACCACCGCAAACCTGTACATTGATTATGACCAAGATGATTTGGCGCCTCCCGCCTTCGCCGCCATTCAGCCTTTTGCGGTACCTGAACTTTCGCAGTTTCATTATATTGGGATCGCATTGGCAGCGGGGCTTGCTTTCCGCCGCCGGATCAAAAAAGCCTGAAATCTGAGCCGTTAAGGGGGCTGTTGACTTGCTCCGGCAGAGGGCTTTTTAAAGCACCTCAATCCCGGCGCTCTCGAATTGTTTGCGGTCCGAGGGGGCGATCTGGTCGTCGCACACCAGCACATCAATGTTGTCCACAGTTGCGAACCGGGCAAAGGAGGCTCTGCCGATTTTGGTGTGGTCGCAAAGGAGATAGACCTTATGGGCCATGGACACCATTTGCTGTTTAGACGCTGCCTGGTTGATATCCGGGGTGGTGGCACCCCGTTCCACTGAAAACGCATTGGTGCCCATAAAGGCTTTATCCACGACGATTCCTTCGGCTAAAAGTTGTCCCTGAATCCCCACGGTACAATGTAAACCGTGACGCAAAAGTCCTCCCAGCACAAAAATCTGGATGTTTTCCGCCGATTCCAGCTCGCTTGCGATCAGGATGTCGTTTGTGACCACCGTGAGCCCGAGGCCCAGGGTGGCAACCCGGCGGGTAAACGCGTGGCCGGTGGTGCCGGTATCGATCAATATCACATCTCCTTCTTCCACCAGCGCCAGGGCTTTGGCCGCCACGGCTTGCTTGAGTTCTGCATGTTGACTTTCTTTATCCCGGGTCATGGGCTCAAAACCGCTGCGCTGTTTTTCAATGGCTCCCCCATGGGTGCGTACCAGCTGGCCTGCTGACTCGAGATCGCGCAGGTAGGTCCGAATGGTGGCGGTGGAGACCGCAAAACGTTTGCTGAGTTCTGGAACCGTTACTTTGTGATGGATGGCCAGCAGGGTGAGTATTTCCGCTTTTCTCTCCTCCATAAACAAAGAAGGTTCTTCGGTTGCCGCTGAAGGTTGATTGTTTTCTATGCTTTCGCTGGGTGTTTTTTTTGATTTCATTATATTTTTATAACTTCCGATACCTCTCATTCTATATTCCAATTTACGAATCTGTCAATGATTTGGCCCTTATTGATACTTTCAACCGTCTCTCTAAAATATTTTTGCATAAATCCATGATTTGCGCTTGCCATTTTGATTTAAAGAAGTGTAAATCTGAAAAGCATACGAAAGCAAATGAAAGGTAATATGAAAAAGTTAAAAATTGTGATTATTGGTGCGGGACGAGCGGGGATGATTCATGCCCGAAATTTCGCCAGCTACGTTCCTGGCGTTGAATTAATGGGGCTGGTGGATCCGAATATGGATGCCTGTCAGACCTCCGCCGGGGAATTGGGCGTATCGGCCGCGGAAAGTCCGGATGAATTTTATGACCAGGGTGCCGATGCGGTGGTGATCGCTTCTCCGACCCGTTTTCATCGTGATATTGCGGTAAAGGCCATGAAGAGCGGATTACATGTCCTTTGTGAAAAACCCATGGCCATGACGGTTGCCGAATGTCGTGACATGGCAGAAACGGCATCCTCAACCGGCAAGGTTTTTCAGGTGGGTTTCATGCGTCGTTTCGATGCAGGATTTCAAGAGGTGGCCCGGCGTCTTCAAGCAGGTGAGATCGGGGATCCCATTTCCATACGTTCGCTGACCTACGGACCGAGTATTCCTCAGCCGTGGATGTATGACATCAGTGCAAGCAATGGCCCTCTGGCAGAAGTGAACAGTCACGACATCGACACTCTGTTCTGGTATGCTGGCAAAGAGGTCGAAGAAGTATTTGCGGTGGCGGGAAATTACCGTTGTCCGGATGCGCGCGAAAAATATCCTGATTTTTATGACAACGTGACCATGACGGTCCGGTTCTGCGATGGCACCCAGGGAATTGTCCAGGGCGCACAGGGGGTTCGTTATGGCTATGATTCCCGCTGTGAAGTGTTAGGCGTTAACGGCTTGCTGACAGTGGGGGGCTTGGCTGCGGATACGGTGCGGGGGTATACTCCTGAGGGATTTTCCGGTAATACCGTTGGCAGTTGGCGGAATTTATTCACTGAAGCCTATCTGGCGGAGGATATAGATTTTATTGATTGTATTCGTAACAACCGGGCGCCGCAGGCAGGCGCGCAGGCAGGTTTGCAGGCGCTGGAAGTTGTGCTTGCGGGAAACCGTTCCATTCGGGAGCGCCGACCCGTGTCATTGTCTGAAATTAGGGAGGAAGTCTAATGCGTGCGGCCACATATACCCAGGGCGGGGAGTTTCTTGTAAAGGATGTACCAAAACCCGTGGTGCCTCCCGGAGGTTTGCTCCTCAGGATTCTTGCCACGTCCATTTGCGGAACGGATATCAAAATTATGAAGCATGGCCACCGCAAGCTCCGCGACGGACAGACCATCACCCTCGGACACGAAATCGTCGGAGAAGTTGTGGAACTGGGTGAAGGCGTAGACGGATTTCAGTTGGGACAACGGGTGGGGGTTGCCCCCAATGCGGGTTGTGGAAACTGTCGCACTTGTCGCCGGGGGGAAGCCAATTACTGCACGGAATTCACCGCATTCGGTATCGACCGTGACGGGTCGCATGCGGAATTCATGTCGGTGCCGCCTGTATTTATCCGTCAGGGAAACCTCGTGCCTCTTCCTGCTGAAATTTCCAATCAGGCCGCGTCACTGCTTGAGCCTTTGTCTTGTGTCGTTAATGGCGGACGTTCGGTTGATCTGGGAAAAGGAGATGTGGTGGTGATTTATGGGGTGGGGCCTATGGGGTTACTTCATATATTGGCCGCCCGGGCTTTGGGGGCGGAAAAAGTTATCGCGGTAGATCCCCAACCGGAACGTCTGGTCCAAGCCATAAAATTGGGAGCCTGTCTTGGGATTGATCCTATAAAGGAAGATGTGAAAGCGCAGGTGATGGAAGCATCTGAAGGGCAGGGGGCCGATGTGGTGATTACCGCCTGCCCGGTGGCGGCGGTACAGAACCAGGCGCTGTCTCTTTTGGCCACTCATGGCCGGCTCTGTCTGTTTGGCGGATTACCCAAAGGTGCGGGAGCGGTGCCATTGGATACCAATGACATTCATTACCGGCATTTGACCGTGACCGGCACCACCGGGGGATCGGTCGCCGATTACCGGGCGGCGCTCGACTTGGTGATGTCGGAAGGGTTGGATCCATTGCAGGTGGTGTCGGATACGTTTTCTTTGCAGGATCTTGAAAGCGCATATGCAAAAGCGTTGGAGGGACCCATGGGTAAAGTGGTGATGGTGGCTACATGACGGAAGACTGCTTGCATCTTATTGGTATCGATATCGGGACCCAGGGCGTCAAAGCCGTCTTGGTGGATCAGCATGGCGTAACTTTGGCGACCGCGTTTAGGTCCTCGGTTTTGAATCGTCCGTCCCCGGGGGTTGTGGAGGAGGATCCAGAGTTGCAACTGAAAAATGTGTGTGAGGTGGTTGGTGAAGTCACCCTCACTTCCGGAATCAAACCAGATACTGTAGCTGGAATCGGAATCGATGGACAGATGGCAGGGATCATCGGCATTGGAAAAGAAGGGCATCATCTCACTCCCTACGATTCCTGGCTGGATACCCGATGTGCTCCGTATATCGATGAAATGCGCGATGTCGCAGGACAGGAAATCATTCTGAAAACCGGTGGGCCGGCCAGTTTCAATCACGGTCCCAAAATTTTATGGTGGCAGCGGGAACGTCCGGAAATATATAAAAATATTGCCTCGTTTGTGCAACCCGGCGGCTATGTGGCGATGCGGCTTTGCGGCCTGGGGGCCTCTGATGCATTTATTGATACCACTTATCTTCACTTTAGCGGGTTTGCCGACAACGTGAAAGGTCAGTGGGACGCTGACCTCTGCCGCACCTTCGGAGTTGATCTTTCAATTTTGCCCGAAATTGTGGATCCTTCAAAAGTTATCGGCAGGCTTAATACCAATATGGCCGCATCCTGCGGACTTCCGGAGGGGATTCCCGTGGTGGCGGGCTGCGGGGACACCGCCGCCTCATTTTTAGCTTGCGGGGCAACGCGGGAAGGGGTGTGTGTAGATGTGGCCGGTACGGCGTCGGTGTTTGCAGGGACCACTGAAACCTATGCGCCGGACATTGAAAATGAGGTGCTGGGCTGGGGCCGGTCTGCAACCCCGGGTCTATGGCATCCTTATGCCTACATCAACGGTGGCGGTATGAATTTGGAATGGTTCCGCAAAGAGCTGGCGACCCGGAAAGGGGAAGACGCCGTCTCTCTGGAGGTCTTAAACACGCAGACGGAGAATCTTCATTTTGCGGTGGATGATCCGCTTTTTGTTCCGCATTTAGGCGGACGGAATTCCCCAAGCTGGCCCAAGTTACGTGGCGCCTGGGCCGGACTGGATTGGTCACATTCGCTTGCGCATATGTATCGGGCGGTTTTGGAGGGTGTTGCTCTTGAATACGGTGTGTATCGCGACGCCCTGACCGGCGGGGTTCCTGATTTAAATTTACGCGAGGTGCGGGTGACCGGGGGCGGAGAAAAAAGTGCACTTTGGAACCGGATCAAAGCGGATGTATTGGGGGTCGACGTGGTGCAGGTGACCCGGGGAGAAGGGGCGCCTTTGGGGGCCGCGCTGCTTGCGGGATACGGGGTGGGTCTGTTTAACGATTTAAATGATACGGCCGCCCGGTGGATCGGGACATCCGCTCCGGTGCAGCCGGATAGCGAACGCCGCGCGATTTATGACATCCGTCTTAAACGCTACAAAAAATTATTACAATGCTTACATCTCTGGGAGAACGACCACACATGACATCATCTTCTTATTCCGCAGCTGACAAACCCACGATGTATTTTATCGGGGTGACCACGGGAAAATCCTCTATCATGAAAGTCTTTCCGGCCTGGGCCGCGCATCTCGGCCTCGGGGATGTGCAACTGAAGGGCATGGATTTTAAGTGGCACGACGATCTGGAACGCTACCGGGATGCTGTCTCTTTCATTAAACAGGATCCGCTTTCCCTGGGCGCACTGGTTACCACCCACAAACTGGATGTGGTGAAGGCTTGTCGGGACATCTTTGATCATTTCGGTCCCTATGCAACTGAACTCGGGGAGGTGAGCAGTATCTCCAAACGGGGAGAAGAATTATGGGGGCACGCCAAAGATCCTATTACGGCGGGACTGAGTCTGGAGGCCATTCTGGATAAAGATTATTGGAGCCGTACCGGCGGTGAACTGTTGTTGTTGGGGGCAGGGGGATCGAGCCTGGCCACCACTTTGTATTTAATGCAGAAAAAAGATCCTGCGGCCTGGCCGTCAAAGATTCATGTCACCAACCGTTCCGAGCCGCGCATTGAAGAGATGAAAGAAATTCATGCACGCATCAATCCGGGAATTCCGGTGGCGTATCATGTCTGTCCTGAGCCGGAAGGTAATGACCAGGTCATGGACGCGCTTCCCCCTGCTTCGGTAGTGGTGAACGCCACCGGTCTTGGCAAAGACGCACCGGGGTCCCCGCTTACCCACGCCGGGGTGTGGCCGAAGGACGGCGTGGTCTGGGAATTTAATTACCGGGGAGAGCTTGTCTTTCTGGATCAGGCTACCGCCCAGGCGAAGGAGCGGAATCTCCGGATTGAAGACGGCTGGGTTTATTTTATTCACGGATGGACGCGGGTCATCGCGGAAGTCTTTCACATTGAGATTCCGACCTCCGGGCCGGAGTTTGACAAACTGGCCGATATTGCAGCCGAAGTAACCGGAAGGAAAAACTGAAATGAGTATGGAAAATCTTCAATCACTCTCGATCCCTTTTGATCTTAAGAGCGGGCTGTCGTCCGCACGTACATCAACCACCCGGTTGCTTTCGCAAATGCGGGGGATGTACCACGATACCGCTGCTTATGACGCCTTGCTGTCAGAGGATCCGCTGGTTTACGAATTTTATGAACTGGGACTGCCGGAGACCTCCGGTAACATTGCCTTTGGAACCAGCATCGTCAAACCCGGTAAAGTCGGGGATGAATATTTTATGACCAAAGGGCATTTTCATACCATTCTCGATACCGGGGAAGTGTACTACTGCCTGAGCGGTAAAGGGATGATGCTGATGGAAAATCCGGAAGGAGACTGGGAAGTGCAGGAGTTGTCTCCCGGGGTGGCCGTTTATGTGCCCGGCCGCTACGCCCACCGCAGTATCAATACCGGTTCGGACGAAGCGCTTGTGACCTTTTTTGCCTTCCGCGCCGATGCGGGACATGATTACGGCACCATTGAAACCAAAGGCTACCGCAAACTGGTGGTGGAACGCGACGGAAAACCCGAGGTGGTCGACAACCCAAAATGGACGCAACAATGAGCGGAAGGATTCTGGTTACTCCCCGGTCGATTACCAAAGAGGGGCACCCCGCACTTGCCAAACTGGAGTCCGCAGGTTTTGAATGGGTATCCTGTGCAAAAGGCCGTCAGCCGACGGAAGAAGAATTGCTGGAGCTGTTGCCCGGATGCGTGGGCTATTTTGCCGGGGTTGAACCGGTCAGTGCCCGGGTGTTGCAGTCAGCGTCGGACCTTAAAGTTATTTCCCGCAATGGGGTAGGGGTCAGTTCCATTGATCTCGGTGCCGCCAAACGGCAGGGGATCCGTGTACTCACCACTCCGGGTGCAAACGCCCGGGGGGTGGCCGAATTGACCTTTGCCCACATGCTTGCGCTCGCTAGGGGACTTTGCTTTGGAGACCGCTCGTTGAAAGCGGGAGGATGGGATCGGGAAAAAGGATTTGAACTGCAGGACCGGCAACTGGGACTGGTCGGATGCGGTGCGATTGGACGGATTGTATCCGAACTTGCGATTGCCTTTGGCATGCGGGTGCGGGCCTATGATTTGTATCCTGATCCGAATTTCCATCCGCAGGGATTTGACTATGCTCCGCTCGACGAGGTGCTTGCAGATTCGGATGTGATTAGTTTTCATTGTCCGCCGCCTGCCGACGGAAAACCTTTGGTGGATGAAGCCTTTTTGGCTAAAGTGAAACCGGGGGCTTTGTTGGTGAATACCGCCAGAGGAGAATTGTTGGATGAAAACGCGGTGCTTGCGGCATTGGACAGCGGACAAATTTTCGGCTTGGGATTGGATGCGCACCGGGGAGAACCTCCCAGCGACAGGAGCTTGCTCGAACATCCACGTGTTCTCGCCACTGCACATATCGGAGGCTTTACGACCGAAAGTGTAGACCGTGCAGTTACAGGTGCGGTGGATAACCTCCTGCTGGCCCTCGGAGAATAAATCATGGCTGAACTTCAGCAATATAAACGTCAGAAAGATTTGGCTGCGCAGTTGCATCAGGAAGTCCAGCTGGCGGAAAAAGGCCGTTGGCGGCTTCATTGGCTGGGTCAGGCTGGATATGCCATCACCATAGACGGACAATGTTTAATTGTTGACCCTTACCTCTCGGATACGTTGGCGGTAAAATATCGGGGCGGTGAATTTCCGCATGCCCGCATGATGCCCATTCCGATCGACCCCGGATGCCTCAACGAAGTTTCCTGTGTGCTTTGTTCCCATTCGCACACGGATCATATGGACCCGGGAACGTTGCCTCATATTGCAGAAGCATCGCCGGATGCCAAGTTTATCGTGCCTACCGCTTCTGTGGATACGGCGAGTATCCGGGGCGTGCCGGCATCCCGCATGATTTCCGTGAACGCGGGTGATACCCTCCAACTGGAAGGGAATCTTGAATTGACGGTTGTGGCCGCAGCACATGATGAACTCAAAGAAGATGCAATGGGCAATCATTATTTCCTCGGGTTTATTCTCTCGGATGGAAAAACACGGATTTATCACAGTGGCGATTGCGTCAATTACGAAGGGCTGGCCGAAACGCTCTCTGCCTATAAAATTGATCTGGCTCTGTTGCCTGTAAATGGACGCGATCCGCATCTCACCCAAAACGGAATTATGGGAAACTTCAGTTTCGAAGAAGCGGCCGATCTTTGCCGAAAATGCAGGATTCCCTACATGATTCCCCACCATTTCGGCATGTTTGCCGAAAACACCATTGACGAAAAAGAACTTGAAGACAAAATTTCAGCCCTGGCGGATGGATTGATCTGTATCAAGCCACAGACCGGACAGGTGCTGGAACTTTTCCCCGAAGAAACCACAGGAGACTCCCATGAATAAAATTGGTATTTATTACGCGTACTGGACCCATGACTGGGATGCGGATTTTGTGCCTTATTGTGCCAAAGTAGCCGGATTAGGTTTTGATGTCCTCGAGGTCAATTCAGGTACGGTCGCCCATATGTCCTCTGCAGAGCGGCTGACCCTCAAACAGGCGGCGGCGGATGCGGGCATCGAATTGACTTCCTGTATCGGGTTGTCCAAAGAGTATGATATTGCATCGGCCGAATCCGCGGTGCGTGAGAAGGGGATTCAATTTCTTAAACAGCAGGCCGAAGCGTTGTCCGAAACCGGTATTTATGAACTGGGGGGGATTATCTACAGTTCGTGGCCGGGGAAAATGCCTTTTGGCGATACCGATAAACGTCCCTATTGGGATCGCAGCGTTGCAAGTATGCGTCAGGCGATTAAAACAGCCGAAGATTGCGGCGTACTTTTCCATATGGAAGTGGTCAACCGTTTTGAGCAGTATATGATGAACACCGCCGCGGAGGCTGTGCAGTACGTCGAAGAAGTGGGGAGTGACCATTGCAAGGTGCTGCTGGATACGTTTCATATGAACATTGAAGAAGACAGTTTTACCGAGGCCGTACGGACCGCAGGAAAACATTTAGGACATTTTCATCTGGGTGAAAACAACCGGCGGGCGCCCGGCCGGGGAAATCTGCCCTGGCAGGAAATCTTCGACGCCACCCGTGAAATAGGGTTTGAAGGGTCGATCGTGATGGAACCGTTTTTGATGCCGGGCGGAGAGGTGGGACGTGATATTTCCGTATACCGGGATTTAAAAGGAGATCTGGATCTCGATGAAGAAGCGCGGCGCGCCTGTACTTTTGTCCGGAACGTTTTGAACCAAAACTGATTTTAGAGAACTTCACCAAATGAAAAAAAAGATGAACAATCCCGGTTACGCCAACATGATGAAGCTTGAACATTTGCCGCTCCTCACCCCGCCCGGGGTTACGGTTTGCTATGAAGGCAGCATCGACAAGGTGGGAAATAATGCCGATTGGGACTGGTGGCTTTATCAGGAGAAGAACAGCGGTGAATGGGTGCTGCTGGATGTGGACGGTCCGGGGTGCCTGATGAATTTTGTGGTCCATCACGCGGTAAGCCATTCCGATCCCCTGTATCGCTTTTATTTCGATGGTGATGACAGTCCGGCGTATGAGATCCGTCATTCCGAATTTGGCAGCAAAGCTCCTTTCCTGGAACCCTTAGCCGGATATTACAGTCCCGCTCCGAAAGGGGAGAATCACCACCTCACGAACTTAGACTTCAGGATTGTGCGAAGCTTTATTCCCATGGCGTTCCGCAAAGGTTGCCGTATCACTTCTTCGGTGAAACTGAAAGGAAACACCCACGTTTATGAAGGAGGCGGTGGATGGGGACACGCCATTTATCATACCTATCCCACGGCGGAGGGTATCACCACGTTTAATGCGAAGGATGACTACACCGGACTCTTTGATTTGTGGAAGCGCTGCGGAGGTGATCCTAAACCGGTGAACGGCAATGTGAAGACGCAGGTGGAAGCGGAACTCGGCGCTGGAGAAACCAAAGAGATCTATTACATTCAGGATACCGGCAGTCTCGACGCTATCGGCCTGAAGATCGGGGATTTTCAGCCCGGGGACCTGGGAGATTTATGGATTCATTTGACCTGGGACGGAGAGGAGACCCCTGCCGTCAGTGCTCCTCTTGGCGCATTTTTCGGAAGTGAACTGGGCAACAACTGTATTTATACGCTGATGCAATCGGTCGATACTAATGGTGAGTTAAAAAGTTTCTGGCCTATGCCTTTTTGGTCATCCGCACAGATCTCTTTGGAAAACCGTGGAGAGAGGACTACCCGGGTTTCAGGTTCGATCGAATTTAAACCGTCAACCGTTCAAGCCTATCCCCGTGAAGAAAGCGGACATTTCCGGGCCTCGGCTTATCAACCCCTGGTTGCGAAAAAAGATGGGTTTGATTCGCATATCGCCACCTTGAAAAAATGTCACGGTCACATGGTGTCCGGAATTATCACTGCAATTGACGGGGTGTGTGAGGGGGATGTCCGGGTGCATTTGGACGGGGCCTCCACGCCTGATGTCGAATCCGATGGCTCCGAATCTTGGTCCTGTTATGGCTGGGGATTTCACGAACCGCCCCAGATGAATCCGGCCAGTTCCTACGATGGACCGGACCCCCGCAACTGGTCCATGGTCCGTCTGCTTATGGGGGACTTTTATCCTTTCCGACAAAATCTGCGGATGACGGTGGAGGGGGAACACGGTCACCACAGAGGAACCGACCGTCGTAGCGGGTTGATACTCTGGTACGGAGATCCGGGAGAAACTTTGCGGCAAAGCGATTTCCTTGATATTGGTGATGCCGCGTCTGAAGCAAATCACTCCTACAAAGCTCCCGGTTCGACGCCTGTGGATCTCACCGCTTCGTACGAAGGTGAATTTGATCAGCAAAAAATTCAGGACTGCGGACGGAAAATTCCGGAGCAGAGTGAATTTACGGTGTCCATAAATCCTGCAAACCGCGGGGTGCGGATGCTTCGCCGGAGTGATCAGCAATATGGAATGCAGCGTGCGGAGGTGTATGTGGACGGGGAACAGGTGACCGAACGCGACTGGTTTCGGTCAGACCGGAACCCTTTCCATCGCTGGCTTGATGATGCCTATGAAATCCCCATGAGCTACACGGCCGGGAAATCCGAACTGCATATCCGTTTGGTCAATATTTCCGCAGGCAAAGGGAAACCTTTTCCGGAGGATGCGCCTGTTTTCCCTGCTGACGATGAACAACCCTCTCCCTGGTGGAGCGAATTTTCTTATACCGTATTTTCACATCTTCAAACCCCAGAACTTTCTTAACGTAGGAACAGAAAAATTATGACCGAAATCCTCTCTCTCGATGAAATTGAAGCCGCAAAATTCAAGGCCGGTCCTTGCCCGCTTGAATCTTCGGCTATCCCGGTAAATCTCCAGCGCCTTTCCGCGATTCCCACCAGCCCCGCCGCACCGCCCATTCTCATACTCAGAGATGGATGGCAACTCGCGGATGGCGGAGAGGAAGCGCAACGACTGAAGGGTGGGTGGTCAGATGCGGTACCCGCGGTGGTGCCCGGAAGTGTGCATACCGCATTGGAAGCTGCGGGTCGGCTGCCTGATCAAACTGTGGGCCTAAATCAAAAGATTGCCAAAGAGGAAAGTTTTAAAACCTGGTGGCACCGCACCTCGTTTGCGCATCCGGGAGGAGAAGGTCCGTTTCATCTGATTTTTGAAGGCGTCGCGGTTCACTGTACGGTCTGGCTGAACGGACATCGACTCGGAGAACACGAGGGGATGTTCGGCGGACCTTCTTTTGATGTGACGGCATTCATACAGGAAGAAAACAACCTGGTCGTTAAAGTGGATCCGGCGCCTTACAAAGAAGGCCCGAAACCCATGCATGATTTTTTCATCGACCGCAATGTAGGATGGACCCAGACCGCGGTATTTAACAATGTTTATGGCTGGCACTACTCCGACTGTCCGGCAGTGGGCATATGGCGTGATGTGCGGATTGAAAGTTCGGGAAAGGTTCGAATGGTAGAGCCGTTTGTGGCGGCGACGGATACCGAAGGGGGCGCAGGGCTGGCGGTGGATTTGGTCGGTGATCAACCTTGGAAAGGAAGCCTGAAAGCCGTGATTTCGCCGGAAAACTTTGACGGGGAGACATACACGTTTACCCGGGAATTAAATTCAGGAACGGAAACATCCATGGCCGCACTGCTTGCGTTCACTCTGCCGGATCCGAAATTATGGTGGCCGCTGGATATGGGGGATCCGAATCTGTACCGGATGGAGCTGGTATTCGAAGCGGAGAACGGCGGACCCGCAGATGTGAAAAGTTTCACCTTCGGACTGCGCACCATTGAAATGGCACCGTTGCCGGGGGGACCCAAACCTGAATTCTATAATTGGACCTTCGTGGTAAACGGCAAACCCGTGTTTGTAAAAGGAAGCGGCTGGTGCACCATGGATCCCCTGATGGATTTCAGCCGTGAGCGTTATGACCGTTTCCTGACGCTTGCCCGTGACGAGCACTGTCAGATGCTGCGGGCCTGGGGCAGTGGGATGCCTGAGACAGATGACTTCTACGATCTTTGTGACCGTTATGGCATCATGGTCATGCAGGAGTGGCCCACGGCCTGGAACAGTCACAAGTTTCAACCCTATGATGTACTTGAAGAAACGGTGAGGTTAAACACCCTGCGCCTGCGCAACCGTCCTTCTCTGGTTATGTGGGGAGGGGGAAATGAATCCAGTGACCCCACCGGTCCCGCAATTGACATGATGGGCCGGTTGAGCGTTGAACTGGATGGCACCCGTCCCTTCCACAGTGGAGAGCCCTATGGCGGTAGCAAACATGCTTATCCGGCTTACTGGGAGCGGAAACATCCCGATAGGCATTTGACGGATGAGGCGATTTTCTGGGGGGAGTTCGGTCTGGCGTCTATTCCCAATTATGAATCGGTATTGCGTTACCTGCCTGAAGAAGAGCAGGGGATCTGGCCCCCGGCTGAGGATGGTACCTATGCTTATCACTCACAGGTGTTTAATAAACTCGACTGTCTGGACAGACTTCGTCAGATGGCGGCATATTTCGTTGATCCCGATGAGTCCATGGAGCGCTTCGGTGTGGCCACCCAGTTGGCCCAGGTCATTTGTGTGCGTCATACGCTGGAACGTTCCCGCAGCCGCTGGCCGGAAAGCACCGGGGCCTTGCTCTACAAACTGAATGACAACTTCCCTGCGGGTTCCTGGGCGACGGTGGACTGGTATGGCGCAGCAAAGATTGCGCATTACTTTGTACAGGACGCCTTTGCCCCTCTTACGGGCATTGTGTTGTTCGACAGTGTGAAAAATCTGGGAGAAGAATTGAACCTGCCTGTGTATTTGATCAACGAAGGCGTTCTGGACCCGGATGAAAGCTGTCAGGTTCGGATCCGCGCGGTGAATCAGGATCTGAAGGAAATCAAAAGTGAAGATTTTTCTGGTTCCGGAGCCACTGAAGGTCCGTCGAAGGTGGGAGAATTTTCATTAACCTGTGAACAGACCCGGAGCGCTCCCTTGTTTGTTATCTCTGACGTTTTGCGTAACGGCGTTTCAGTGCATCGCAGTTTTTACTTCGTAAACTACGAGGAGCCGCAGGGCTGTATTTTCGAATTGCCCCATACCACGCTTGAGTTGAGCTGCGACGGAGACCGGGCCACGATTGTGAACACCGGATCCCTGCCGGCCGTTGGCGTACAAATTGAACGCCCGGGTTACGCAGATACCTTCCGGGTATCGGATGGTTATTTGTGGATGAATGCCGGTGAGCGTGTTAGCCTCACTGTGAATGAAACGGACGGCTTGACGGTTTCTGCACTGAATGTAGACGGTTGAGTTGCATCTGATCCAAGACCTGAAAATTTATAATAAAACCCAAGGATATTTTATGTTGAACGAACTTTTAAAACGTCCGGTAATACCGGTGATAGTGATCGAAGATGCCCGGGATGCGGAGCCCCTGATGGAGGCCCTGCTCAAGGGTGGAATGGATGTTATTGAAATTACCTGCCGCACCGCGGCCGCGGCGGAAGCGATTGCCCGGATTAAAAAGACCTTTCCGGAAGTCCTGCTGGGCGCGGGCACGGTGGTTACTCCTGAACAGGCCCGCATGTGTGTGGACGCAGGCGTTGCCTTCGGACTTGCGCCGGGACTGAATCCCGCCACTGTTGAATATTTTAAAAAACACGATACACTGTTTGTGCCCGGGATTGCGACGCCTTCAGAAATCGAACAGGGGCTCTCTCTGGGGTGCAAACTGCTGAAGTTTTTCCCTGCCGGTGCATTGGGCGGGTTGGATATGTTGAAAAATCTGTCGGCCCCTTATGCCTCGTTGGGAGTGAAATTCTGTCCGACCGGCGGCGTGAATTTGGGGAATATGAATGATTATTTATCTCTGCCCACCGTCAGCGCGATCGGAGGATCCTGGCTGGCCACAAAGCAACAGATCGCTGATAAAGATTGGGGATCGATTACCCGTCAGGTACAGGAAGCCCTGGCAAAAGCCTCGGAATTGAAAGCTTAACTGGAGTTCAAAATGCGTAAATTCAAAGTAGGGATTTTAACTCTTTCAGATGGTCGTGACTATATTCACAATGAACTGCTGGAAACCAACTGGAAGTACCAGCGTTCCCTGGCGGCTGCTCTGGAAGCAACCGGCCGGGTGGAAGTGGTGCAGGCGGAAGAAATCATCGGCAATCAGAAAACCGCGCAACAGGAAGGGCGGCGGCTGGCGGAAGCGGGTTGTGACCTGACCATTTGTAATTATGCCATCTGGTGTTATCCGCATTTGACTGCGGTGGCGACGGCATTTGCTCCGGGACCTTTTCTACTGTTCTGCAATATCAATCCTTCCGAACCCGGAATGGTCGGCATGCTGGCCGCGGCGGGCACCATGGATCAACTTGGACGTCCCTATACCCGGGTTTGGGGAGATATCGAAGAGGCGGACACCTTGGAGCGGGTAATGCAGTTTATCCGTGCGGCAGGTGCCTTGAGTATGCTGAAAGGGCAGACTTATGGCCTGTTCGGCGGACGTCCTCTGGGAATGTACACGGCGGTGGCGAATCTGGATCAGTGGCAGTCGATTTTCGGTTTGGATGTGGAGCACGTGGAACAGGAAGATCTGGTGCGTTACAGCCGTGAAGTTGATGACGCACGCGTGGAGGCGGGTTTTGCCTGGCTGGAGAAACACGTGGGCGAAATCAAATACGACGGAGAAGGGCTGACTCCGGAAAAACTCAAGTTTCAGATCCGCTCCTATCATGCTTTCCGCAAAATAATTGAAGAGCGGGGCCTCGACTTCGTCGGCACCAAAGCCCACGGAGATTTGACAGACACCTTTGTGACCATGGACATCGCCGAGGCTTTTCTGAATGATCCTTATGACTGGGAAGGTCCGCACGAACCGATTGTGGCTGCGACCGAAGCCGATATGGACGGGGCATTAACCATGCAGCTCTTTAAGCACATCACCGACGGGGAACCCTCCCTGTTTTGTGACGTGCGGCATTATGACCGGGATGAAGAGGTCTGGTATTTCTCCAATTCAGGAACCCATGCGACTTTCTTTGCCGGGGCATCCAAAGATCCCGCAGAAAACCTGAAGCAGGTTACATTTTATCCCGAGCACTTTTACTATCCGGCCGGAGGTGCCTCCGTGCATCATTTTGCGGCTCCGGGTAAAATGACTCTGGCCCGGCTTGCCCGCAAAGAGGGACGGTACTGGCTGGCGATCGTTCCGGTGGAAATTGTTCAATTCGAACAGGAGAAAATGTTGCAGATGGGTTCCACAGTTACGCCGGAGTGGCCGATTGCTTTTGCCAAGCTGGATTGTTCCGCGGATGAATTTCTCGGAAAGTTTCCCTGCAACCATATCCATGGATGTTACGGGGACTGGACAGAGGAGCTCCTCCATATTGCCACATTGCTCAACATTGATGTTGAAATATTCTGAAGTTAAAAACGATATCTAAACCGGGAATGTAAGCCACGGTACCAACTGTTGGTATTTGCCTGAAATTATCGATTGCGCACCCGCAGGGCGTACTTAATTTTTTTTACGTCTCGCCAGCACAGCAAAAAGGGCCAGGGCACCTGCCAAGAGCGCAAAGGAACTTGGCTCAGGGATCACGCTGCCGTTTATGGTAATGTGATCTAGACGGAGAATGTCATCACTGTCGGCATTGTTAATTTTGAACGCATAGAGACGAAAAGTAACTGCCGAGGTAATATTCGAAAACGTGGGGCTGCTTAGATCAACCACCGTATCCTGTCCGAATCCCCAGTCCTGATCAATACCGCTGGGGATATTGCTCATTCCGTTGAGGTTAGATTGTAAGATGTTTGGAAGCGATCCTGCATCGGTTGCGTTTTCAGTGGTAATGGTCAGTTGATCGCCATAATCATAGCCCGTCAATGAAGAGGTTGCCGCAAAGCGGAATGCGTTATCTCCGTCGTATCCAACATCCAGACGAAGATCCACCAGGTTGAGGCTTTGACTTGCATCGGGGGTAAGGGTGAATTCTAAATAGATCCCGTTATTTTGAGCGACCACCCATGAGGCTGAAGTCGTATTTTCACCGGTACCAATTCCACTGTCCAGTGAATAGTAACTGCCTGCACCTTCAGAAGTGTTGCCTGAGGATCTACCGTCGTCGGATGCAAGTCCTGCTCCCCGGCTGATATCTGTTGCCGTTAAACCGGATGCACTGGCGGAATCTTCAAAAATCGCGCCTGCATTATTGAAGTTGTACTCAGCAAGGATCGCTCCCGGTGCCAATGATGATGCAATAAAGGCAATGGAAAGGAGGATGGCTTTGGTAGCGAGGTCGTATTTCATGGGTTGGTTTCTGGATTCTTTTAGGTCTTTTCGGTTTATTTATACTATAGTGCAAATGGAGGTATTTGTAAAATGTGAACCTATTTGAATTTGGTTCTACGGGACTTTAAGGTGAAACTGATAAATCTAAAAGGATACATTCAAACAAGGGGGGAATAGTGGAGCCTGCATCAGCGGTTGGATCTGGTTTTGGTTACGAGCCAGGGGGGAACCGTGAGATGCCAATGGATGGCGGCGGCCCGGGTTCCGAAAATTAATGCGCCACAGGTGATAGCGCTGATGAGCCGGTATTCCGGGATCCAATAGATCATTGCGACATAGAGGCTGCAACCTAACAGGACCGGGGTGGCATAAAGTTCATGGGTCATAAGCAGGGTGGGTCGACCGGCAAGCACATCACGGAGGAGTCCGCCTCCAATTGCGGTGACGATGCCTAAAAGAATGGGAACCAAGGGCAGTCCGTATCCCAATGCCCAAACTTTGTTGATGGTTAGAATAGAAAACATGGCGGCGCCAAATCCATCGACATAAAGCAGCAAACTATGAATCTCTTTGCGGGTGAGAAGGGGTTCTGCCCAAAAAGAAATCAGACTCGCTATTAACGCGACCCAAATATAGGTAACGTCAATTAACCAGAAGATAGGGACATCGAGGATAAGGTCCCGCAATGTGCCTCCCCCCACAGCGGTTATGATGCCGAGAACGGCCGCGCTAAAGAGATCGATACCCTTGGTTGCAAGTGCGAGAACTGCGGTCACTGAAAAAGCCGTAATCCCGGCCATCCCGATCCAATAGCTGAACTGTGCAAGATCCATGGTGTTATTCCGGAGTCGTTGATTTTAAGGACATTTCAGGAAGAAGTAAACGGGCTGCAACCAGAAAGCAAAGCGCGCCTAGACACGTCCATAGGTTGGCGGCTTCACTATTGAGGAGTTCGCTTGTAGTGGCAATGGTAACCGCAAATACGGCCGAAATACCAAAGCTGATGGAACCAAGTAAATTGATCATGACAATCCACCAGCTGAGACCCTGATTTTTCCAGATGGCGATGCCGTGGCAACATTCAAGCACAGCCAACCAACTGGAAACCAGGAAGCAGAGGCTTCCGATAACATCCGGCGTCCAGATCAGTACATCCTGTTGCAACCAATTGAGGCCGGGTAAGAGGGCATCCAATGTATTCATGTTGAAC
The DNA here is from genome assembly GCA_937127435.1 of uncultured Verrucomicrobiota bacterium. GTDB lineage: Bacteria > Verrucomicrobiota > Kiritimatiellia > SS1-B-03-39 > UBA6053 > UBA6053. Next base: position 28,593 of record CAKZLZ010000094.1, on the reverse strand, counting down.
AGCAGAGTGCCGGCAAACTGGATCAGCGCGGATAACCAGCCGATCTGTTGGGGTTTCCAGCCCATCCAGCAAAAGGGTTCAGATGGTTTTTGACCGTGTGCCTGTGCCGCCCGGCGGTCCACGTTGGTGGCTTCCAAGAGTTGGCAGTAAGCTGCCGACGTGAAGAAAATAGAGCCGATAAAAAATATTGAGTTCAGCAAAGTCGGTTGTGGCAGAAATCTTCCGAAAATCTGAGGGGCAAATCCAGCAAGTGATCCCAAAGCAAAACAGGAGGCACCTATCATGAACAGTATGGAAATCCACCAACCCAATTCTGTAGGTGCCCATAGGTTGACACTGAGGCTGTGTCGAATCCCCATGCATTTGCGATGGGTTCGTGACACCCAGGTATGAAGAGATCCGTCAGGTAAGCGATGCACCATGCGGGTGATGAACTGTCCGGCACCTTCTGCATGTATCAGTTCCCAGTCATTACAGCTGGGAATATGGCTCCGGGCATGGCGAATCGCCTTGGAAAGATCCTTGTCCATTAGTGATGAAAACCGCTGCCGTCTTGATGGCTAAGGGGCGCACTCGCCGGATGTTTATCTAAATGCGTCATGGCTTCTTTTATATCTCTTACCAACAACGATCCAAGGTCACGGCTCACACCGTGACGGACCAGGATACGTTGAATGGAAAGGTCCTGTTTGTTGGCGGGAAGCGCATAGGCCGGCACCTGCCAGCCGCGGGCCCTCAGGCGGTCGGCCAAATCATAAAGACTGAACCCGGGGGCGGCACCTTCTTTTATTTTCCAACATAGTGCGGGGATGCCCCGGTCCATTTCGCCACCATAAATTATTTCGAAGGCTCCCAGTTTTTCAATTTCGGAAGCGATATATTGTGCGGTTTCGTAACAGGCGCTGTGAATTTTCCGGTAGCCTTCTATGCCCAAACGCAGGAAATTATAGTATTGGCAAACCACCTGGCCGCCTGGACGGGAGAAGTTGAGCGCAATATCACGCATGTTCCCGCCCAAATAATTTACCCAAAATACCAATTCTTCCGGAAGGTCCTCGGTATCGCGCCAGATCACCCAACCCACACCTAGAGGAGAAAGTCCGAATTTGTGACCGGATGCATTGATCGATTTCACCCGGGGAAGCCGGAAGTCCCATTCCAGTTCGGGTGCACAGAAGGGGGCTAAAAAACCGCCACTGGCCCCGTCGACATGTATGGGCACATCGATGCCGGTATCAGTCTGGAATTGATCGAGTGCATCTGACACGGCCTGTACCGGTTCGTATTCACCGGTGAACGTGACGCCTAAGGTGGGAACGACGCCGATGGTGTTTTCGTCGCAACGCGCAAGCACCTCTTCGGGTGTCATGATCAGACGTCCATTTTCCATTGGAATTTCCCGATGCTCAATATCCCAGTAGCGGGTGAATTTATGCCAGCAGATTTGCACCGGCCCGGTGATGAGGTTTGGTTTGTCTATCGGTTTTCCAGCCGCTTTTTGGCGGGCTTCCCATTGCCGTTTGAGCGCCATCCCCCCGAGCATGGCGGCTTCACTGGATCCGGTGGTGGATGTGCCGACCGCCTCCTTTGCCGGGGAGTGCCAAAGGTCGGCCAGCATATTTACACAACGGGCTTCAATTTCGGCCGTTTGAGGATACTCGTCTTTATCGACCATATTTTTGTCGATGCATTCATCCATGAGTTTGTTTATTTCCGGTTCTGTCCAGGTTTGGCAGAAGGTTGCCAGGTTTTGACGGGAATTTCCATCGAGCATGAGTTCGTCGTGGACAGCGGCATAAGCGTGACGGGGGCTATGTTCCATCAGAGGAAATTTGTTTTTGGGCATCGCCCTGGAAAGGTCGCCTGAGCCATAAAGTACTTCGTCCGGGTTGTCATTGATTAAACTTTTATCGAGCGGTGGCATATTATTTCCCTTTGTCGTTTTTAGAGGCAAGCGCTATAGCTTCGTACGATGTACAAGATAGAGCCGGTAATGGCAATGGAATTGTTTATGGCCGGGGAGTTCCGGTACATTTCACCTTTGCGATCGCCATGCTTATTAGGGCCAAATCGGGTAGGTTAACTCGTTTGTCTTCATCTTGTTCCACCTAACAAGGCCGCACTCTTTATTTGTGCGAAAACTTTCAGACCCCGACGAAGCTTTAAGCGTTGCGCTGAATGTCGGCTAATGCGGGAGAGCAGAGGGGCGTCACCTGCTTCTAAGGATACCAAACACTGTCCTCCTGGAATAGAAGTGATGCTTTTCACTGTAGCAGGAAGGAAATTGAGGACGCTGGTATCTTCCAGTTGATGGAGGGAAATTGAGATGTCACGGGCTTTAATCCGGACTCTGACTTTTATTCCATCCATTATAGGGTCAGAGGTTAAGTATAGTTTTCCCGCCTCTGTATTCAATGTGCAGATTTCGGACGCTGGATCGTAGCTGAGGATCTCCCCTTCAAAAATGGTTTGGGCGTGCCGGTGCAATGCCAGGCCGCATTCCGGATCGGAAAGGATTATTTGCGCCGGGGCGCTATGGAGAACCGTACCGTTTTCCATCAGCAGAATATGGTCCGCCAAACGTGCCAGTTCCTCCAACGCATGGCTGATGTACAATACCGGCAGCTGAAGTGAGCGGTGGATTTGTTCCAGATATGGAAGGATTTTTTGTTTGCTCTGCTCGTCCAGTGCGGAAAGCGGTTCATCCATGATGAGGAGTGAGGGATTGGATACCAGGGCACGGGCAATGGCGACCCGCTGGGCTTCGCCCCCGGACAAAGAGAAGGTATCACGTTTGAGCATTCCGGTAATTTCCAGCAATTCTGCGGCCTCATGAATGGAAAGACCCGGTCTGTTATTGTCCCTGCGTTTCCATCCGTAGCGCAAATTCTTTTCAACATTCAGGTGGGTAAACAGGGCGGGTTTCTGAAAAACCATGGCGACTCCCCGAAGATGAGGGGGCTGCCAAAATCCATCTTTTTGCCAGATGTTGTCATTAAAACTGACCTGATTTCCCTCCGCCCGTTCAAGTCCCGCAATCGCGCGGACCAGGGTGCTTTTCCCGCATCCTGAGGGGCCTGAAATGGCAACCAGGCGATCTCCGGGAAGTTCCAGATCGGCTTGAAGGGTGAAGTCACCTTTCTGAAGGTGGATGTTCAGTTTCAGGCTCATGTCATTTCCCGGTTTGCGGTCTGATTAATCCGGTTGACCATGAGCAACAAACAAAATGAAATGCTGACCAGAATGCCCGCCAACGTATGGGCCCGGTTGTAATCCAAGCATTCCACATGGTCAAAAATCGCGATGGAGGCCACCCGGGTCTGCCCCTGAATGTTGCCGCCGATCATCAGCACGACCCCGAATTCTCCCAGCGTATGTGCAAAACCCATCACGGATGCAGTGAGAAAGCCCGGTCGGGCCAGTGGGAGCACCACCGAAAACAGACGATCCAAGGGGCCCGCCCGCAGGGTGGCTGCAGCTTCCAGGGGAAGGCTGCCAATGGCCGAAAACGCATTCTGTAGAGGGAGCAGAACAAAGGGAAATGAATAAAACAGAGATCCAATGACCAAACCGGTGAAACGGAAAGTGGGCGGTTCTCCACCCAGGACGATAAAAAGTTTTCCCAGCGGGCCGTGCGGTCCCATAAGTAACAGCAGATAAAATCCCAGTACGGTGGGAGGCAGCACCAGAGGCATTGAACTCAGGGCTTCGATAACGGAACGGATTCTGCACTGTGTCCGCGAAAGCCACCAGGCCAGGGGCGTGCAAAGGAGCAGGAGCAACACCGTGACCCAGACCGCAAGCCGGAATGTCAGGACCAATGCTTCAAGGTCTTCCGGAGACAAGTGCATGTGTCTCCTCCTTTGGAAGATCATATCCATAGGCCCGAATCAGATCCTTTGCGGTTTCGGTTTGCATAAAGGCCATAAAGGCTTCCGCTGCCGGAGTGTTTGTGAGCACAACTCCCTCCTGCCGGATGGCGGGATAGCTGTCAGTGGGCGGGCACCAATGCGATCCTGAAATAGTCTTGCCCGGAACCTGAATCTGTGCCAGCGCAATAAATCCCAATTCAGCCGCTCCGCTGTGTACATATTGCGCGGTCTGGGCAATGTTGGCGCCGCGGACCAGTTTCGGCTCCAAGTCTTCCCAAAGGTCCAAGGATTTTAAAAGTTCTTTGGCCGCCAAACCATAGGGCGCAAGTTCGGGATTGGCGATGGAGAGATGACGGAAATGATCCGTAGAAAGTATACGACCTGAATCGTCGATAAAATCAGGTCGAGGACTCCAAAGCACCAATTTTCCGATTGCATAGCTGAAGCGGTTTCCTTTGATGACAACTCCTTTTTCCTCCAGAAGCAGAGGCCGTTCGGCATCTGCCGCAAAAAACAGGTCAAAGGGTGCTCCGTTAAGGATCTGGGCATAGAGCTTTCCGGTGGACCCCGGGGAAAGACCCACTTCGTAAGCAGAGTCGGCTTCAAACACCTTCACCAGTTCCCGCAGGGTGGGCAAAAAGTTTGAGGCCACGGCAATCTGCAAATCCTCCCCCCCGACCCTGAGGGACAGTGCGAAAAGAATGCAACATAACGTTTTCATGACAGCGTTTCGGACAACTGAATATTCAGGCAGTCAACCAAACCTATGATACCGGCCATTTCTTCATCGTTGGGTACGGTACGGGTATAGGTGTCGAAGGCACAGATCTGCTGAAAATCGTCCATGCTGCGGATGTCGCGGCCCAGGGTGCCCGGGAGTTGAACTTCCTTTTCGAGCGCATCCATCAAATCACGGAGGGTATGTCCGTCCGGAAGTTTGTTTCGACGCATGAGATAACCCATCACCAGTTTTTCTATGGCCATACCTGCGATGTTATAAAGGATTTCATTGGTGAAAGGCTTTGCTTTTGATCCGCAAAGCCGGGAGTAGGTTTTACCTTCTTCCCAGAATATTTCCCATTCGGTTATACCTTCTGTTGATGCAATCATGGGGAAAACCTTAAATGGAGAGGACACGAATGTCCGGATTTACAAAAGTCTGCAAAGGCTGTTCAACCATGTACTGCAGGGTGATGGCTGCTGCGGAGCATCCTGCACAGACACCGTGGAGGCGCACGTATACAATGTTTCCACTGATTCGTTCAATACTGAGATCGCCCCCTTCTGATTTCATAAAAGGGCGGCTCCATTCATCAATTACATGATGTATTTTTTCCTGTTCAGTCATCTCCGCCAATTTTTTGCGAAGCGGACTGTCAATGGTTGGGGTGGCGTTCATGCGTAGGTTCCTTTTCGGGTTAATGGGTTCAGAAATGTAGGCGTGTCATGGGGATACAACTGCAGGTGCCGGATCATGGAGGGACTGGTATGGGAGCCCACCACAATTTTTTCAGGCTTTTGTCCAACCTGTTCAGGCAAATAGGGCTGGAAACTCAACCGGTCTTTCAACAGCGCTTTTACATGAATACCGGCTTCGTGACTGAAAATACTTTTCCCCACCACCGGTTTATCAGGAGCGGTTTTTTTACGGGATGCAGACGCAACCTTTCGGGAAAGCGACACTAAATATTCAGTGTTCATGCCGGTGGCGCGGTTAGCGGAAAGTTCAAGTGCCATCACCAATTCCGCCAGGGCAACATTCCCCGCCCGGTCGCCCAGGCCATTTACAGTAACATCCACACTGTCGGCACCCGCCTGTATCGCGGAGAAAGCATTTGCGGTGGCCATGCCTAAATCGTTGTGGCCATGGAATCCCAGTGACAGCCCGGGATGTTTGCACCGGAAGTTACTGAAAATTTCTGTGACCTGCATGGGGTTCCAGATGCCGACAGTATCTGCAAGACGTATCCGCCGTGCTCCTGCCTCAAGTGCCAGTTCCGTTAGCGTATGCAACCGTTCCGGAGAACAACGTGAGGCATCCATCAAACCGCAGGAGACATAAGGAAAGCTGTTGCCTGCTGAACGAAAGATTTTGGTCGCTTGTTTAAGCAACCAATTCAGATCATACCCCATACTGGTAAGCAATCGGTCTGAAGCAGGAAGGGCGATATGAATTTTATTCACCCCGCATTTTCCTGCGGCGTGCAAATCTTCGTTGCGGGCACGGCACCACACACTGATGTCTGCGCGCAAATTGAGTGCGAGCAGTTCACGGATATCTCCCTGAATCATTTCACCCATTACCGGTGTGCCGGCTTCGATTTCGGAGATGCCCAACTGATCAAGTTCCCGGGCAATTTCCAATTTCTGTTTGCGGGAAAAACACACCCCGGGGGTCTGTTCCCCGTCACGCAGGGTGGAATCGATAAGGTGAATGGGGGGCATGATGCTTAAGCGGGTACCGCTTCCTCCGCTTCGTAGAGCAGGCCTTCGCAGGGTTCGCCCTCTTCAATGGCATCCAGGATGTCATCGATTTTCGCTTCGTCCACTTCCCCGTACCACCAGGCATGAGGGTAGACGACCATGACGGGGCCTTTTTCGCAGAGTTTTAAGCAGCCGGTGCTGGTCACCAAGGTGTCCATGCCCCGGTCGACGCATTCTTCTTCGATGTACTGAAGCAGTCCGTCTCCTTTACGGGAACAGGTGCCTTTGGCTTCGCCATTCTGACGAAAACTGTTGCAGAGGATAATATGTACAGTGGGTTTACTCATGATTTTTTTGATTAGAGATTTAGGATTTGAGATTTAGGATTTGAGATTTCAGTTGGTTGTTCAACCGCAGCCGGTACCGGTGCCGGCACAGGCCGTGCCGCATTTGAATTTGCGTACGGGGGATTTGATGGGGGTCCCGGAACGTATATCCTCCAGGGCGTCCTCAATGATGCCTTCCATGATGGTGACCCGGAGACCTTCTTTGACGATGACCTCCATGGGCTGGGGGCCAATGCCGGAAACCAGCAGGGTGGCGCAGTCGTGAAGCAGATTCGCCAAGTCGACCCACCGCTGTTTCCCGGTGCCGGGAGCGGGTGCGATCCGCTGTTCAACCAGTTCGCCGGTTTCGGGGTCGAAAATCCAAAGGAGTTTGGATTCTCCCAAATGCTGGTTGACCAATACCCCTTCGTGGGAGGCAACCGCGACGTAGGGGCGGTGCTCATCCGGGCGCAGGGGTTTTTGGGAGGCCTCCTCCAACAAACGGGTACATTCCGGCGTGTTGGGGGTTCCCAATAAACCCACGGCATCCGCGCGGCAGCGTGCGCAGTGACGCATCTGATGGATTTCATTTTCACAGGCATTCCTGGTGTTCAGCAGATCGGTGGGGTCTGGTATGGGCACGTTGTGAAAGGGGGTGTTCTTTACCGGTAACAGGGGAATGATATTCTGAATGTCCGCCCCCAGTTCTTTGGTGACTCTGGCAATTTCCGGCAGGTGGTTGTGGTTGATGTCCTGCATGAATATACTGTTGATTTTTACGGTGATGCCTTCTTTTTTCAGCAGACGAATGGCATCCATCTGCCGTGCCAAAAGCAGCGCCGCACCGGCTTCACCATGGTAAACTTTTTTATTGTATCGGATCCAGCTGTAGATGCCCGCGCCGATCTTTGGATCGACGGCATTCACGGTGATGGTGACGTGACTGACTTCGTAGCGGGCCAGATCTTTGACCACATCGGGAACCCCCAGCCCGTTGGATGAGAGGCAGAGAATGATTTCCGGATACTTGTTGCGGATCAAGCGGATGGTTTCCATGGTCTCATCCACGTTGGCAAAGGGGTCTCCGGGACCGGCAATTCCTACCACCGTAATCCGGGGGTCATTGTCCAGGATGTTATCCAGATAGTCTAAAGCCTGATGGGGGGACAAAACCGCAGAGCAAACACCCGGACGGCTTTCGTTGGTACAATCATATTTCCGGTCACAGAAGTTACACTGCACATTGCAACGGGGGGCGACCGGTAGGTGGACGCGTCCATACTGTCCTTTGGCTTCTTTATTAAAACAGGGATGTTTTTCAGTGTTCAGAGTGATCATATGCTTGCTGTTGTTTTGAGTGATGTTTGTTGAAAGAGTTGAGGTTCTAAATGTAGGTCCAGCCCACATCCGATTCGGCCTGTCGGTGGGTGATTACCGTGTTAATCAGTTCATCCAGTAAACGCTGTGCACCTGCATAGCCGAAGTGCAGCAAACGCTGTCCGCCGAAGCGGTCGTGGATGGGAAAACCGGTTCTCATCAAAGGAAGTTTTTTGCGTCGGGAGAGGGTGTAGCCTTTGGAATTTCCCACCAATAATTTGGGTTCCAGACGTTCCACTGCCCGTTCAATATCCCGGAAATCCACGCCGTTGAGAATTTCCGGTGTGCTCTCCCCACTTAAATTATTGTTTACAGCTTCTTCGAATCCTTTGGTTTTTCCGCCAGTGGCGACCAATCGTATCTCCAGTCCCAGACCCGAGAGAAATGCACATAGGCCGAGTACATGATCTGCCTCTCCAAACAGCGCCACCGGCACCCGGCTGAGATATTTGTGACCGTCCACAACCGCATCGATCAGGCGCCCTCTCTGTTCCTGATAATGTGCAGGGATCTCTTTTCCGGAAAGGGTGGAAAGCAGCTCCAGCCACCGGTCTGTGGCTTCTATACCCATTGGGGCGGGGAGACGGTGACGAACAATGCCGAAAGTTTCCTGCAAATAGGATCCGGCCAACTGCTTGTCCGCCACACAGTGGGTGAAATCAATGGCGGCTTTTGCACCGCCGAACAATGCCAGTTCTGACAGTGGGGTCCCACCCGGAGACATCCGGTGGTAACTTTCCCAGGCGGGACCGTCCATGGTGTCGGAATAGTCCGGTGCGAGGATGCCATGTAATTCAAAGGCGTTGAAATCCTGTTTCAGACTGCGCAGATCTTCGGTGGAGACCATGCCCGGAAAGATGACCAGGCGATTGTTGACCGGACCGCGGACCGCAAAGGTTTTGACCACGGAGCGGGTGGCTTCATGAAATCCGTCGATGTGACTGCCGGTATAACTGGGAGTGGAGACATGGACCAGTTTGGGCTGGTCCTCACTTTCCGTAACATCCTTTTCGATCTGACGCAGGAAGGAGGGGACATCATCTCCGATGGTTTCGGAAAGGCAGGTGGTGGCCACCCCGATGACCCGGGGGCTGTACTGTTTGGTCAAGTTTCCGATTCCCCGGCGGAAATTCCGTTCGCCTCCGAAGATGGCGGAATCTTCACTGAAGCTGGAAGAGGCAATGTCAATGGGCTCCCGAAAGTGACTGATCAGGTAGCGCCGGATATAGGTGGCGCAACCCTGGGACCCATGCAGAAAAGGTACCGCGCCTTCAATCCCTTTGAAGGCCAGACAGGCCCCGAGGGGGGTGCACTGCCGACAGGCATTGCAGCTGGAGGCGTAGGAAGGGGCTTTTTCTTTTTTGACAGCCGGGGGGGTCATATGGCGTCCTCCTGATTCCGGCGCCGCGGCACCAAATTCCAGATGGGTGAATTGACGGAAGCATGCACTTCCTCGGCAAAATTCAGCAGGCCTTCGAAACCGGCCAGCGCGATCTTGCGTTCGTGATTGTGGTCACAAAAGGCCACCCCGAGTTTGTAGGCGATGGGACGTTCCTTGACCCCGCCAATGAACAGGTCCACATTCTTTTCCTGAATGTACTTGGCCAATTCCAGAGGATTGGTGTCGTCGAGCAGTACCGTTCCCGGGTCGCAAATTTCTGCGAGTTCTTTGTAGTCATCTTTGTTGCCGGTCTGGGATCCGGCAATTGCGGTCCGCATTCCCAGCAGACGAAGTGAACGTACCAGACTGAAAGCTTTAAATGCGCCCCCGGTATAAACCGCGGCCCGTTTTCCTTTGAGTTTTTCTCGCAGTTCCCGCAGACGGGGCATCACCACGGACACTTCTTCTTTAATCAGGGTCGCGGCCCGGTTCGTGAGTTCCGGATCTTCAAAATGTTCCGCCACATCGTAGAGTGCCCGGGACATGTCTTCGATCCCGAAATAGGAAACCCGCAGAAAGGGGGTGCCGTATTTTTCTTCCATGGCCTTGGCGAGATGGATCATGGAACCGCTGCACTGCACCACATTCAGGGAGGCACCGTGGCAGCGCTGAATGTCCGCCACCCGTCCGTCACCGGTTACGGTGGCGATCACTTCAATTCCCATGCGCTGGTAGTACTCTTTGATCATCCAGATTTCCCCGGCCAAATTAAAGTCGCCGAGAATATTGATGCTTAAAAGCGGAATGTTTGAGGTGTCTCCGGTACCCACCAGGCGCATCAGCGCATTGCAGGCCGCGGAATAGCCGTCCTTTTTGGATCCTTTAAATCCTTCGGAATGGACCGGTAAAACCGGAATACCGGTTTCGGCCGCCACTTTTCTACAAACGGCCTCCATGTCATCCCCGATGATACCCACGATGCAGGTGGAGTAAATAAAAGCCGCATTGGGTTTGTGCTCCTTGATGAGTTCCAGTAGGGCGGCGGTGAGTTTCTTCTCACCTCCATAGATGACATCGCGTTCACGCAAGTCGGTGGAAAAGCTGAGCCGGTGAAGTTCCGGACCGGAGGAAAGGGAGCCCCGGATATCCCAGGTGTAGGCCGCACATCCGATGGGTCCATGCACAATGTGCACGGCATCGGCCACGGGGTACAGTACCACCCTCGAACCGCAAAACACGCAGGCGCGCTGACTGACAGCACCGGCCAAGCTGGCCAGCCCGCAGGTCATTTCTACGGGGCTCCCGTCGGTTTCGTGGACCGATAACTGCCGATCTTTCAGCAATGTGATATCGCTGGCTTTAGGGCTTTTATGGGGAAGCGTGGTTTTCATGCAAAGACTTATAGCAAACGGAATGCCAACTTTGAACATGAGGTTGGAATAGCTTATAAATAAAGGGGATTTAACATTTGGCGCTTTAAAGATTCATCCAGCCCGGAGGGGAAAATCTGACAATTTTGACCGATATGCATGGGGGGTGAAATAATTGTCTATTTTGGGCAGGATGATTTTGGGCAGGATGATTTTTGGGCAGGATGATTTTTGGGCAGGATGATTTTTGAGGCAAATCAAAGAAAAATGTTTTACTGGCCGTGACTCGCGCCACGCGCGGGTAGGCAGAGCAATCATCTTGCCCAAAAATCATCTTGCCAATGTTTCAGTCTAATCATCCTGCCTAAAATAATAAAAGCGCCCAGGGGATCCCGGACGCTTTTAGGTTGAGAGGGGTGATGGGTTTTTACATCACCAGTTCGACTTTTTCATCCGGAGATTCACGGTCCAGCTTGGACAGGAAGGCTTCCAGAATCATTTCGCACAAACGCATGCCGCCCATGTATCCCACGGTGGGGAAGAGGGAATGACCCACCCGGTCGAGGATCGGGAAGCCATGACGGATCATGGGGATGTTTTCATCGCGGCTGATGTATTTGCAGTAGCTGTTACCAATAATCAGATCCACAGGTTCCTGTTTGATCCACTGATGGAGCAGATACATATCCGCATTTGCCCCGTTGGCAATTTTCACTTCGGGAATCCTTTCCTCCAGGCGCTCCAGCACCTTGGTTTCAAAGATTTTTCCCGGAGTGCCGCTGACGATGTATACCGGACGCATGTCCAGATCCGCGCAGAACTCAGACAAGGCGATCAGCTGATCCGGATCACCCACCAGCGCGACCCGTTTGCCGTGGAAGTACTGGTGCATATCCGACATCAGATCCACCAGCCGTCCGCGTTCACGGGTGAGGCTGTTGGGAACTTCTACACCGGCTGTACTGCGGACGGCATCGATGAAACGGTCCGTCGCCCGCAGTCCGATCGGCAGATCGAGAACTTCTGAAGGAACACTGCATTTGCTGGTCAGCAATTCCGTTGCGGCTTTGGAGGCGAAAGATCCCAGGCCAAAGGTGGCGGAACTGTCACCGGCTGCTTTGATCTCTTCGACGGTGGTTCCACCTTCCGGATAGAATTCACGGTCTCCGTTCAGCGGGGTATCCATTACATCAGAGGTGTCGGGGAACATAATGGTATTCAGTCCCATTACGGACATGAGCCGTTTCAGTTCCCGCATATCGGAAGGCTCCACCCAGCCGGGGATCAGGTTATAGGTCCCTGTCTTTTCACCGGTGGATTCCGAAAGGAGTTTCACCATTCCGTTCACCATATTCGAAAATCCGGTGACGTGGGATCCGATGTAACTCGGGGTGTTGCAGTAAATCACCATTTTACCTTCCGGGATGAAACCTTTGTCATCCGCTTTGGAGACGATCTGGGGGAGGTCATCCCCAATGGTTTCCGAAAGGCAGGTGGTGTGGACTGCAATCACATCCGGCGCATAGACCTCGAAGATGGTTTCGATGGATTTAAGCAGGTTGGCCTGTCCACCGAAAACGGAAGTCCCTTCGGTGAAGGAGCTTGTCGCAGCCATCACCGGTTCTTTGTAATGACGGGTGAGTGCACTGCGGTGGTATGAGCAACAGCCCTGTGAGCCGTGACTGTGAGGGAGGCAACGGTGAATGCCGAGTGCCGCATACATCGCACCCACGGGCTGGCAGGTTTTGGCCGCGTTGACGGTCAGGGCCTTGCGGGGTTTGATGTCGGTATTGGTATGTCTTAAGAGTGTCATGATATTTCCTTATTTGATGAGGTCAGAGTGATACGAATTCCTCAGGCTCCTTTGGCCCAGGGGGCTTTAAGATGTTTCCAGACCGAAGCATTGACCATGCGGTCGATGTCCCGGAAGAAATTTACGGCTCCGGAGAAGCCGGCATAGGGTCCGCCGTAATCGTAGCTGTGAAGCTGCTTACAGGGGATTCCGAATTTCTGGACGCCGTACTTCTCTTTGATGCCTGCGCAGAAGATGTCGGGTTTGACTTTCTTCAGCAGGATTTCGGTTTCGTGTTCGCTGATATCGTCGATGATCAGGCTGCCCTTTTTCATCTCCGGCATCATGCCGTCGTAGTCCGAAAACGCCATGCCGGCTTCTTCGCGGGACTGCTTGATATCCGCATTTTCCGGACGGTATTCTTCCGGATCCGCGGTCACCGTAAGTTCTTCGATGTTACGGGAATCCGCATCCACTTTGATGGAGTGCAGTACATCCCGTCCTTCGTAGTCGTCACGATGGGCAAACTCATATCCGGCACTGACGGTTTCCATGCCCACTTCCGCGAACAGGTCCTGATAGTGGTGTGCCCGGCTGCCGCCCACAAAGAGCATGGCTTTTTTGCCCTGCAGACGCGGGGTGTAGAGGGCCTTGGCTTTTTCTACGGCCACCATTTCTTCGGCAATGACTTTTTCCACGTTGGCGCGGAGTTCGTCATCATCAAAGTATTCGGCGATTTTACGTAACGCTTTGGCGGATCCATCAGGTCCAATAAAGTTCACTTTGAACCAGGGGGTGCCGTATTTGTTTTCAATCATCTCCGCAATGTAGTTGATTGAACGATGGCACATCACCAGGTTGAGGTCCGCCAGGTGGGAACGCTCAAACTGATCGATGGATGAATTTCCGCTGAAAGTTGAACACAGGGTGATCCCGCAGCGTTCGAAAATATCCTCCAGAACAAAAGCGTCACCGCCGATGTTGTATTCACCCAGGAGATTCACCCGGAATTTTCCTTCCGGTGCCTCGGTGCCGCGCCCAATCACATGTTTGAACAACTGGTTGTTCGCGATGTGATGACCGGCGGACTGGGAAACCCCTTTGTAACCTTCACAGGAGAATCCAAAGATATTGATTCCCAACTCTTCGGACATCTTGCGGGAAACGGCATGCACATCATCTCCGATCAGACCCACCGGACAGGTGGAGAAAACGCCGATGGCCCGGGGTTTGAAGTTGTCATAAACTTCCCGGATGGCCTCCGCCAGTTTCTTTTCACCACCGAAGATGATTTCGTTGTCCTGCATGTCGGTGGAGAACATATAGTTGATGAAGTTATCAGATTCCTCCGTAGGCGGACGGGTCTGGTTCCGGCGGGTCAGCCAGGCATAGAAGCTACAGCCAATAGGGCCGTGAACCAGGTTTACGATATCCCGGGTCGGTCCGAGAACCACCCCTTTGCAGCCTGCATAGCAGCAGCCGCGCTGGGTGATAATTCCCGGGGTTGACCGGGTATTGGCTTTGATTTCGGGAACAGTGCCGTCTTCTGCTACATCGTTCAGCAAAATCTGTCCTGCCCGTTTTTTTGCCACCTTGCTGGGGTAGGCACTGACCATTTCTTCTTTGAGTTCCTCAAGAGAGGGCTTTTCAGTACTCATGGAATTTCTCCGTTAGGTATATAAATAGTACGTTGGTTAGTTAAACATACCGAATTTGATCAGCAGTTCTTCCAGCTGCTCAATTTCCAGCGGTGTGGGCACGACGAACTTTTCGTTTGCATCAATGGCCTTGGCCAAAGCGCGGTATTCATCCGCCTGGCTGCATTCCGGATCCCAGTCGATGACCGTTTTCCGTTTGATTTCAGCGCGCTGTACATCGTTGTTCCGGGGAACGAAATGGATCATCTGGGTGCCCAGCTGACGGGCCAGTTCCACAATCAAATCCTCTTCGCGGTCAACATTACGGCTGTTGCAGATCAATCCGCCCAGACGCACACCACCGGCTTCAGCAAATTTCACAATGCCTTTACAGATGTTGTTGGCCGCGTACATGGCCATCATTTCACCGGAGACCACAATGTAGATCTCTTCGGCTTTTCCTTCGCGGATCGGCATGGCGAATCCGCCGCAGACCACGTCGCCGAGTACGTCGTAGAAGGCGTAGTCGAGTTCCTTGTCATCTTCATAGGCACCCAGCTGTTCGAGCATGTTGATGGAAGTAATGATACCGCGTCCTGCGCAGCCCACACCGGGTTCAGGTCCGCCGGACTCGGTACAAAGGGTGTTGCCATATCCCTCTTTCATAATGTCTTCGAGTTCCAGATCTTCCCCTTCTTCACGCAGGGAATCCAAAACGGTACGCTGGGCGAGACCGCCGAGAAGGAGACGGGTGGAATCCGCTTTGGGATCGCAACCCACGACCATCACTTTACGGCCCATTTCCGCGAGAGCGGCAACCGTGTTCTGGGTGGTGGTGGCTTTTCCAATTCCGCCTTTGCCGTAAATGGCAACTTTGCGGAAAGTTTTTTTTGCTTCTTTGGTAGCTTCAGGTTCAAGTACTGCTGTGGTCATTTTATTTATCTCCGAGATATGTTTAGTGGTTAAGTTCGTCGGTGCTTGAACCCTTAGCAACGGCTGTGCCAACTTATACGGAGACAGGGGGCGGACAGTGGGGAAACATAATAAACCCCCAATAAACGCTGGGTTATTTTATGGTTTAGTTTTTCAGGTGTCGATTTTGCCCGGGAAAAAATCTGACAATATTGACCGATTTCAGGGGGAGGGGAAGAAAGTTTCCCGAATGCCCGACCTGTCCCTCTTAGACCCTGTAATACCCTGTGTAAAATAAGGGTCGGTCTTTAAATGTGCTTTCCATGTAAATTTGGGGCGGTGCCGAAAGGCTTTTGGGGAAAAAATAAATGAATGTTCGGTCTTCATGAATTCTAAAGGTTGGCCCGTGTATATTTGCCCATGAAATGAAGCCAAGGTGACCTGAGCATTCTGCTCAGTAGATCATTCTTAAAATCAATAACAATACTGGAGTATATCATGAACACCGTTACATCATCATTCAAAATCCCTCTCGCAATCGTTTTGCTCGCGGGAGGTGTCAATACCTATGCGGCTCCCAAACCGCAAGCGCCGTCTCCACGTCACGAAACGCGCAGCTCCCGGAAGGTTGGCAATCCGGGCCATCAGGTACCGTTTGTCCCCCGCGGGGCCATTTCATTGTCTTATGGGAATGGGCAATTGTTTTTTCATGCAGGTGTCTTCTTAAAATGGAACATCGACGGCTACGTGGTGGTGGAGGCGCCGGTGGGCATTTTGGTACCGACTCTGCCGGTGGATTGCCAGGTGGAAGTGGTTTCAGGCCAAACCTATTATGTGATTGGTAACACTTACTACCGAAAATCCCGAGGGGGATATGTGGTGGTGAATCAGCCGGTGGCCGAAGTGGTGACCGTGGTGAAGTCTGCACCCAAAACGGTTACCAAACAAACCGTTACGGTTTGGCTGGAAAATCCGAATGGTTCCAAAACGCCGGTTAAACTGGTGCCTGCGGATGATGGACAATGGATTGGACCCAAAGGGGAGTACTACGAGACCTTTCCCACCGAGTCCCAGTTGGAGCCTGTTTACGGTTTACCTGGCGGTGCGAATGTTGAAGCCAAGACTGCCAGTCCGTCCGTCCATACGCTGTGGATCGAGAACACCAACGGATCTAAAACGCCCGTGGAGTTGAAACAGAATGAAGAAGGAAAATGGGTCGGACCCAACGACGAGGTCTACGACAGTCTGCCGACCGAATCCGACTTGCGGGAAAGCTATGGTCTTTAGCCGCTGGTGAGCCGTGACACCGGCAGAAGGAGGGCAACCTTCTTCTGCCGATCCTCCTCCCTCCCGGCTTTGCGCATCAGGTTTTGGAGAGACTATCCCTTCAGAGCTCTGCCTGGGGATAGATTATAATACCATGACTCTGATAGCGCCAAGCACTGGCATAACTTGTGCTTACATACAAACCATAACCAGGAGCAGGATATGAAAAAAACATGTAGTAAAGAAGTAACCTTGAAGTTGATCGGGATCCTCCGGACACCACATCACGCAGTCGATAATATTCCGGTGCAGCCGGTGGGGAGTCAGGATGTAGGAGTGGCCGAACTCTTTCCTGAATTTTCGGAAGGCCTCAAAGATGTCGATGGCTTTTCCCACGTCATGCTGCTGTTCCATCTGCATGAAATGAAAAAAGAGGTACAACTCATCATTACCCCCTTTATGGATAACAAGGAGCACGGTGTTTTCGCCACCCGTTCACCTGCGCGACCGGCTTCCATTGGTCTTTCCACGGTCAAAGTGAAAAAGGTGGACGGGAATAAACTATATTTTGAAGGGGCCGATATGCTCAACGGTTCTCCGCTTATCGACATCAAACCGTTCTTCCGGAATGTGGACAACCGTCTGGATGCGGTAAGTGGATGGCTGGAAGGGAAAGATGCTGATATTGCGTCCATCCATCGTTCCGATGACCGCTTTATTGAGCGCAAGGCCATTCATAATATGGAATAATCTTTTTGCAGCTTGTTGTGTTATTTTGGCCACAAAAAGGCACAAAAAAATTCCTCCCCTATAGCCCCGTTCCGGGCAAACAGATTTTGAGTCCCAAATGGTTTCAGCAAAATATACATGGTTATTTATATGAACCTGTTTCAGAGCGGGGTTATAGGGGGTGTATTATTTTTGTGCCTTTTTGTGGCTAAGAACTGTTTACAATTCGCGGCCACTTTTCCTGATAACTCTGTTTCCTGAAGACTTCACCCAAACCTATTCTCAGTAGGGTCAGAGTATAAATATATCATATAATGGCTCTTGTATCTTTAACGATTGTACTATTCCTTCTTACCCTTTGTTCTTTTGTTTCATTCACTGAATTCGAACATTTCTTTCCCCTCTGCAGGACAATCTGACAAATCTGTCAGAAAAAATAGATGCGCTGACGGTAGGAGTTTTCTGATCGAAGTTTTATTTTTAGGCAAAGAGAGGGGACTATGTGGTTTTTGTAGTCGGTTTCATGGTGTTGGCATGCCCTGTGCTACCCTCTTTGCAATTCCATCATTGAATGATGGATATAACCATCTGAACAGACAACCCCAAAACCAAGAAACCTATGATTGCCTCAATTGACTCTAATTTCTGCACTGGTTGCGAAGAATGCGTTATTAGTTGCCCGGATATTTTTGAACTGAACCTTACAACCTATCTGGCCGCCGTAAAAGTGTCGCCTGTGCCCGCAGATTTGGAAGGGTCCGTGAAAAGCGTTGCCTCCGAATGCCCGGTCTCTGCGATTAAAATTACTGCATAACCTTGGAGCCACGATTCCTCCGGAATGCACCATTAGAATCGTCACATCCAAAACAACCCGACGGGAAAATCCCCCATTATGAAAACGCACAAGATCAGTATCGACGGTAACGAAGCCGCTGCCAGTATCGCGCACCGCTGCAACGAAGTCTGCGCGATTTACCCTATTACCCCGTCTTCTACCATGGGGGAGTTGGCAGATGAATGGTCCAGTCAGGAAAAAACAAATATATGGGGAACCGTTCCGGATGTGGTGGAATTGCAGAGTGAAGGGGGGGCCAGCGGTTCCGTTCACGGCGCGTTGCAGACCGGAGCCCTGACCGCGACCTTTACCGCATCTCAAGGGCTGCTGCTGATGCTCCCGAATATGTACAAAATCGCGGGGGAACTGTTGCCCACGGTGTTCCATGTCACCGCCCGTTCTCTGGCTGCGCAGGCTTTGTCGATTTTCGGAGATCATTCCGATGTGATGTCCGCCCGCAGTACGGGATGGAGTATGCTCTGTTCCAGTTCGGTGCAGGAGGCCCATGATCTGGCCCTTATCTCTCAGGGGGCCACCCTGAAATCCCGGATTCCGATCATGCATTTTTTCGATGGGTTCCGCACCTCCCACGAAATTCAGAAAATTGAATATATCCCCGATGAAGTGGTGAAGGCCCTGATTGATGATGAACTGGTGTTCGCACACCGCGCACGTGGTCTGACCCCGGATGCCCCGGTAATCCGGGGGACCGCCCAGAATCCCGATGTGTATTTTCAGGGACGTGAAACGGTGAATCCGTTTTATACCGCCATGCCCGGTATCGTGCAGGAATATATGGACCGTTTTGCGGAACAGACCGGGCGGGCGTATCATTTATTTGAATATGCCGGGGCTGAAGATGCCGAACGGGTGATCATCCTGATGGGTTCCGGTGCTGATACCGCCCGGGAGACCGTGGCGCATCTGGTGGCGCAGGGTGAAAAGGTCGGGTTGGTTCAAATCCATTTGTTCCGTCCGTTTTCTCCCGAACATTTTCTGGCGGCGCTGCCGGAGTCGGTGAAATCCATTGCCGTGCTTGACCGGACCAAGGAACCCGGTGGAGCAGGGGAGCCGATTTACCAGGATGTACTGACCGTACTGGGAGAGGCCTTGATGGACGGACGCCTGCCGGTGGGATCCATGCCACGCGTGATTGGCGGCCGCTACGGTCTCTCTTCCAAAGAATTCACCCCCGCGATGGTGAAAGCCGTTTTTGATGAATTATCCAAAAAGAACCCCAAAAATCATTTTACCCTGGGGATCAATGATGATGTAAGCTTCACCAGTCTGGACTATGATCCGTCGTTCATTACGGAAAAAGATGAAACCACCCGGGCCATGTTTTTCGGATTGGGCTCGGATGGCACAGTGGGTGCAAACAAAAACACCATCAAAATCATCGGCGGTGAAACCGATCTCTACACCCAGGGATATTTTGTCTACGACTCCAAAAAAGCCGGTTCGCGCACCGTTTCCCATCTACGCTTTGGTCCGGATCCTATCCGTTCCTCTTATCTGGTGCAGTCCGCGAATTTTATTGGCTGTCATCAGTTTACCTTCCTGGACAAGACGGATGTGTTGAAACACGCCGCTCCCGGGGGCACCTTTCTGTTGAACACGGCTTATTCCGCTGAGACCGTGTGGGAACATCTTCCCCGCCTGGTACAGGAGAAAATCCGGAAGCTTCAGCTCAAGTTTTTTATTATCGACGGCTATCAGGTGGCCAAGGAAAGCGGAATGGGCACCCGGATTAATACCGTGATGCAGACCTGTTTTTTCGCGATTTCCGGGGTGCTGCCCCGTGAAGAGGCGATTGATAAAATTAAACAGGCCATTGAGAAAACCTACGGCAAGAAAGGGAAGGCCATCGTCGAGAAGAATTTTGCCGCGGTGGATCATTCGCTGGCTCATCTGCAGCAGGTGAAAATTCCCTCGGATATGAACGGCCATGAAATGCCTCCGGTGGTGTCAGAAGAAGCACCTGATTTTGTGAGAGATGTGACTGCCACCCTGTTGGCCGACCGGGGAGACGACCTTCCGGTGAGTAAAATGCCGGTTGATGGCACCTTTCCGTTGGGAACCTCCAAATGGGAAAAACGCAATATTGCCCTGCAGGTGCCGGTCTGGGATCCTGAGGTCTGCACCCAGTGCGGAATGTGCAGTATGGTTTGTCCCCATGGTGTCATTCGTAGTCGCACTTACGACGAATCACGGCTGGAGGATGCGCCGGAAACCTTCAAGGCGGCCAAGGCCCGGGGACCGAATCTGCCGGATGAACGGCGTTTCACCATGCAGCTTAGTTTCGAGGACTGTACCGGCTGCGGGGTTTGCGTGGAAATTTGTCCGGCCAAAAACCGCTCCCAGGTGGGTCTGAAAGCGATCAACATGGATGAAAAAGATCCGTTGGTGAAAAGCAACCGGGAGGAATGGAAGTTCTTCCATAGCATTCCCGAGAATGACCGCAGTGCCCTCAATTTGAATATGCCCCGGGATCTACAGTTTATTGACCCGCTGTTTGAATTCTCCGGTGCCTGTGTGGGTTGTGGCGAAACGCCTTACGTTAAAGCCATGACTCAGCTTTTCGGTGACCGTTCGATCATTGCGAATGCCACCGGCTGTTCTTCCATCTACGGCGGCAATTTGCCGACCACTCCGTACACCACGGATAAAAACGGACGCGGTCCCGCCTGGTGTAATTCCCTGTTTGAGGACAACGCTGAATTCGGGTTGGGGTACCGCTTGACCATCGACCGTCAGAAGCAGTTTGCTTCCGAGCTTCTTCATAAACTCAGACCCGATCTGGGAGACAGCTTTGTGGATGAAATTCTGCAGGCCGGCCGTGAAACCGAAGCCGAGCTGATCGAACAGCGGAACCGTATCGCTCTGCTGAAAGAAAAGCTAGCGTACATTGAAAATCTGGATGCGCGGCAGTTGGATACGCTTGCGGATATGCTGGTTCACCGCAGTGTCTGGATTATGGGCGGTGACGGCTGGGCCTACGATATCGGTTACGGCGGACTTGACCATGTCCTGGCCAGCGGCCGGAACGTCAATGTGTTGGTCCTCGACACCGAAGTCTACTCCAACACCGGCGGTCAGATGTCGAAATCGACGCCGATCGGGGCGGTGGCCAAGTTTGCGGCTGCGGGCAAAACCCAGGGCAAGAAAGATTTGGGCATGATCGCGGCCAGTTACGGAAATATCTACGTGGCCCGTGTGGCCATGGGCGCGGTGCCCCGTCAGACCCTGCGTGCCTTCGTGGAGGCCGAGTCCTATGACGGTCCTTCGCTGATCATTGCCTACTCCCACTGTATTGCGCACGGCATCGATATGAAAGGCGGTTTGCAGCAGCAGAAACTGGCGGTGCAGAGCGGTCACTATCCGCTCTTCCGCTATGACCCCCGCCTGGCCAATACCGATCAGAATCCCTTCCAGCTGGATTGCCAGCCCCCGTCGATTCCCCTCAAGGAATATGCGTACAATGAGTTGCGCTATCGAATGATGAGCCTGCGCGATCCCGAACGGGCCAGTCAGCTACTGAAGGAAGGGCAGTCCTACATCAATGACCGTTGGAAGCTCTATGAGCGGATGGCGGCGGGCGTATAAGCAAATCTGTATCACTCACTCAACCCTTGGAAATCGTTATGAATCTCAGCACATCTTACTTGGGATTGGATCTTAAAAATCCCATTGTCCCTTCTGCGTCACCGCTCTCACAAAATATAGATCACATGAAGAAACTGGAGGATGCCGGTGCCAGTGCAATTGTGATGTTCTCCCTGTTCGAAGAGCAGATCCGCGCCGAAGCGGATGTGCTCGAGGACATGTTGAACCTTGGAACCGACAGCTTTGCGGAATCGCTGGAATTTTTCCCCAGATCTTCTTAATACAATGTCGGTCCGGAGGCTTATCTGAATTTGATTTCGGATGCATCCGAGGCCCTCGACATACCGGTGATCGGCTCTTTAAATGGCGTCACCAATGCCGGTTGGATCGACTATGCAAAAAAAATACAGGATGCCGGAGCCAAAGCACTGGAGTTGAATGTATATGCGGTCGCCACCGATCTGGACGAAAGCAGTGTGGAGGTGGAACAGCGCTATTTGGATGTTTTGACCGCCGTAAAGGCATCCGTGGATATTCCGGTGGCCATGAAGCTGAGTCCCTATTTCAGTTCGGTGGCCAATATGTCCAAACGTCTGGTGGAGGCGGGGGTGGACGGCCTGGTGCTGTTCAACCGCTTTTATCAGCCCGATTATGATTTGGACGCGTTGCAGGTGACTGCGGATTTAAACCTAAGCACAGCCAATGAAATCCGACTACCTTTGTTGTGGATTGCGGTGCTGAAAAACCGGCTTGAAACCTCTCTGGCGGCCACCACCGGTGTGGAGACCCATCTGGAGGTGTTGAAGTATTTGATGGCGGGTGCGGATGTGACCATGACCGCCTCCAGTCTGATCACCAAAGGCCCCGGATATGTCACCACGCTTATCGACGGCATGACCCGGTGGATGGAAGAACGTGAATATGAATCTGTCGAGCAACTCAAAGGATCTATGAGCCAGAGTGCGGTCGCGGATCCCAGTACCTTTGAGCGTGCGAATTACATTAAGATTCTGGAAAAAAACAAAGCCGAATATACCCTGGCCGGCTGAGAGAGCGGGGGGCCATTGCTTTAAATGGCATCCGACCCCCGTTCACCGGTGCGGATGCGCACACAATCTTCCAGGGGCATGACAAATATTTTGCCATCCCCGATTTTACCTTCTTCACCGCTGCGGCCGGCTTCGATGATGGCATCGAGGGTGGGCTCAACAAATTCATCGTTTACGGCAATGCGTAACATGACTTTGCGTAGCAGGTTCACGGTGTATTCATGACCATGATAGACTTCCGTGTGACCTTTCTGTTGGCCGAAGCCTTGAACATCTCCTACCGTCAATCGAATGACATCTACTTTACTCAGCGCCAATTTTACGGCTTCGAGTTTGGAGGGTTGAATAACAGCTTCAATCATTTTCATGGCAGGGTCCTTCGTTTATTTTTGGGAATGGGGTTCAGAGTTTTTTGGGGAGTCAGGTGAGGATCAGATTTTTACCGACGGTTTGAATTGCGAAATCCCGGGCAAGGTCGTGCAAGTATGCCTGCATGGGAAGGACGGTCAGCCAGGCCTCCGGAAGGCCGGAATAGCCACAACGCATCCCGGCCAGCCCCCCGCAAACTGCGGCGGTGGTATCGGTGTCACCGCCAAGATTGACGGCTTCGAGAATGGTGTCGGTAAAGTCATCATGTTGTTCCAGACACCAGAGTGCCGCTTCGAGACAATCCAGCACATAGCCGGTACTTTTGATCTCGTCCCGTGACTTTTGAAAATACCGTCCCCGGGTGAGTCCACCCAAATGCTGCCATTCTTTTTCCAGGTGGAAGGGCGCGGTGTTTTGGCGGGCCAGGTTTTGTGCGTCATGCATATCGGCACCCGCGAGCATGGCGACACAGAATTCACCATACCAAATACAGGCGAGTTCAGAACGACGGTGTCCGTGGGTCAGGGCACTGGCTTCTGAAAGGATCAGAGCTCGGGTTTCCGGAGGAGCCTGCCAAAGCCAAAGTGCCACCGGCAGCATACGCATGAGAGAGCCGTTGCCATTATCGAAAACGCCCCGGCAACCGCAGGCGTACCAGGGACTGCCGCTGAGATGACGAAGAATCGCGCGGGATGTGGATTCGCCAATATCAAACGCAAATCCCCCTGCACTGTGTTTTCCTTTTTCATACCACTCGGAAAATTCCCGGATGTGGCTTTCCGGATCCCAACCCTCCGAATCGAGAAAGGCGGCGATATGTGCAAGGGTCAATGCTCCGTCGTCACTCCAGTATCCGGGCGGTTGGGAATGGCATCCCCATCCGCGCATATTGACTACAGGGTCACGATCCCGTTCGGGACGTGGCGAAAATTCAACCGGAACGCCACATGCGTCACCCAATAACAGTCCGAATATTCCTCCCAGAATCCGGTCGGTCAGGCTTTCGATAATCCCGGCCTCCACGGGGAGGGTGGCTGTGTTATTAAAATTTGTCGCCAGAGTTGTCATACGCTTTTAGAAGAGGAGTTGTTTCACCCGGTAATTTCCGCCCAACACCAGATATTCTCTTTCTCCCTGCAGGAGTTGAGGGGGCAGAATGCCGGGTGCCAGCATGATTTTAGACAATGGGACTTTTACCCGCCAGACCGTTGAACCGAACTCCCAGGCGATTTCACGGTCATCGGTAAAACTGCTCACGGCATTGAATTCCACCACTTCGCCCACATCGTCACGGCTGACAATATGTTGGTCAGGATCGTAACAGCCGCGATACAGGGTTAAGTGAAGCTCTCTTTCGTGGCGTCGGTGTAACTCGTCCTGGCAATAACAATAGAGCAAATCCAATTGCATCCCGATGCCGTAAAGGTAGCCGCGCAGGCGGGCGCTGAAATACTGTTCATCCTGCTCGGGGCTTTCCAGTAAATGACCATGCCATATGGGACGCAATCCGAATCGTTGCTCTGCCCAGCCTTTCAACACCGCGCCGGAATGGCTGTTGCTGTCGTATCCCCAACCCCTCAGCAGCGAAATATATCCGCGGCGGGCCTGTTCTTTTTTGTCCGGACGTTTTTCCTCCGGTTCATTGGCCCAAAACCGGTATAGGGCATAGTCGTGAAAAAACTGTGCCCGTTCCGCCGGTTCTTGAATTTGGGAAAGGGCATCGAAAAATCCCGCGTGCTCTTCACGGACCCATTCGATATCGAGGTCGATGGGATGTTCTTGAAAGGCTTTACTGGCGATGTGGCGGGCGGGCACCCTGCAGCGGGTGGGAATGGATGCGTGGAGATTATACCATTCGTGACTTGCTTCTCCATGCGGTTGGGGTTCGGGTGAGAGAACGGGATCACTCATCATCAATCCCCAGGTACCAAGCATGCATCGAGCCGGGTTGCCAGTGATGCTTTAGATAGAAATGTTGCGCGGCAATATTGTCGGGGGCGGCAAGGAGACAGAGACGCAGGAGACCTTTTTTCTCTGCCCATGTCTGCAGTGCATTCAACAAGATGGATCCGTAGCCCTGACCGCGGTAAGGCTGATCAATGACCACATCTTCCACCAGTCCGGCCAGACCACCCTTTGCGGTACTGATCACGATTTGACACGTGAGCATGCCGATGATTTTTTGATTGAGACAAGCCAATAAAATTACGGCATCATTCTGTGCAAGCAAGGCTTCTAAACCTTTTCGCCGTATTGCCGGGTCATCCAGGAATACCGGTTCCAGCGCGGCAAGTTGTCCCAACAATTCAGAACAACGATTCAGATCGCCGGCTTGCGCGCTTCGGATATTCAGGGGCTGTGCCAAATCATTCGGCCGGATGCAGGAGAGGGCGGGCATACAGCAAAGCCCTACCCCTCTTCGGCTAATTCTTTGTTGATGTGACGGTCTAAATTATAAAT
Organism: uncultured Verrucomicrobiota bacterium; assembly: GCA_937127435.1. Classification (GTDB taxonomy): domain Bacteria; phylum Verrucomicrobiota; class Kiritimatiellia; order SS1-B-03-39; family UBA6053; genus UBA6053. The sequence goes on along the minus strand of CAKZLZ010000094.1, from coordinate 3,188 downwards.
AGCGCCGCTGCATTCCGCACGTTTGCAGAGGGTAACCATCTTGGTGGCCCAGGCTTCTTCCTCCACCTGTTCGGTAATAAACCACTGGAGCAGGGCTTGAGCGGCGTAGTCGTTCGCTTCATTGGCCGCCGCGTAAGCCGTTTCTATGCCCAGGGTATTTTCCCGTTCAAGCTCCAGCGCATGTTCGGCGGCAGCTGTCAGATTTGAAAACTCATTTACAGGTGCGGGCATGGCTTCCAGAACCGGTTTGGCTTCCCGGTCGAGAAGGTGGGACTGGAGCTTCAACATGTGTTCGGTTTCTTCTTCGGCCTGGGAATGAAAAAACCGGGCGAAGCCGTTGTATTCCTGATCGGAACACCAATGGGCCAGTGCCAAATAGGAGGCCGAGGCAAAACGTTCATGCTCGGCTTGACGGTTGAGGATGGTTTGCAGGGAGGCGATCAGTTTCATAGGGGCTTTACCTTTTTAGGTTTCAGTTATTTTACTTTGGTGACATCACAAAGTTAGCAAAGCCCATGCCACTTTTTGTCACTCGAAACCCAAGACCCTAAAATAATGGCCTATATCAAAAAATAACCTACAGGAGTCTGAATTTTGGAATAAGTAAACCAAATGTTTTCTGACAATCTTGTCAGATTTTGGTTTTAAGGGAAATAGTTGTTAGGCCTGACAGGGTGAATCAAACCACATACCTTTCGTCATTTTTACCTGGAGAAAATGAGACGACAGGGTTTTGAGTGCGAAGTGAATTGAGTCTTATAAATTAAGACCCTGAAAGGGTCGTATTACCGTAGCCCGGGGTTGACCGCGACAGCGGGGCACCCCGGGAATACAGATCTAAAATTTACCCATCCTGAAGGGATGACTTATCTTCTGCTCGTTTCGTTTTGATTTTTTTACGGGTAGAGAGGAAACGGGCTTTTCTATTTGGCCCTTTTCAAAGAGATAAAGCTGAAGAATATGTTTGGGATTGATAAGGGTGGGGCCTTGACGGGAGTTGAAAGGTAAAGCATCCCTACAGGATGCAAAATGGACAATACGACCCTTCATGGGGCGTTGCCCCATGCTACGGTGAAAGCACCTCCTTCGGGGTGCGATGATGTTTCATGGGAGCCCTCTAGAAGAGAACGTTCTCTTCCGATGAAGAGACTACCAATGATTCCCACTGAAAATTTATACGTTCCAAAAAACGAGAAGGGAGATTCTCATGGTGTTGTAAGGAAGTGTGGAATATGCAGAGGCTTATTTACGTTTTTTAAACGTATCTGCCGCCGGAATATTCAGGTTCTGAATTTTGTAGCGCACCATCCTTGCGGTAATGCCTAACTCGCGTGCCGCGGCGGTTACATTACCATGGTAACGTTTCAGTGCATCCACAATACAGTCCCGTTCCACCACTTCTACCCGATCTTTCAGGCTGATAGCCTCCTCGGTTTCTATATGGCCGGGAAACTGAAGAGTGGCCGGCAGATCCTGGCCTTTGATGGTTTCATTTCCTGTGATCAGAATCGCGTATTCAATACAGTTCTCCAATTCCCGAACATTACCGGGCCAATGGTATGCGGTTAGCATATTGATCGCCGGAGTGGATAGCCGACCCACAGGCTTTCCGATCTTTTTGGCATGCTTGTCCACAAAGTAGTTGGCCAGCAGCAGAATGTCACTTTTCCGTTTACGCAGGGGGGCCACATGAATGGGAAAAATATTGATCCGGTAAAACAAATCCGCCCGGAAACTTCCGCTCTTCACTGCAGACTCCAGATCTACATTGGTCGCAGTTAATATGCGGACGTTTGCGGTAAGGGTTTGATTGCTCCCCACCCGTTCAAATTCTTTTTCCTGCAGAACCCGCAGCAGTTTTACCTGAATTGCCGGGGAAAAGTCCCCGATTTCATCCAGAAAGATGGTGCCGCCTTCGGCCTCTTCCAATCGGCCTTTCCGCTGATAAAGGGCACCGGTAAATGCGCCTTTTTCATGGCCGAATAATTCGCTTTCCAGCAGGCTTTCACTCAGGGCGGCACAGTTGACTTTAACAAAAGGTTTATCTTTTCGCGGACTCTGTTCGTGAATCGCGGAGGCAACCAATTCTTTGCCGGTTCCGGTTTCTCCCCGGATCAGAATGGTGGTGTCACTTACGGCCACCTGACGGATTCTCTGAAACACCTCCCGCATGGCGGAACTGTCACCGACAATTTTCCCTGAAATTTTTCCCGCAACGGATTCATCCCGATGTTTCTGTTCCTGGTGGGCGATTTCCTGTTCCAGCAAAACCATTCGCTGCATCATGACATCCTGTGCCACCATACTTGCCAAAATTTCCAGTAGCATCCGTGCTTCTTTCAGGCGTACCGGATCGTCTGCTTTGGTGTCGACAGAAAGGGTGCCCACCGTCGTATCATCGATTTTAACCGGCACACAAATAAAACCGGCCTCCAAAAGGCCGAGTTCCCGCCGCTGATGAATACGGTCTTTAAATTTTCGTTCGCGGCTAAGGTTTAACACCACGACAGCCTCTCCGGTTTTTAAAACATCCCCGGTGATCCCTTCGCCCGGCCGGTATCGGGCAGGGTGCTCGGCTCCCCGTTTACTCGCCCCCAGCGCTTCCACCCTGAGCTCTTCTCCATTGGGTGAAAGCAACATCAGGGTGCTGTTGGAAAGTCCGGTTTCCTCTTCCAATGCGGCCAAACACTGGGCAAATTTACTTCGCAGGGGGACTCGCTGTCCTAAATCCCGTGCCAACCGGGCCAGGGCTTCCATGATTTGTCCATGTCGTTTGGCACAGCGACCTTCCGGCCCTGCGAGACAGGGTGGAACTTTATTCAGTATATCCAACTTAGTGAGGGTTTTTGTCGCCATAAATAGCCTTTCAATGACTAATCATACCTATTTGTTGATAGGTCAACAGCTTTAGGACGAAATTATCCTCAATAATTCATAATAATACAAATATGTTTGAAAATTGCGTGTACGAACCCTGGGTTCCTTGGTTGCGGGTTTGCACTCGTGATCGCCCTGACTGTCGTGCGCGACAGCTCGGGCAGGCAGGCTGGAATGCCTACGTTACGCAATCACGTCCGATACCAGAGCTTGGGCTTCGGATTGAATTAATTTCAGATGGTCTTCGCTTTTGAAGCTCTCGGCGTAGATTTTATAAATATCTTCGGTGCCGGAGGGGCGGGCGGCAAACC
>CAKZLZ010000093.1 GCA_937127435.1 uncultured Verrucomicrobiota bacterium | reverse complement strand
ACCCTTCATTTAATTCAATCAGGGTGGTGCGTAAAAGTTGGATGTCGATAATGTCGCCACGGGTTCCCTCCACCTCCACCCGGTCGCCCACCTTTACTTTCCGGCTCGATACAATAACAAACCAGCCGGCGATAGAGGACAATAGATCCTGCAAAGCGATGACCAGTGCCGCACCCGCAATTCCGAAGACCGTGGCAATCGCCTGCAAATCATCTAAAAAGTACAGGCTGATAATTATAAACGAAAGGATGACAACACTGTATCCTCCGAGTCGGCGGGCGTTAAACAATTCATCACTTTCAAAGACAAAGGGGAAAAGAATCCGGCTCAACAGGAAATACAAAATGAAAATACCTGAAATTGAAGCCAGCGGAATTAAAATCCGGCGGAAATACCCATCGAAATATTTTTTGTTGTAATCCTCACGGAAGTGGATGTTTTTTTTATACAGCTCCAAGGTGTCTCTGAGCGTATCAATACTTTTTTCTAAAAACAGGACCTGCGCATTTTCCGCATCGGTAATTCGGGAAACCAGCCGCTTCTGGGCCCGGGCCCGGCTCAACAGCGCATCTTTTTTTAACAGTTTATTGATCCCTGACAGTTTATCATTCAGCACCGAAATTTCTGCATCCAGTGATTCCAGTTGGGCTTTGGAAATCTTTTGCGCTTCGAGAATTCCTTCTCTTTGCTCCTTCAGATTCTCCACCAGAACTTCCGTGTCCATTTTTGCGTTCTTTTGCCCCTGCAAATATCTCCGCAGTTCAAATAGATTCCGGGTGGTCGGCCGCGGATTCACCGGCAGCGCATCCAAATTTGTCTTGAGGGTGACGCCTTCCTGAATCAGCCTGATCTTAAACTCGAGACTTCGCTGTTCCAAACGAAAGGCCCGCATTTCTTCGATCAGGACATCCCGCTGCATTTCCATTTCGGTTAAGGCGTTCGCCCCGGTTTCGCCTTCGAGCTTCAGGCGTTCAATCTGAGTTTCTAAATTTTCACGTTCGGCAATATGATTTTGAATCTGTCCTTTTAAAGTCTTCAGTTTATTTTCGTACTCCTGCACCCCGAAATCAATGCTGCTTAGAAAATCCGTGAACTGCTGCTTTGCGTTCTGATTGAATTTTCCCGACAGGGCCTGCTCTTTCGCCTGCAGGGACATTCGGCGAACCAGAATTTCCCGCTCTTTTTTAAGCAGACTCAATTTCCGCTCAAATGCTTTTTTATCACTTTCATCGGTGACGTTCTGCAGAACATCCTCGGTGGATAAAATTTGTTCGTCCACCAGTTCAATCCGGGTATTCGCATATAAAAAGGATGAGAGGCCTGCGCAAAACAACAGAAAAAACCGGCCGGCGGTCCGAAAGCTGAATATATTTTTCATACATAAATCTTTCGTAAAAATTTCAGAATCACAAGCTTTCAGCACATACAAAACCGGAAGAGTTTCCCGTGCTTATACCGGGAGCATGGGTTCTGCCTGAAAGAGCACACGTGAACAGGGCAATCATTTTTACTGTATTCTCTGTGAAAGGTCCTGCGAGTGGAGGCTGGCCACAGCTTTCTTCTCAGTATGAAACACTTGTAACAGCAGAAGGGGGGACATCCGACCCTTAGAGCTTTTTTGGGAGGGGGATTCTCGCGAATACAAATTTCTTTAGCGCCAGAACCCCCTATAAAAAATTTGTTTAAGAGGCCTTTTTTTTCTGATCCCCGTTTTAAGATGTTGATTTACAACAAAAACCTGTGGTCAGCCCCGAATGACCCCGAATGATTAAAGTCTGTTTTCTGTGGGCAGGCACTTTCTTCGGCTTTGGATCTTGGACTCTTGCGCTGAATTATAATTGTATTCTTCGTTGAGACGGGTAGCTTGTTTGGGTTAAGTTAACTGTTATTTTTGTAAATGGAGTGAGGCGTGAAAATATATCCCTTAAAAAACCGAATTTTATTTAGTGTGGTATTTGTACTGGGAAGTGGGGTCTTTGCGGCCCCGATTGCCATCGATCAGTTTGACTACGCTGGAGGTGAATCGCTCTCTGGCAAAGGTTCTGCTTTAGATGCAGGATGGGGGGGCGCATGGACTTCGGCTGATTGGAATGTCCTCTCGGGAGGGAGCTTGACTGGGACCGATGCAACTCCATCGGTGGCCGGGAATCTAGTGGTCGGCAGTGGGAGTGGCCGTGTTTACCGGGACTTTGATACGACCTATAGTGACGCCACCACTCAAACCCTTTACATGAGCTTTATCCGTCAGGATTCAAGTACTGTGGCTTCCCGGTATATGGCATTTGGGCTGAATTTAGGAGGGAATCACGATTCTTTTCGTACCTTTCAGTTGGGTGCCCTCTCAACTGACGGTGGTGGAAATGCCGCCGATGTCTGGGCACGCGCAAACAATGACACCGTCTCCGGAACGCTGGGTGCCCGGAATACCAATGCAGAATATTATGTGGTGGAGTTTAATTTGGTCAACGGAGGGGACGATACCATTAATATTTGGCGCAATCCCTCCACCGCCGAATTATTGAGTTCAGCTGACGCGAGCATTACAGTCGGCTCTCTCTCATTTGATCGTGTCGCTTTAGCCTCTTGGGGGACCAGTTCCCTCAGTATGGATGAATTCCGCTTCGGGACCAGTATCAATGATGTGGCCGTCATTCCCGAAGGCTCCTCCCTCCTGTTGGTAGGCTTGGCGCTGGGGACTCTTTTGATCTGGCGCCGCCGAAATTAGGTGGGGACGTCTAAACTGATGCTTCGCTATCAGATATTTTAAAATCATTTAAAGACGCCGTGAAATTCCCGGACCCGTAGGGGGCTATGGGGGACATCCAACCCTGGAGCTTTTTTGGGAGGGGGATTCTCGCGAAAACAAATTCTCTTAGCGCCTGAAAACATCTATAAAAAATTCGTTTAAGAGGGCTTTTCGCCCTGTTCACCGTTTTAAGATGTTGATGAACAATATAAACCTGTGGTCAGCCCTCAACGACCAATGAGCGTGTAACCTATGTCATTGCATTATTTGTTACCTTGACCTTTCATTGCGGCCTTCCGCTTTTCATATTAACTGACTCTCAGGCCCCGCCGCCACCGCATCGCGAGTGCGATGCCGAAAAGGGCGAGGATTGCACAGGCGGGCTCGGGAATGGCCGTAATTTTCATGGTTAAAATATTTTCACTGCTGCCTATCCACATGCTAAAATGACTAATGTATTGGGACGACTGAGAATCTGCCGCCGACAACCATGGGTCGTCCAAAAGGAATCCGCCGGTCGACCTTCCTACTGCACCAGACCCTCCACTATCCCAAACGACCGAAGCCCAATAGGTCGTGTCTGGATCCAGTTGTACCGCGCCGGTGAAAGTGAAGTCGTTGTATGAGGGGGAAGTGACAAGGTCCGTCGTGGTCAATGTCCCGATTATCGTATCCCCCGGTTGATAATCGTCATGATCGTAAATGTTCATAGAAACGGCGATATCATCTCCACTATTCTTTTTGATCTGCATGACCACCTCCGAAATAATCAAGTCTCCACCCCCTGAGGTGGTAAATCGACCTGAAACTTTCGTATTCATTGAATCAAACAACAGATCGCCATTGCGAAAACTGAGAGTATCGACGGGTACAGTCGATCCCGTGGCAAGTGTTCCGGTGGTCAGCAGGAGCAGCATCGGGATGTGGATAAGAAGAAAGGATGCGTGTTTTTTCATGGTTTTCGGGGATTAAGTTTATGGATAAGAAACCGCTTTTCACGTGGTGATGTCAGGCGGGGCTTGAATCAAAAACTGTCAGGAGGATTGTGAAACATGACAGGACAAGGAAAAGGTTCCTAATCAGTCTTCAATCGATAAAAAATATATGTGCAGGAGTTTAATCGTAAAGTATTCTGCATAATCTGTACCCCCCTCTTTGGAGGGGGGTGGGGGAAGGGGGGGGGCAACCGGGGAACTTAAGCGCAAAGCGCAATTCCCCGTCACTGATACGGTGAAGGCTGAGAGGTCTATTCTGTCAAGCGGTCCTTTTGCCCAACAAAAACCTGTGGCCAGCCCCCAACGAAATGCACTGACCCATAAAATACGCCAAAGGCGTTAAGTCAAACAGCCTGGGGTTGTTGAGGAACGAAATGACCCCAGGTCTCATCCCCATAAAATTTGTTTACGCCAAAGGCGTTACGTCCGCCCCCCCCCGCATATCCCATGTCCTCTTATCGAACCGGGCATGATATGGATGAAAGGAAGTCAAAATTTCCTTAGCGCCCGAAATGCCCCGACCTAGTTCGGCGTCGATTGAAGTCCCAGGTTCGAGCGTGGTTGGATGGGTAGGGCAGGCAGGTCCTTTTGGCCGACATCGACGACCGGATAGTTCAGGTGAATACCGTCGCGGGGATCTTCGACACGGATTTGATTGGCCACGTAACTGCCGGGGCCGTAAACAATTTCAGAGTTGGCGTCGAATGGTGCCATCCCCTGATTGGGGTAGACACGCACGCCTCTATTGCTGGAGCCTCCGGCGTTTTTAACCAGTTCGACCCGTTCGGCCGGGACGCCATTGATTTCCCAACCCATGACTTCGGTGCGGTGGGGGAAGCTTGGGGGAATTTCGGAGGCGTAGTCACCCAGTGTGCCATTGGCGGCCCGCAAATGACGCAGCGTCGTGATGTTGTAGCCCTCCATCCAGTAGTCGACGTAAGAGCCGTCAGGGGCGTCATAGCGGCGGTTGAATACGGGCACGGGCCAGTCAACCAGCCCCAGGGTTTTTAAAGTGGCCGCCATGCCGAGGCGGGCGAGCATCTCACGCCCGTCTTTGGTGTTCCCGCCATAGTGGGCCCAGTCGTACCAGCTGTTCTTCCTGGGGGCGCCGCGCACGCCGCCGTACGTTTCCATGACGATTCCGAGTGTTTCAGGGAGGTGGGGTTGACCGAAGTTCGCGCGCAGGGTATCGACCAACTTCTCATAGGCCTCATCGGAGCGGCGGCCATAGCCGGGGAGGTCGGCGAGTGATTTTACGTCCGCGGCTTTCTTGCCGATATTATCGCGTCCGTGAGGACCCACCCAGGCGAGGCGCGTGTAGGTCCAGTCGTAGAACTCCGTCATGAGTCGCGGTATGTTGATCGCCTCGGCGGTCACTGGGGTGCCGTCGATGGTTTTGCCAAGAAACAACTGGGTGAAAGTATTTGCGACTTTAGGCCGGCCTCCGCCAAAGGCGATCCAGCCATTAATCGTGACCAGCCCGACCGGAGTCAGGTCATTGCCCGTGAGGTTTTTGTGCAGAGCCACCTCATTATTCCAGTCGCGTTTTCCGTTTGTGCCGTATTGCGCATCTTCCTCCTTCGTCGTCAGCATATCGCGCGGGTCTGTGCCGCTTTGGGTATGAAATGCGATGGCAAATTTTTCACCTGGACGTTCTGCGGAAAGAGCGTTGGCGATGGCGGCAAGGGAGGGTGAGAATTTCCCATTGTCGACCACTTCGATCCGCATACCGTTTGACTTGAAAATAAAAACGTCGCCTGGATGGTGAAGCGGGTCGTTCTTTGGCAGGGCGGAATTATTCTGGAGCAGTCGCGCCCAGTTGGACTGTTCGTAGATTGCCCAAACGTGACCGGCCCCGAAACGGTTTTCCATTTGAATGGTGGCGTCGGGGGCTTGCCCGACTCGAACTTCGACCCGAAGCCAACTCGTGCTGCGGGGGACGTTGATCTTTCCGGACCATTTGCCTTGTTTCGTGGTGGCGAGTTCGACCCAATCGGTCGAACTCGCGCCCCCGTCATCCAGCGAAACCGCCCGTGCTGCAATGACGGCACCGGCGGTATCGCAAGTTCCCGAGAGCGGCAGCACCGCGTAATTAAGCCCCAGCTGCGCACCGGTATCAAAGATCATTTTATCGCGTGGAAATTCGTTAAGCTGAATCGCTGGAGCCGCATTCAGAATGGTTCCGACAAAGAACAGTGCTGCGAGGATGCGCGGTTTGAGCAAAGATGTGGAATATGACATGCACTTTTGGATTTATGGTTGATAGACAGGGAACCGTTTTCGCGTGGTCGCTGCGAAAGGCGGTTTCAGCATGGGGAGGGGAGCGACCCTGAGGCAAGACTGGAGGGCGAAGACAGGAAAGTCAAGGCAAGCCAGAAGTCAGCCCACAGAAAACAGACTTTTAGTCTAACGGCTCTTCAACTTCCGGTTTTCGGGCGTCTCGCCGCGACTAAAGCGATTCATTCCATGAGAAGCGTTTTCAGGGGGAATCTTCTTTCAGTTCATCTGCCTGTATTTTAAGGAGCTGTTCGCGGTAGGGGGCCGCAAAAAAGTTTAAAACCCCTCTGTAGATAGCCTGGTTGAATTTGATGGCGGCTTTGGTGTTTGAAAACTTAATGTACTCATCCACATCCTGGGGTTCCATTTCTGACAGAAGAATGTACCACGGTGCCAGTATCATGGCTTCAATATCATCAGCCGTCATTTCTTTGTATGACTCGGAAATGTTCCGGGCAAACTCCCGGCGCTCAAGTTTCGCTTCCGGCTGAATAAATTTTGTGATCCACACTCTGGTAATGTAGTCAAGAGCCTGCGACCATTCAAGAATCTCTGCGGGATAGACGACAACCTCGAAGTTGTTTTTTAGCGTTTTTCCAAGATCGGTCTCGACCCAGTCCTCAGCAAGGTCTTCCAGTTTCTCATTTGTTTTACGGAGTGACCTGTATTCGGAAAGAAACGACATTACCCGTTTGCCGGATTCACTGGAATACCATTTGAGTAGTTCCTGCGCTTCTGTTTCGGTCAGTTCTTTTTTGAGTTCTTTTTTTACAAAAGAATTTAATTCTTCCAGGTCAACGGCCTTTCTGATGTTCGCTTCAATATACTGACTCAACTTTTCCTTGTTTTCAAATGGAACCGCATCCACCAGAAGAGACGTCCGCTCAACATACTGGTCAGGCATGAAAGAAATCATTTTTTGCAGGCTGGACAGGATGAAAAGCTCATGGACCGACTCATCCGATATTTTTTCCGCAGGGAGAGGAAAGAGCGAATACACCAGGCCAACGATAAGAATAAACCTGAGCTTTCTCAGATGGAATACATGGCCATTCAAATTTAGGGAGTGGAAATCGTTTTTCATGCTTTGAGGGTGAGAGGGAGTTTTGTGGTCGTGTGGAGGGGGAACCCGTATGCATTCTTGGGTAATTGAGTTGCGCTTGTCAAGCCGGGGCACCTTCCCCAGTACAGGCGAAAGGGGCCGCTCTGAATGGCACTGACTTAAGCCATACTTGGTATCAAAATGATGAGAAACATGCCCCCGGATGGTGGGCACCGCAGTAAGCCCGGGGTAAAGGAGGAACGACTGCAACCCCGGGTACACGGGTGAGGCTTTTGGGCGCCCCGGAGGGGTGCGGGCGACCATTTGCAAAGGGTTCTGGCGTGAGTCCCCGTGAAGCCCGGATCCCTCCGGGGCCCGTATGTCGTTATCTGTTTTCCCAGAGCTGCACGCCTTCGTCGCTTGCCCCGGGCGAAACGCGTTAGCCTCTCCGGGGCTGCTGCATGGCCTTAAGTGAGTGCCATTCGGGTCTGCCCACGAAATTTCTTGTTCCGGCTGTCAACCTTTGCTTAAAGAAGAACCATCATGAAAATATGGATCTTCTTATGTTGTTTTGCCGCGATTTCCCATGCCGCCCCGGGGAAGGTGTTGACCTGGAGCAGTAGCAATGGTCACAGCTTCAAAGGGAGTTTTGTGTCAAAAAAGGGGAACACGGTTACCCTCAAAGGTGCGGACAATAAAATCATCAACGTTCCTCTGAATGTATTGGACAAAAAATCCCTCGCACAACTTGAAAAAGAGCATGCGGCAGCATTAAAAAATGCGCCGGTATATTCTTTTGAGAATGTCCATTACCGGTATGACATTTACCCCCGGAGAGATTGGCTTCATTTGGAAATGTTACGGGCAGGCCAGCCTTTGAATCAGAACCCCTATGTTTTCAGAGTAAGCATGGGTGAAAAAATAGAGCGCAAGTTGCATGGCATCAAAATTACGGGGATGGACGGCGAGCCGATTGTAAGCGGTGATGAAGTCGAACTGCGGCTTACCACTGAGAAAGGGGTGATCATCCGGCTCTTTGCCAGCAAAACAAACTCGAAGAATTTCAGTTTTCATTTTTCCACTGAAAAATCATCGCAAAGTCAGAAGATGTTCACCCTCAGCAATACGCTTGGTTTTCCAGGGGTGCTGAAATACGATCAACAATCCGAATCCTATAAAGGCAGCTTCTCCGAAACGGGGATTACGTTCCAACAATTCCCCACCGCACTCAAAGATTACAATATTGATTTCCGTAACGGGAAGAATGCGAAGAAAATCCCGTATTATGAAAAGCAACAGCGGGGCGCAAGGGGGGATATGGTCATTATTACCCACCCGGGGGATCCGGTGCTGGAGATTGACCGACGGGGGGATCTGGGGACAATCATGACCTATTTCTATGGCGGGAGAACCCCGGTAGAAGGTTACAGCATTAAATTTGTTGCGGCAAAAAGTGAGATTCTCGAAGCCGGTCCTTTCGTGATAGAAGTTAAATAGAAGCATGGCCTTTCTGTTTCCTCTGCGGGGCAGCGGAACGTCGGGTTATACTTCATTTATTCGCCACTCCCCTTCGATCAAAAGGGTTTTCCGTTTGAGGGGGATGCCGCGCTCGTTTCGATACAGTTGACCGACCACCAAATCCACTGATGCCGCGCCGATACCGGTCAAGTCCCGGTCATAGATGCCCCAAACGTGTCCCGCCGTTTTCTCCGGCTCATCCGCCAAGACAGAAAGATGCCGAAAAGACGCCGGTAGATCATCCCGAATATCAGAGATCGCGAGGAAAATGTTAGTATTTCCGACCGAGATTAACCCCTCGATGCGGTGACGAAGGAGCCAATTTCGTAATGCCTTCGGAGTGATATAATCTTTACGAAGAACTGTGACCGGGATTTTTAGATCCCGGCATTGCCTGATGGCGATGGCGCTGCCTGCTTCCCAGGCATGGTCGAAACGTGCATCCAACCGGGGTGAAAAGAGGATGCCGAGTCTTTTATTTCCTGCACGCATCAACATCCTGCCCGCATCGGGAATCGCATGTAGATAGAAAGTGGCGGCGCTGTGCAGTGCCGGTTCTGTTAATGAAAATCCCATGGCGGCTGAAGCGAATTCGTCCCAGTTCAGTCCCTTCAAAGCCTGTGGGTCTTCCACCAATGGTACCAGCAGTCCCAACACCCCCCGGGCCTGAAGAATCGCACCCAAGCGTTCGCCTGATATTCCTGGCTCCGCCGCCCAGACCGGGGTAAGGTGGTATCCGAGTTCGGAAGCCCGCTCGCTCGCGCCACGAAATAATTCGGCGCTAAATTTCCTGCGACTCCAAAGATCGCTTTCGACACCGGTATGTAAGAAAGCGAGGGTCGCGGACTGCTTGGCGGGATGGGATTTCCGTAAACTTTGCATGTGAGCGGAGACCAGCGGGTTCGGCCGGTAGCCCAGTTCTTTTGCCACCCGCCTCACTTCCGCTTTCATACGATCGGAAATACGCGAATCATTTCTGAGGGCGCAGGAGACGGTGTTTTTGGAGCAACCAATGTGATCTGCGATGGTTTGGAGGGTGGGGGCACGCGCTGGCATTACGAGTAATGTAAAACGGCGCTTGAAGATTACCAGATGAATCGCTTAGATTTTGAAAATACGTAAAGCCCTTTTTATTCAAGGATATGGATATGAACATCACCCGAACATTTATTTTCACACTTCTTCCTCTCATGGGGATCATGGGTATTTCACAAGCCGCTGTGATTGCGGATTTTGAAGGTGGAAGCCCGCTTTCCGGATGGGAGGATGGAAACGGATGGAACACCACGACAGATCCTGCCAATGCATCCAACACGGTTCTGGATACCTCAGGGCGGAGCCCAAATTTTAACACCGGGGTCGCTTTAGGCAGCGATATTTCCGGGAGTGCTACTTTTTCCTTCGATTTTCGCCTGACCTCGAGCACTGCTGCTGACCTTAGTCTTTACCTGACCGATACAGACGCTGGTGATTTCAGTAGTCTTGTTGATACCCAGAGTGACCATTTTGGTCCGACGATTCGTTTGGTGGACTCGAAAATACAAATATTTGATGGGGCCTTTGAAGATATTTCGCAAAGCATCAATACCCATACCTGGTACACCATTTCCATGGACGTCAATAATACCACGGACACTTGGTCCGGGTCTATCCTGGGGGGGAGCTTTGTTACGCCAACCGCTCTTACCTTGACGGGGGGGAGTGATAGTGAATTTGATTTTAGGAATTCGATGTCGGGCGATTTGACGAGCTTGGGGTTTCGGGCAAATACCAACAACAATGCATCATCCGGTGGTGCGTACATTGATAATATTACAATCATTCCTGAGCCTTCAAGCATGCTGCTGATCACCACGGCCCTGGGAACTCTTTGCCTCTTCAGACGCCGTCGTCGCTGAGTTTTCTCCTCGTCCACACATTCCGGCCGCTTTCCGTGTGAGGGGGAGCGGCCTTTTCTTTTCTCTATATAATGAAAGTTATTTTCCTCTCTATCTTTTTTTCCACGGTGTCGTGGACCCTTCTTTGTGCAGACGTTTTGGGGGACTGGACTTTTGAAGACAGCCCGGGCTTTTTGATCGACAGCAGTATCGCCGGCCGGGATTTGACGCTTGAGGTGGCCGGGGTTACCCATTCGGTGCTTGCAGGTCCGGACCTGGGAAAATCTGCAGACTTTGCGGGGGGCGGATATCTTTCCCGGGCCGATGAAGCGGTATGGACAGACAGCACGATGACGGCCGAGGTTTATTTTAATGTGTCTGCGGCTTCGGGAGGCACCGAGGTTTTGGTCGGACATTGGAATGGGTCGATCAACCAAAGGTCCTGGGTGATCGGCATCAACAACAGTAAAATCCGCATTCTCCAGAGTGACGACGGATCCTCCTCAACCACCACGGATGTTTTGTCGGTCACTTCCGGAAAAAACTATTACCTGGCGGTCATTTTCAACGGGGGGGGCGGAACGGCTTACCTCAAGAACCTGAGTGACGACGAAGATTTTACTTCTACAAATTTGAGTGGATTAAAAACCTCCCTGTTCGATTCCAATCAGGCGCTCACCGTCGGTTCCACCCACCAACCCAGTTCGCAGTTCACCGGTTCGATCGGCCGGATTCGGATCAGTGACGGGGCCCTTGACCGTGAATCCCTGCTGTTGGTTCCTCCGGAGCCGGTTGAAGATGTAAAATTTGATGGCTACAAGGGGCTTTGGTTTAATCTCGGGCAATACGGGAGTGACGGGTACGGTCCGAAGTATTCGGGCGGACTGGCGACGTACACGGCCAAGCATCGACCGGTAGCAGTGTATTCGGCTATTGCCAACAAAACCTTTTTCACCTATGGGGGCACCACTTCCGCCACCGCGACAAACTTGCGGATCATGGCTTCGGAATACGATCATAGCAGTCATACGGTTCCCAAACCCACCATGGTCATGAGCAAAGGTTCGGTGAATGATCCGCATGACAACGCGGCCATTCAGATCGATCGGGACGGTTATGTTTATGTTTTTGTTTCCGGTCGAAATACGACCCGAAAAGGGTTTATTTATCGGAGTACGGAACCCAACAGCACCAACGCGTTCACCCTCATCTCCGATGCAGCCGGACTGAGTTTTACCTATCCGCAGATCTGGTACTTGCCGGGAACGGAAGCGGCGGGGGACGAAATCTTTTTCCACTTTTTCACCCGCTACACCGCAGGACGTGAATTGTACTTTGCCGCAAATCCTGATCCGGCCCTGACCACGGCCAATGCGACAAAACTCGCCTCCTTGGGGGGACAATATCAAAGCAGCAACCGCAGCGGAAATACCGTCGGTACCGCCTTCAACCGTCATCCGGGCGGAAACGTGGATGCCCGTACCGATCTCTATTACCTCCAGACCTCCGACGACGGGGAAACCTGGCAATATTTGGATGGCAGCACCGGCCAGGTCACGACGCTTAGTCTGCCCGTGACCTCCAGCGCGAGCCCGGCCCGGGTGATCGACTACAGCGCCCAGGATTTGTTGGTTTACATGAAAGATCTGGTATTTGATGCCGATGGAAATCCGGTGATTTTATATGTGACCGCGAATGATGCAAACGGGAACGGCTATCGACCCGGCCCTGTGGGTGAACCCCGGTTGATGCGGATCACCCGCTGGACCGGATCGAATTGGGTCACAACCTCCATGCCGCCTTCTGCAACCGCCGTTTCCACGGTGATTCATAACTACTGTACCGGTAGTATTCATATTGCGGATGATGTGTGGACAGTGGTCGCGCCGACCGGCGCTCCGGCGGCTCCTGGAGAAGGCGCAACCACCGCGGAGATTGAGCGCTACTGGGGGCAGGGTGGTGAAATGGAGACCTGGCGCAGTACGGATCAGGGGGTGACCTGGACCAAAGTGAAAACGCTCACCCGGGAAAGCCCCCGCAAGCACGGATACGCCAGAATTCCACAGGATACCTCGGATCCTTTCTTTGCCTTCTGGGCGGATGGAAATCCGGAAGCAAAAACCGAGGTGCACCTCTACTTTGGAAACGGTGACGGCACCCAGTATTGGGAGCTTCCCTACGACATGACGACGGATACGGCGACCCCGGTGGAAGGAAAGGGGGCTTACTTGCGTTGGCTGGAGCGCCATGCGGATCCGGAAGAAATTTCGGCAGATGTAGAGTTAGAAGCGACGGACGACCCCGATGAGGACCAAGTGGACAACGAAGCGGAATTTTATTTTGGCACGGATCCCTTTGATGCAGTCGATCTCCCGGAACTCCGCCTGAGATTCGATGGTACAGCCGGCATTTTATCCTACTCTTTCAACCCGGAAGCCACCGGAAAAACCATCAGTGTTTTGGAATCTGAAGCGCCGGGAACAGGCTATGGTCAAGCCCTGGATTTTAGTGAGCGTTTACGAAATTCCATTAAGGAAGGCTTGGATTATATTGAAATCGAAGATGAGGATTTGCTGACGGAAAGTCTCTTTCAAAAGTTCTACCGTCTGCAGTTACAGTGAGTGGATTCTGTACGTTTAAACCGTCTCTGATCCCGGTGACTTTTTTTACAGGCCATATATAGACTTACCCAAAAAAACTTTAGTTTAGCATGATTTAAGCTTTGATTAAGTGGATGTGCTTGGTTTAGGATTGGCCACTATGTTAAAGACACAATCCCTCCCTGTCGCTCTGTTTCGCTTTCCCACCCGTTGTTTTCTCCTCCTGCTTGGGCTATTGGTTTGTCCCGTTTGGGTTTCAGCTGATCTCAATGTTGACGTAGATGTGGTGACCACGCCATCGCCACAGGTTACGGTCGATTGGAATTCTCAAGGGAGCACACCGGTTCGGGTAAAGCGCCGGCTCATCGACGAAACCGGGGTCGCAACCTGGAATGTTCTGGCCGAGTATCCGGCTGCCGGATCTCCTCCTTTTATAGACACCACGGTGGTCGTAGGCGAAACTTATGAATACAGTGTGGATCTGATTAACACCACGACGAGTGGAACCAGCAACCGGATTGCCCTTTTTGTGGCGACCATCGATCAGCCGCTGGTGGACAGCCGGGGCGCGGTATTGCTGGTGGTTGAAGACACCTGGGCCAGCGAGCTTCAAGAGGAAGTTAAAAATTTGGAGTTAAATCTGGTGGGAGATGGCTGGGAAGTGGTTCGTTTGGATTGGGGACGTGAGGGAACGGGGGATGAGGCGGCCTTAAAGGCGGCGATTCAGGCTGCGGTGCTGGCGAAGCCCGAGATCAACAGTCTTTTTCTTTTCGGTGCGGTGGGCATGGTGAAATCAGGCTGGTTGGCGCCCGACGGACACGAATCACATGCCCACGAAACGGATTTGTTTTATGCTGATTTGGACGAGTGGAATGACAGCAACAACTATGGGAACTACACGGCGGATGATGGTGTTTACGATCCGAGTAATTATCCCTCATCCATTGAGTTGGCCACCGGCCGGGTGACCTTTCACAGCATGAGTGCCTACAAAAAAAATGAGGTGGAGTACTTGCGCGACTACATTCACAAGGAACACGCCTACCGGAATCTTCATCGCGACGTGTCTTACCAAAACTATGTGGGAGATGACTACTACCTCTACGCCTCCAACACGGTATTGAAAGCGATGGTGGGAGATGGAAATTGGAATGATAGTGGAAACTTGAACACGATCATTGGCGATGAATCCTATCTTTTTGCCTTCGGAAACCGTACCTCGGATTGGACCCCGGCCCGGGATACCTTTCAAAAATCCATTTTTACTGCGGTTTTCCGGAGTCATATTCTGCAATTTTGGGACTCGAACAATCATATGCGGGGGATGCTTGCGCAACCGGACTGGGGATTGACGGCCCTGTGGGGGGGACGTCCCGCCTGGTATCTTCATAAAATGGCGGCGGGTCGCCCCATCGGAGAATCGGTGGTCAGCACCCAAAATGATCTGTTGAATTCGAGGTATACTTCGACCTACGATTCGGAGGCGGGTCAGTGGGTTTACAGCCAGGCCCGGGACTATTATTTTTTCAGTGACGAATATCCTTATCCGGTGGTGACTGCCAACTTGATGGGGGACCCGACCCTGCGTATTGCCCAGGTTGATCCGGTCAGTTCTTTGTCCATATCCCGGACGGATGCCGGAAATGTTCAACTCGATTGGGAGGCTTCACCGGCGACCGGCCTGTTGGGTTATCATGTTTATGTTTCCAATGAACGGCTGGGAAGCTATACCCGCCTGACCGCGACCCCGATTACGGAGACTACTTACGCCGCGGCTGCGTCCGACAATGTCGAAACCTGGTTTCAGGTGCGGGCGGTGGCGGATGTGACCGTTCCCACCGGCGTATATCAGGACCAGAGCCAGGGCCGCTTCGCCCTGGCTTATGATGACGGATCGGTCAACACGCCGCCGGTTGCGGAAAGCTTTGCGGTCAGCGGAAAGATCAATACCCCGCTCAAATTATCTTTTCCGGGCAGCGATGTGGATGGGGATCCCTTGACGCCGATCCTGCTCGACAATCCGGATAACGGGCAAATCCGCTGGTATGAGGGCCACCCCTATTACGTATCCAAGCGGGACACCCCCGGAACCGACACCGCAATTTTTGTATTGTTTGATGGCGTCACCGTCAGTGAACCGGCCTCGATCACCTTTACAGCCGATGAATTTGGAGACACTCTTCTGGGATGGGAGTTTCCCGATGGAACAAAGGTTGCACAATCTCCTGTCTACAGTGTTCCGCATTTATCCAGCACCGCGATTTCCGGAGGGCCGGGCACAAATATACTTTCCGTTTGGCCCGGAACGGATTCCTATACCTCGAGGTACATCGGCTCCAGCTTAGATCCGGCTGCCGATTATTTTTCATGGACGGTGACCCCGGAAACCGATTATAAAATGAATTTGGAAAAGATCACCCTGGGTATCTGCGGGGGGGCTGACGACGAAATCTTTTACGAACTGCGGGTGAGCGCAGATAATTTTGCCAGCTTTGAAACGGTGCCTTTTAATTTAAGTTCCGTTCCCGGAAAAGGCTTTGGCGGGAATGCCGGCACGCTGGTACAGGGAGATTTGTCGGGACTGGCGCTGCTGCAGTATCAAACCCAACCCGTCGAATTCCGTTTACATTTTTGGCATACTGGGAGCGGCTCAAGTTCTCTCGGGCTCGGAAAGATTACCGATCCGGTATATTATGACGCGATTGAGGATGTTTCTATCCGGGGAACCATGACCACGTTGACCGGTGCACCGGTGATCCAGGTCACCGAAAGTGATATTCTGGTGAACGAAGAGGGAAGCACGAGTATTGGTGTCAGTTTGTCTGCCCCTCCCGCCTCACCTGTGACCCTGACGGTTTCTAAAGAGTCCGGTGATGCCGACCTTACTTTGGCAGGTGGTGCCACGCTTCAATTTGATTCCAGTAACTGGAGTCTGACCCAAACTGTTACCTTCGATGCGGCCTATGATGCTGACGTTGTGGGGGGCATCGCGCTGTTCAATATCACCAGTCCCGGTTTGGATCCGGTCGCGTTGACGGTAACAGAATTCGATTCTGCACAGGCTCCCGTAGGGAGTATGGACTCTTATGTTGTCAGCGCTGATACTATGCTGAGCGTTGATGCGGGAAATGGCGTCTTGGCAAATGACACGGATGCAAACCTTGAAGTTCTTACGGCTGTTCTGGTTGAGGATGTGTCTCATGGGACTCTGAGTTTCAATACCGACGGCTCCTTCGACTACACCCCGGCGCTTGGTTTTGAAGGGATTGACAGCTTTACGTATAAAGCTGATGACGGGGTTCTCCAATCTGAGATCACCACTGTGAACTTGGGTCTTCTTTCGACGACGCTTAAGGTGCGGGTATTTAATGAAATCAAGTCGCTTCCTCTCCTGCCCTATGGCGGATCACAGAACGCAAATCCAGTTGTAACGCTCCTCGGAGGAAGATCGGTCACCATTGACGGCAACGGTTGGCAGATGGTTGACCTGACCAGCATCGAGATTACGGAGAATACGGTATTGGAGTTCGATTTCAGCAGCTCTTTCGAAGGAGAAATTCACGGAATTGGTTTTGACGACGATACCGAGCTCTCTGCTGAGCGTACATTTCAGATATACGGAGAGACGACACCTTGGAGTACGAGTGAGCAACTTGAAAGCTACAGTACGAGTGCCCCCAATACGAAGCACTACGTGGTCAATGTGGGGGAGATCTTCACTGGAACTTTCCAATATTTATTCTTTGTGAACGACGATGATGCCGCCCCTACGGGAAATGGCACCTTTTCCAATATCCATATTTATGAACCCAATGCCGCCAACGCCTGGGCCAAATCCCGGGGACTGGATCCTTTGGAGGGCTTCGGACTTGCGGAAGATGCAAACGGTGACACGAAAACAAATCTCTATCACTTTGCCTTCGATACCCATCCGATGGGGGATGGAGGCACAGAGGGCAAGCAGCGCGGTTCGATGGAAATGAATTCCGGAGATGATCTCCCTTACTTCACGCTGACGGTTCCGGTGCGTGCCGGGGCGGTGTTCAGTGGAAATCCGCCGACTTCCGCCGCGATTGACGGGCTCATATATCAAATAACCGCCAGCAGTGATCTGCTGGATCTGTCCGGGGATCTGACCCTCGAGGAACTTCCCGCACCGGCCAGCACGTCCATGCCTGCGCTTGGTGACTATGATGGAACAGCGGGTCCCGATTGGGAATACCGGAGCTTCCGCGTGACCCCCGCAGTGCCGGGACTCGAATCGGGGTATATCCAAGTGAAAGTGACGGAAGCAGAGTGAACGGTCTTAAATTCCTGATCGAAAGTTTTAGGCCGTAAATATAAAATACCGGAAAAGCGGTTCAATCATTGTGCCCTGAATATTCTCACTTCACTGAATGCGGCTCAAAAGTCTGCGGAGCGCCAGTCCTTCCGTCGTTTAGCCAGTGTGTTGAGTACTGACAATTGGTTAGACGAGTCCTTAAGTTTCGCAACCGAACTCTAATCGACCTTGTTAAAACAGGGGTGGGAAAAGAGCCTAGTGATAGGGATCTACCTGCTCAAAAGCTGATGTCCGATGATCGGAACGCAGATACTCACTTCGTCGCACAAACTTTTACATGGATAAGCGCCGGAGATTTGGAAGCTGAGCGAGAAAAATCGCGGTCTATAAATCACCTTTTTTAGATTTCTTAAGCAAGGTGATCATGACCAGCGAACTGAGCAGAAGGAGGACACTCGAAGGTTCGGGAATGACACTAAGGGTACCTGAGCTGTAGATGTTGCTGGTGTCCCACTCCAGACCGTCCTCCAGATCGGTGCCGGTAATGGAAGAAAACGTTCCGCTGACGGTATCCCAATTTGTGAAGACGGTGATGGAGTCTCCCCACACACCCGTATAGCCGGTGTTGTCGATGGCGAGAATTCCGTCAAGGATCAGGCTGTTGCTGCCGTTGCCGTTCAGAATGTCGAACTCCCCCGGGTTGTTGCCGGTGATTTCCATATTCAAAGTAGCGCTGTCTTCAAGGGTCAGATCGTTTGTAAAATGAAGCGTACCGGGACTTTCTCCGGGGGCCAAGGTGCCTGCGACGGTGACCAGACCGTTAAAGGTACCATTTCCCCCTAAGGTGCCCCCGACATTGATGGTGATGGCACTCGCAGTAGATCCATTGATATTCAGAATCCCGCCATTGATCGTGGTGCTGCCCGTGTAGGTGTTGGCGCCGGTAAGCGTTAGCGTGCCTTCCCCGGCTTTGGTCAGTGAAAAGTTGGGGAAGTCAGACCCGAGGGCGCCACTGAACGTTTGCGACTCACCCGGAGCGGTATTAACGGTGAGATTTCCTTCGCTGCCACCAAAGCTGTACACATTGCCCGCCCCTGAAAGACCTGCAATGGTGAGAGCGCGATTCGAAATATCCAGCGTGGCACCCGCTGCGATCTCGACGATGGTAGAGGCGGAAAGTCCTTGATCCACATCTAAGGGCAGCACAAGGAACCCCGAATTCAAGGTGGTGGTGCCCGTGTAGGTTTGGGCAGAGCTCAGACGGAGGATCGCCCCATTGTGCACCAAATTTCCGCTGCCACTGACAACACCATTATAGGTCTGATCCCCGGAACGATTCATCACCACGGTGCCACTGTTGGCGATGTCGCCGATGACGCTGCCCGTTTCACCGCCCACGCCGAGGGTGAGCGTGCCTTCGGAGACAATGGTCCCCTCCGTGTAGCTATGATCCGCGGTGAGCGTGAGAGTGTTGGTGTTGATTTTGACCAGGCTGCCAATGCCACTGACGACACCCTGGTAGGTGGTGTCATCGGAACGGTTAAAGACGAGTGAGCCTTGAGAGTAGCTCAAATCGCTGAAGGAGATATTGCCGAGGACGCTACCGCTGGTGCCGCCTGCCCCGAGGGTGAGCGTGCCCCAATCGACGAAGGTGCCGCCGGTGTAGCTATTGTCCGCGGTAAGAGTGAGATTAAGCCCTCCGGTTTTTACCAGCCTGCCATCTCCGGAGATCTCCCCCTGGAGCTCCATGTTGTCTCCGGCATATCCTCCGGCATAAAAGGTAGCGTCGTTCTTGATGACGATGGGCGCGTCAGTGGTGAGCGCCGTGCCGTTGGATTTGAGTGTGCCGCCATCGATCGTGACGGTTGTGGTACCCTCGCCGACGCTGAATCTATTGACCGATAGGATGGAGCCGCTATTGATGCTGAGCTCTCCGTGGCTTCCAGCGGCAACGCCGATTTCGAGGTTAGTGGTGTAAACAGAGCTGTTATTGTTGATCGTAACCGATCCCGTGGCGTTCTGCCCCTCGGCGATCCTTAGAGTTCCCGATACCGTTAGCGTCGCATCGTCGACCATGACATTGCCGCTACCGCCGGCACCTGCACCGAGGCGGAGATTCGACTCTTCGGGCGCCCACGGATCGATCACCGCCATATAGCCACGAGATGAAATGTTGAGCGTGCCGGAACCTTCATTCCCAACCAGAACATCACCAAAATTAAACAAGGTTATTGTTTCGCCGTCGGGGTATGCCGGGGCATCGGCGACGGAAAGAGTGCCATTGCCGGCAGAGGTGTTGCCAAGGATGATGGTGCCAGCCTTAATGATACTGGCACCACCGGAAACCGTGAGGGACGCCGTGTTGGCGTCACCGACGTTGATAGCTCTAGGTACGTAGGCCGACTCCGTGATTATACCTGCATTGGGTCCATAAATGGCTAGCGTACCGGCCTGCACGTCGGTGTTTCCGGTGTAGGTGTTGGCATTGGCGTTGGTGAGTCTGACCGTCCCTTCGCCAGTTTTGATCAGGTTGCCAGTGCCTGTAACGGTCCCGGTCTGGTCCGCAGAACCGCTATCAATGGTGAAGGTGATGTCATTGCCCGTTGTGTCGTAGTCAACGGTATTGCTGTCGCCGTCGTTGAGCGTGACCGAGGTCTGACCCATCAATTGCGAAGTAAGGGCGAAGCAGGCTGTGAGGAGAAGAGTTTTTTTCATGCGTTTTCCAGAGGAGGGATCAAGAGGACTTATTCGTACCCTGAATGTAATTCAGGTCCGTCTTTAGACCAAGCATGCAGGCTTTGCGATGGGTGCAAAGAGTTGACGATCTGTGTAAAAACCTCTCGTTTTATGAAATTTCCATAGGAAACCTCTACTCAAGATCGTTATTCATTTGACTTTTTGGGGGGTGGAAACCTTTATAGATGCCACATGTCCTCACTACCCCATTCTATATTTAACACCGACAACCTGCCAGAGCGCGAGCGCTTTTCCGGGTGGCGGGAGGACATGTCGGTCATATTCGATGTGGAACAAATTCAGTGTTCACCCGAAGACGATGGTTTATTTTACGCCGATTTTGATCTGTATCATTTCGGACACTCGGTCCTTGGCGGGTTGGCCTCATCATCAGGCCGGTATGTGCGGTCTCAGCGCAAAGCCACCCGGGATGGTTTGGATGGTGTGCTCATCCAACTTTTTTTAGAAGGAAGCGTGCAGTTTGGGGTCGGTCAGCGGACCACCTACGCAGAGGCCGGAGATATCATCGTGTTTGACCTCGCGCAACCCGTGGACAATATTAATCGGAATTTTCGACATATCACGCTGATGTGGCCCCGGCCCACCATTGAAAAGCTGATACCGAATATTGGGTCCTGGCATGGTTTGACCCTCCCCAAAGAAAGTCCGTCAACCGCACTGCTGCGCCAGCACTTGATATCGAGTTATGATCTGGCCCCCCGCTTCACCACCCAGGAAGCACGGCGGGTGGAAGATGCCACCCTTGCTCTGGTGGGAGCCGCCATGTCGGACGTTAGCTTGTCGGAAGAAACCTTGAAGACACCGGCGATGAAGGAACTACTGGCCTACCAAATCAAACGATACATTCGGAAAAACTTAGGCTTGTCGAACCTCGCTCCCGAGCAGATTGCCCGGCATTTCGGTATTTCCCGCCGCCAACTCTATCATCTGTTGGAACCCCTGGGCGGGATCTCCAAGTATCAGTTGAACCTACGTTTGCAACGCTGCCTAAGCGACATTCAAAATCCCGAACATGTAAAGCGCTCCCTTTCTGAAATTGCCTACAGTTGGGGCTTCAAACATCCTGCGACCTTTAATCGAAATTTCCGGGCCGCGTTTGGCATTACCCCCGGGGAAGCGCGGGAGAAGGCGTTGGCCCAGGAGGAAAAGTCGTCCCTTGAAGTCCTTTCCACCGTAGCCTGCAACAAAAGCTATGCATCGCGTGAACATCATCAGTGGTTCCATGCCATCGGTATTTGAAAGAAAAGGATCTTCATCATAAAGTGGCGCATCGAGATCCAATAAGATATGATGAATTAACCGCATCAATCAAACCTGGAGAAAAAAGATTCCCCGCCGGGAATAAAAGACTACACCTAGCGTCATACGTATATGCACCTCACGCAAGAAAACTTTCAAATGGCGGTCCACGAATGGTATGATCCTCTCTACCGCTTCGCGCTTTCTCTTTGTCAACAGCACGACCGTGCCTTGGATTTAACCCAGAACGCCTTTCACCGGCTGGCACAAAACCGGGCGAAAATTCGCGACGCGTCCAAGGTCAAATCCTGGCTGTTCAGTGTGCTGTACCGGGAGTACGTGGACCAATACCGCCACAGCGTTCGCTATCCGAGTCAATCTTTGGATGATTCCCCGGAATTCCGCGGCACGACAGACCACGGGGGCGAGCAATCGCACGACGCCAAGGTTCTGATACGCATACTGGGCGAATTGGACGAAATTTTTCGCGCACCCATCACTCTCTTTTATATTGAACAATTGTCCTACAAGGAAATCGCCGGAGTGCTGGACATTCCCATCGGAACGGTTATGTCCCGGCTGCGCCGCGCCAAAGACCAACTTCGGGAACGCATGGAACAGGTGTCCCAACCCAAAATTGTCCCTTTTCCTCAAGAGGCCCGCCATGGATAATCAAACTGCCAAAACCATTTTGTCCGCCTATCGCCCCAAAGGATCCGATAGCACCGATCCTGATTTTATCCACGCGTTGAAACAGGCCGAGGCCGATCCCGAAATGCGGGACTGGCTTCAGCGCGAACGTGCTTTCGACACCCGCATGGCCAATACGCTTGCCGAGATCCGCCCTCCGGACGACGCCAAGGAGTCGCTATTAGCCACGGCATCCCTTGACGTGCGGAAGCCCGCCCGTCTGTCTCGATGGACCCGGATTTTTCTTCCCATTGCCGCCATACTGTTGATCGCGATAGGGATAATATTTCCCCTGAGCCCCGGCGTAAGCTGGGATCCCGAAGGATTTCAAGTCGCCCGGCTTGCCGACAGCGCCCATTCGTTGGACCACATGGCGAATTCCGCCGGGGAACTGCGGGACTGGTTGCGTGAAAAAGGAGCTCCTGTCCCCGCATCTCTCCCCGCCCTGTTCGAGACTGCACAAGGAAACGGATGCAAGATCTTCCAGGATGGACGCGGGGGCCAAGTCAGCTTGCTGTGTTTTTCAATTGAGGGGCAACTGGTTCATCTTTTTGTCTTTGACGACCAAACCCGGGGATTGGTGGATGCGTCAACGGAGCACTGGCAACAAGAATACGGCTGGAATGTGCGTGCGCTTGAGCGCGAGGGCCAACTGTTCGCAGTGGCCACCCGCGGGGAACCCATGGATTTTGACGCCATCTGGTAAACGAACCTTAGACGAACACGGGGCAACTCATGTCGCCGAACATGAACGACTCTCCTTCTGATTTAAATAGGTTCGTAAACTACCCAACAGAAATCCTGCCGTACAAAGGGCCAGTCCATAAATATTAATACCGGTTGCCAATGCATATTTGCCGGAACCTATTGCGATCCATTCCGGAAAGCGTTCAGGCATAAATGCCAATACACTGCCCAAAAATAACCCTGGCCAGAACGCTAGATGAAAATTGAGTGCGCTTGTTGGCAGAAAGCTGAGCAGAATAACCGGAGCAAGACCCATGACCATGGTACCGCTGATCGTCGTAGCCGCGATAATGGCAGGCCCGATCTGATCGCCCATATAAAGGGTCAATAACGGAAGGTTTCCCAAAACAGCCAACCCCATAATCAGCCACCTCGCATGCCCCACACTGCTTTCGGTCATCCCTGTGCGCACCTTCCAATCCAGAACCCCCAATTTTCCGGCACTGGAAAAGGTTGAGTCTAATGTTGATCCGGCACTGGTCAACATCATCACATTAAAAACCAAAAGCATGGGCAGACCGAGCGCTGTGGAGACGCTTAAGGCCGCGTTATTGCCCGTATAAGCCTGAAGGTTTGCAAACACTCCCACCAGACTGAACAAGATAATAAAAGCGCCGCTGATCACCCCGGCCAGAATAAAACCTTTCAGCATGGTTTTGGGATTCGTAATAAAAGCCCTGTCCGTCAACACCGGATCATGAAAAGGATAACTGAAAATCTGAACAAAGGCTAAAAGGCAAAATGTCAGGGCTGCGCCTTTCATATCCGGTGTGGTCTGAGGCCACTCTTTGATCAGGGGCGGGGAAATAACATAGAGAATAATTGCCAGTAGCAGTCCGGCGAAAATCATCTGTACGGCATCGGTGAGCAGACTCGAACGCAGTCCGCCTCGCCAGGTATAGATCACGGTGAAAATCGTAAATACAAGAACGGCCAGCCAGTAGTGAAAACTTCCTTCCGCGCCGAAAAAGGTACCCACGACTTTTGTATTTGACCAGACTTCATTATAGAGGCGAATACACACCGCTATCAGGAACAAGCGCATACCCACCAAACCATATTTTCCATGCAGGAAAGCCGGCAGGGAATCATAAGGCGTACGGGTGCGAATGATATAAAAGGCAACCCCCGCGACAATAAAGCTTAAATAATAAACCCCGTACCCGACCCCGCCCAGAAATCCGAAGGCGTTTGAAAGATTGGCGGCATTCACAATCGATTTGGCAAAAATCCATGAGATGGCAGCACTTGAGACCAGAAGCCATAAGGACGGTTCTTTCCCATTTTCTTGCCGCCCTGTAAAAAAACCTGATGAGCTTACATTCTTCGGTGTTCGCCACCAGACGATTCCCATATAGGTCAGGGCCAAAACCCAAAGTGCGATAACATGTTCCGAATTCATGAAATTCCCCATTCAATTTTTTGTTCAATCAGGCTCACGCCGGTTTGAAGCGTTTCACTTTGGGGCAGAATATCCAGCGAAGGCCAGAGCCCGGATGTCAGTGCTTGCGCATATACTTGCGGCAATCCGGCCTCATTCATTTTAGCCTGCGCTGCCATAGCTGGGTATGAAAGTGATTTGTGTTCAAATACAATTCCATCATCTACTTGTGTCATCAGGCTATACCAGGTCCGTGGCGTGGCATCATTCGCAGGCATCCCGAGTACCCCCGGATTATGCCAGCACTTATCATGCAGCACTTTTGTGAACGGCAGTCCGGAATGACCGCCAATGATGCAATCCGTATCGGCCTGGCGAATATGATCTTTCAGTTGTTCTTCAGGATCGGAAGCAAATACAAATTCGCTGATGTCCCGTGGACTGCCGTGCACAACGACGAAATTCTTGCTGCCAAACCTGAAACGCAAATACATGGGTAGCGTCGTAAACCACTCTTTGAGATCGGTATTTATTTGAGACGCACAGTATGAAAACCAGGATTTTGAAAGCATGTCACAGCTCGAACCCTCCGCAAATCCACAGCCACACTCTTCGGACGCTTCGGCCAGAGCCTGTTCGCAATTTCCCTGAATGATGCGAATATCTTTATTACGTATAAAATATGCCGTTTCCAAGGGATCCGCACAATAAGCCATGATATCGCCCGTGCAAATAATATGCTCTGCCGCGATACCCAGTTTTTCCGCTTCAGCGAATAAGGCTTTTACAGCTTCAAGGTTGCCGTAAGGTCCACCAAATACAAGGAGCCGTTCTGATTCTATGGGGGCAAGGTCTAACGTATGCATCCTGCCATCACTTAAAATCAAAGCGGGTATTCATTTTGTAATGTGGGACAGGCGCGCAGGTTAGCCCCGCACAACGGGAAACGGACATAAACACCATGGATAACCTAAAGGAAGTCTTCATAAAGCCTAAGACGCTGGCGCAGACATAATATTCCCGGGCGGGGTCGAAAAGTTGTTCTGAATCCCCCAGATCCCAAACGTCTTTGGATAAGCTGTAAGTAAATTCCCCTCTACCCGTCTCACCAAAGCCTATCGGCTATAAACCATAAACAGGACACAATCTTATGAACCAACAAAACAGAATTCAATGGGCTCTTCTCAGTCTTCGACTCGGCGTATTTATCGTGATGGGAGTATGGACACTCGATAAATTTATCAATCCCGGCCATGCGGCCAAGATTTTCGAAAAGTTCTACAGCCTTCCCGGAATAGAACACGCCGCCCTGTACGCCATGGGCGGGTTGCAGGCGTTGCTTGTCCTCGCCTTTGTGGCAGGATTTAAAAAACGGATTTCTTATGGAGCCATATTGCTAATGCACACCGTTTCCACTCTCTCCTCCTGGAAGGCGTATCTGGATATGAACATGCTCTTCTTTGCCGCCTGGCCCATGCTGGCCGCGTGCTTCACCCTCTATATCCTCAGAGATCTGGATACCAAATACACCCTTGACCCACTATAATCATCCGGCGCTAAAATCCTCAGCCATTCCACCCACCATTTCCCTGCAACTCCGTGGACAACGCTTTCAGGGAACAGATTTTAAAATAACAAAGGAATAATTTCACAAGTGCATCGTCCTATAGGCATGAAAACAAAACTTCTGATTCTATCGATTTTAATCGCGGCCTTTGTTGTCGCATACATGACATTGCCCATCCAAGAGGGTTTGGAAACGTTCACGACCTACGTAGAGGAACTGGGCTGGCCGGGAATGGCGCTGTTTGTGGGGGCCTACGCCGTGGCGGCCGTGTTTCTGATTCCGGCCAGTGTATTGACCCTCGGCGCGGGTGCGGCCTTCGGGTTGGTGAAAGGGATGATTGCGGTTTCGCTGGGATCAACTCTGGGTGCTGCGCTCGCCTTTCTGGTGGGCCGCCACTTGGCCCGCGACAAGGTTCGCGCTAAATTTGCCTCGGGTGAAAAATTCCAGGCCGTAGACAGGGCAGTGGCCGCAGAAGGCTGGAAAATCGTGGCGCTGTTGAGATTGTCCCCGGTGTTCCCCTACGTGGCCCTGAATTATTTGCTGGGTCTGACCGGCGTAAAATTCTGGCCCTATGTGCTGGCAAGTTGGGTAGGCATGCTGCCCGGAACGCTGCTCTATGTTTACGGGGGCTATGCTGCCCGGACTGCGGCGCAGAAGCCCGACACCCTGCAGATGGTCTACAACCTGATCGGATTGGCCGTTACCCTCGCCGTCACGATTTACGTCACCCGTCTGGCCCGCCGGGCCATGAAAAACGTGACCTCAGAACTCGAATCCACAACCGAGGACGCCTCATGAAACACCTCTTTTTCTCTTTTATTATGTTTACCGCATTCCGGCTGTTTGCCGAAGTTCCGGAAGTTCCCGCGCACATAGACCACACCCCTCTGGACCGCCTGTTGCAACGCTACGTGGACGACAAGGGTCTTGTGGATTATAAAACCTGGAAAAATAACCAGGAGGATGTCGCGGCGTTGAAATCCTACGTTTCCCAATTCGCCCCCGTTCCGGAAACGCCCGCCAGGGACGATGATCTCAACGCCTCGCTGATCAATGCCTACAACGCGTTCACCATCGCATTCATTCTCGACAATTTTCCCGTGCAAAGTATTCGGCTTTTGGATGCGCCCTTTGATGGAAAACGATACACAATCGGGGGGCAACAGGTATCTGTGGACATGATCGAACACGACATGCTGCGTCCCCTCATCGGCTGGAAGGTTCACGCACTGGTGGTGTGCGCCGCCCGGAGTTGCCCCCCGTTACATAACCGCGCCTACACGGCTGAAAACTGGGAAAAGCTCATGCGCGAACGCTACCGTGTCTGGCTCGCACGGTCGGATCTCAACACCTACGATCCCGACCACGGCTGGCGAAACAACGGCAGGGTGGAACTTTCGAAAATTTTCGACTGGTATTCCGAAGATTTTACCGGGGAGCACAGCGTGGAAAAGGTCCTGGTGCAATTCGGTCCCGCCGACTATCATGAATTTTTAAACAAAGGCGGGTACAGCATCCGCTACAAATCCTATGACTGGGGATTAAACGACCAGGGAACCACCGGTGACGATTACCAGCACAACCCCCTCAGGAGCATATTTTGAATTCAACCATTGAACACACAACCGATTTTGAACAGAAACTGGGCGAACACCGAATGCAACTGGAGCGGGGCGCTCCGCGGGTTCTACAGATCAATGTAGGCTGGCTCTGCAATCTGAGTTGCGTGCACTGTCACGTGTCGGCCGGACCCACCCGCAAAGAAATCATGACCCGCGAAACCATCGACCGCATTCTCGACTGGTACGACGAAAATCCCGTGGATGTCGTAGACCTTACCGGTGGCGCGCCGGAAATGAATCCCGACTTCCGCTACATGGTCGGCGAATTTAAAAAACGGCACGCTCACGTGATGGACCGCTGCAACTTGACCATCCTGTTGCAGCCGGGCTACGAGGGCACCGCAGAATTCCTGGCGGAACACCGGGTCGAAATCGTGGCCTCCATGCCCTGTTATTCCCCGGACAACGTCAACGCCCAGAGAGGCAACGGCGTGTTCGACCAAAGTATCGAGGCCCTGCAACGCCTCAACCGTATCGGGTACGGCATCCGTGATGATCTCAAACTGGATTTGGTGTACAACCCCAACGGCGCCATGCTGCCACCGGATCAGGAGAAACTGGAGGCGGTTTACAAGCGGGAGCTGCGAACACATTTTGGAATCGAGTTCCATAAACTCTACGCCCTCACCAACCTCCCGGTGGCCCGATTCGCCAATTACCTGCGCAACCGCGGTTCCTACGAGGACTATATGGCCCTGCTTATCGATAATTTCAACCCCGGCTCCGTCGCCGGTCTGATGTGCAGGGACACCATCAGCGTGGACTGGCGGGGCGCGGTGTACGACTGTGATTTCAACCAACAGATGGAGATGCACCTTGGAGACGATTTCACCCCTCTTCGCCTCTGGGACGTAGACGTTCGCCGCTGGAAACAAATCCCCATCCGCACCGCCCCCCACTGCTTCGGATGTACCGCCGGCCAGGGCTCAAGTTGCGGCGGAGTTTTAGCGTAAAGGAATAAAATCGGTTCCACACCGTCTAACACTCATGAACCAAGAAACCCTTCCTCCACTCTTCACTCCCGACAGTCCTGAAAACCAAACCCTGCGTGCGAATGTATCGCCCACAGATTGGACGAACCCCGTACCCGACGGGCGTTACAACCTGGTGGTGATCGGAGCAGGAGGCGGAGGTTTGGTCACTGCCGCCGGCGCGGCGGGCCTGGGCGCAAAAGTGGCTCTGATCGAAAAGCATGCCCTCGGGGGAGACTGCCTGAACGTGGGCTGCGTGCCGTCGAAAGCCTTACTCGCAGCCGCCAAAACCGCCGCCGCCGCGCGAAAGAGCGGCGCCTACGGAGTGAAGGTGGACCAAGTGGACGTCGATTTCCCGGCGGTCATGAACCGGATGCGCGCCCTGCGGACGGGCATTTCACCTCATGATTCCGCAGAGCGCTTCCGCGATTTGGGCATCGATGTTTTTCTGGGCACCGGTTGTTTTCTGGACGGCGAAACCATCGCGGTGGACGATGCTCATTTGAAATTCTCAAAAGCAGTGATCGCCACCGGCGCACGGGCGATCGTGCTGCCCATTCCCGGCCTGGAAGCCTCGGATCCTCTCACCAATGAAACCCTCTTTTCTCTGACCGCACTTCCCAAACGTCTGGCGGTGATTGGCGCGGGTCCTATTGGTTGCGAAATGGCCCAGGCGTTTGCGCGTTTCGGCAGTGAGGTTCATTTGTTCGAAACCGAATGCAAAATTTTACCGCGCGAGGATCCGGATGCTGCCGAGGTGGTGCGGAAGGCCCTTCACGCTGATGGCGTAAACTCGGTGTGCGGGGTAAAGATCGACCAGGTCCGGAAGCAAGGTGATACCCGGTCTATTCAGTATACCTGCGGCGATGAACAAAAGACTCTGGAAGTCGACCATATTCTGGTCGGAGTGGGACGCGCCCCCAATGTGGAGGGGATCGGTTTGGAAGCGGCGGGAGTCGACTTCGACCCCCGAAAAGGAGTGACGGTCAATGAACGACTGCAAACCAGTCACAAACGCATATTCGCGGTCGGGGACGTTTGCCTGGCGCACAAGTTCACGCACATGGCCGACTTCACAGCCCGGCTGGTCCTGCAAAATGCGTTGTTTGGTGGGCGCAAGAAATACACGGATTTACTGGTGCCCTGGTGTACCTACACCCAACCTGAGATTGCACATGTGGGTTTATACGAAAAGGAGGCCGGGGAACAATACGGTGCAAAAGTAAAAACCTTCCGCCGTGATTTCTCAGAGGTGGACCGCACAATACTGGAAGGACACCTTCAGGGATTCGTCAAAATCCATACGGTCAAAGGGACGATCGTCGGTGCCACCATCGTCGGCGAACATGCTGGAGACCTGATTTCCGAAATCAGCGTGGCCATGCGGGCAGGAATGGGGCTGGGAGAGTTGGCAAACGTCATTCACCCTTATCCTACCGCCGCCGAGGCGATCCGACAATGCGGGGACGCCTATAACCGGGAAAAATTCACTCCCACGGTGGCCAAACTTTTTCGCTGGTGGCTGAAAAAAAGACGCTGAAAACAGGGTTTTAGGCAATAAAAAACCCCTTTCTGGGAAAGGGGGAAATGGTTGCCCGACTAGGATTCGAACCTAGACAGAGGGAGTCAGAGTCCCTAGTGCTACCGTTACACCATCGGGCAAGAAGGGGTCTAGTTAGGAGAAATACGGGGCGGGGTCAAGACGGGAGTTAGGATTTGATGCTGGCCAGTGCGTCGAGGGCGCGGTCCCGGGCATCGGCGTGATCGACTATGGGAGGGGGATAATCCTGAGGAGGGTGAGGGGCATTCCAGGGTTCGTGGATGTCTTTGTCTGACAGGTCCCGCAATTCGGGAACCCAGCGGCGGATGTATTGGCCGGATTTATCAAATTTTTTACTTTGGAGGATGGGGTTGAAAACCCGAAAGTAGGGGGCGGCATCGGCACCGCAGCCTCCGGCCCATTGCCATCCCATGCTGTTGTTGGCGAGGTCGGCGTCGACCAGGGTGTCCCAGAACCATTGGGCGCCCTGTTGCCAGGAAATCAGCAGGTCTTTGACCAGAAAGGAGGCGACGATCATGCGCACGCGGTTATGCATCCAGCCGGTGGCCCAGAGTTCGCGCATGCCGGCGTCGATGAGGGGATAGCCGGTTTGCCCTTGTTGCCATTTTTTGAGCGCTTCCGGATCTTGTAGCCAGGGGAAGTCCGTATATTTTTCCTGCAGGGGACTGTCTGAAGTTTGGGGGAAATGAAAAAGCAGTTGTTTGGCAAAGTCCCGCCAAACCAGCTGGCGGGTATAGGCTTCGGTCCCTTTGCTGTCTGCGCCCGCTTCAAACCATATCGTGCGGGAGCTGATTTGTCCAAAGTGTAAATAGGGACTTAATCTTGAGGTGCCGGCCTTTTCGGGAAAGTCACGTTCTGCTTTGTAGTCTTCCACCTGCTCATCCAGAAAAAGCGCCATTTGTTTCTTCGCGCCCCTGCAACTGGGGTCCCAATGATCGGTAAATGCGGTATCCCAGGGAATGTCGGGTAGCAGGTTCCAATCCTTTAGGTTTTCGGAATCGGGAAAAGCAGAGGGGGATATCCATTCCCGGGGTTCGGGGAGAGGGTCCTCGGGAGGACCAAGCTTTTGCAGAGCTCTGTAGAAGGGGGTGAAAACTTTATAAGGCCCCCCGGATTGGGTTTTGACCTGATTCGGTTCCCACAGCATGTCGCCCCGATAACTTGTAACCGAAAGATTTTTTTTAATCCGGGTATCGACTTGAATGCCGGCGGGTTCAAAACGTCGATTCCAGAAAATCCGGGTGGCACCGGTTTCTTTCATCAGGGTATTCAGCAGTTCTTCCGGATCTTTTCCGGAACGAAGGATCAGCCGGCTCCCTTTCTTGTTCAATTGATCAGACAGATCGTTTAGGGCATGGTGTAACCACCAGTTGGAGGCTGCGCCCCGTGGCCAATTTCCTTCGCTATCCCGACAATGAAGATACACGGGGATGACCGGATTTCCGTCGTCTGCGGCGGCACGAAAAGCGGGGTGGTCGTGAAGGCGGAGGTCGTTTCGAAACCATACAAGAATAGGGGAACTGTCTGTCATGTAGAGTGTTCGATCTTCCGGCGGTGGACTTACAAATCAATCTTCAGAATCCGAATCTTCGAAATCAGAAGAAGAAGCTTTGAGAGTGCTGGGTAAAAACCATTCTCTGGTGAAACGGGTTCCATCTTCGGTTTGAAGCTCGATTTCAATGAGAGGAGGCAGGGATTTTTCCGGTTCTTGGGGATAGTTGATAATTTCCACTTCTCCTTTCCGTCCGATTACCCGCATAACATCCACATCTGCGGTGATCAAATTGGTTTGGGCGACGGGAGGATAAGCGGTACGGGTACTTTTTTTGAGGCCGTCTTCATCGACCCAATAATGCAATTCGGTTTGCAGGGGAACGTTTTCCGGTCCGGGAAGGAGGCTGACCATTTCCAGACCGGTTTCTTCAGAAAAGCGCAGGGCGGGAAATTTGGTGTTTTTGGGCTGGGGAAGGTGGTGGTTGAACTCGAATTCCAGTTGGTTCCATAGCGGTGCCAGCGGGGATCCGATCGGCGCCTGTATTTCATCCGCCACCTGGCGTGTGCTGTCGAGTATGATCCAGGCCAATGCCATCACTACGGACACCAGAGAGAGGGCGATCAACAGCTCGATAAGAGAAAAACCGGACGAACGCGGTTTTTTTAAATATGTGGGGGGGTGTTCCATAAATGGAGCAGGAGGAGGATGCCACTAATCAGAATAATGAGCAATGCCAAGGCGAAGGCAAGGCGCACGGGTTGATGGTGGTCCACCTCCATACTTTCAGGAATATGATTTTTCGACGTATCCACCCGGTTGGCTTCGGCAAGTTCTTCTTCTGAAAGCTCCAGAGAGGACAACATGGTGTCTTCCAGTTTTTGGGAGGCATCAATGGGCTCCAGAGAGGTCATGGTTTGTGCGGAAGGATTGGGTTCTTCGGGTGAGGAAAGTGAGGGGCCATCCACAACAAAGGTCACATTGCCGAATTCAATGGTGTCGCCGTCCTGTAAATATACGGGATGGGTGACCAGTTGGTAATTCAGCCGGGTTCCATTGGTGCTGTCCATGTCTACCACCCGAAGATGCCCGTCTTTTAGTTTCAAACGGGCATGTTGAGAAGAGATGGAGGCGTCTTCCAGGGCAATATCACATTTCAGCAGGCGACCCAGTAACAGGTTCTGGCCTTCCTGAATTTGAATTTGGATTTGATCGTTGAGTGTTTTGAGGATAACCATGGGGGTAGACTATGAACAACTTTTCAGGAATTTGCAACGCATGAAAATCATTTGCGCAAATAGCGTTAGTTTGGGACAGGAAGCTTTCTCCTCTTTGGGGGAATTACACTGGCTGGGGGAATCCGACATCGATGCAGCATCCGTCAAGGATGCCGATGCGGTGATTACCCGATCCAAAACCCGTTTAAATGCGGAACTTTTCGCGGATTCAAGGGTGAAATTTGCCGGAACCTGTACGGCGGGCATTGATCATGCCAACCTGGATGAGCTGGAAGATTTGGGCGTGCAGTTTTATTCGGCTCCCGGTTGCAACGCCAATGGGGTTTCCGAATATGTGGTGGCTGCCCTGCTGGAGGCTCCGGGATGGAGTTTTGCCGGGAAGACGGTGGGGATTATTGGGCATGGACAGGTGGGAACCCGGGTGGAGGAAAAATTAAAAGCCCTGGGTTGTAAAGTCCTGCTCAATGATCCACCCAAAGCCGCCACGGGAGCACCGGGGCCTTATGTGGATCTGGAAACCGTGTTACGGGATTCCGATGTGGTGACTTTGCATGTGCCCCTGGTGGAAACCGGACCTTGGCCCACCCGGGGCTTATTGGGAGCACTGGAAATTGGCAAATTGAGGGAGGGGGCGGTGTTGATCAATGCCTGTCGGGGGGAAGTCATGGATGGCGCAAGCGTTCGAGAGGCGCGTATACAGGGACATTTGTCCTGGTTGGTGTTGGATGTTTGGGATCCGGAACCTTGCATCCCTGAAGATTTATTGGCTGCCGCGGATTTGGCTACCCCGCATATTGCCGGACATTCCGTGGAAGGAAAGGTCAATGGCACCCGCCAAATTCGTGAACAACTGCTTGCGGCTTTTGACTTGGATCTGCCCGTTTGGGATCCTCGGCCACTGATGCCGGCGCCGGTGCATATGGAAGTGGATGTTTCAGAATTTGAGAGCTTCGAATCGCGTTTGCGGGCCGCGGTAAAAGCCTGTTATGATATTCGTTATGATGACGACCGGTTACGGAACGAGGACCAGCCTATGAAGGAGCGTTTTGTGTTCCAGCGCCGGAACTACCGTGATCGCAGGGAATTTTCTGCGACGCGGGTGACGGGCATGCCGGAAGGGGAGCAGGAAATTTTCCGGGCTTTGGGGTTTGGGGGATAAAAAGAGGCCTGTGCTTCTTTTAAAGCCCGCTTTCCTCAAATTCTTTTTCTCGGACTTTATTTATTTCCGAAATTTTTTCTTTTGCCTGCTTCCCGCTATCGATTGCGGCTCCTCCCAGGATATCCCGGATCAGTTTTTGGGAGTTGGAGGGGGCCTTTTCTTCGGGAACCGCGGTGGGTTCCGGGGTAGCGACGGTTTGAGGTGCGTCCGTCTTTTTGGGCGGGAGCAGAGCAATGATCACGATGGCGATGGAAAGCAGGATCACCAAAATGCGAAGGGCCGGCTTCATTCTCCGTCTACTTTTATGGGGCAAAATACCGGGATATCGCCCAGTTTTTTGCGGCCGTTGAGAAATTCAAGTTCCACCAGGAACGCACAGCCAATGATTTCGGCTTTTTGCTGACGGCAAAGATCAATGGTGGCTTCCACCGTTCCGCCGGTGGCGAGGAGATCGTCGATGATGACCACCCGCTGCCCCGGTTTAATGGCATTGAGATGCATTTCCAAGGTGGCGGATCCGTATTCCAAATCATATTCCGCCTGAATGGTGTCGGCGGGTAACTTGCCTTTTTTGCGGACCAAAACCACGCCGGTATCCAGTTGGTATGCAAGAGGACCCCCGAAGACAAAGCCCCGGGCGTCGACTGCCACGATGAGGTCCGGCTTTTGCGGACGGTAATGGGCTGTCAGCACATCTATGAAATGCTTGAAAGCTTTTGCGTCCGCACAAAGCGGGGTTATATCCTTAAAGACAATGCCGGGCTTCGGAAAGTCCGGCACGTCATGGATATGACTTGTTAAAAGTTCGAGGTCGAGTTTAGGAGGCAAGTGCGTGGTCTGATTCATGATCCAAGTTGGGCTCATTGATATCATCCAATAAGCCTTTCAACTTTTCAAGCGCACTTTTCTGGATCTGTCGAACCCTTTCACGGGTAATCTGGAAGTGTTCACCTACAGATTCGAGGGTTTGCGGGTCATTTCCGTCCAATCCATAACGGTAATTCAGGATTTTCAGTTCCCGTTCGTCCAAATGCCCGAGCAGGTCGGTGACGTTCTCCCGAACCTGCAGATCGTCCAGAATATCAAATCCGTTTCGGGATTTGCTGTCGGAGAGCAGATCGGAAAAACTACCGCCGCCGTCATCGTCGCCGATGGGGGCGTCGAGTGAGGAAGGATTAAAAGACATGGCCTTCCAATGGGCAATCTGACCGGGTTTCACGCCCATGTGTTCAGCGATTTCTTTGTTCCCGGGTTCGTGACCGTGCTGCTCATGGTATTCGTAAGAGAATTTACGAATCCGGTTCAGTTTTTCCAGCATATGGGAGGGCAGGCGAATGGTTTTGCTCTGATTGGTGAGCGCGCGTTTAATGGCCTGCTTGATCCACCAGGCGCCATAGGTGCTCATTTTCCCTCCCTTTTCCGGGTCAAAACGTTCCACGGCTTTCATGAGGCCGATATTTCCCTCGGCAATCAAATCCATGAGCGGCACGCCCAATCCGGAATAATTCCGGGCAATTTTGACGACCAGACGTAAATTCGACTTCACCATACGCTCAATGGCCGCGGGGTCTCCCTGCTTAATGAAAACGGCCAACTCGTTTTCTTGTTCGCGGGTGAGTAGCGGCTCCTGAGAGATGCTGCGCAAATAGGCTCTGAATGTACTGTCGTTTTCGCTCATGATCTTGTCCAAGGTTAACTGGTTTACTTCTACGGTTATCTATTAGTTCGTTCAATAGGTGGTTTGCTTACAGAAAGGTTTTACTTATTTTAAAAATTATTTCTCAGGTGTGTTTCCAATCATTGTGAACTATTATTTGAGACTCTGCCTATAAAATTGCGTTCAATTCTACCGAAATTTTTAGATAAGTACATATTTGTTGGTGGATGTTGTTAAATATACAAATATGTTACTTTTATTCAAGTAAGGGTAAAGGCTCCCTGCACAATGCGGATCAAGATATTGCAACAGGTGAAGAACAGTCTTCGTTTTCAACTTGGCGAAGATGTTTTCCGGGGAAGGGTATGGAGGAGGAGTGAATTTTCGATTTCTGGATCAATTTTTGGCTGCCGGGGAATGACGGACAGAACGACTCCGTTGGGACTTGCGACTTCGGGGAGAAAGGGGTATGGGAAGCGCGAGTGGCGGTCAGTCGCTTCCCGACACCCGCCTCGCGGCGTGGTCGGGAGGAGGAAAGTCCGGACTCCACAGAGCAGGATGTCCTGTTGTTAAAGCAGGAAACTCCGTGTTAATCGCGGGGGATGGAAAGTGTCGCAGAAAGTAAACCGCCTTGGGCTTGTCCCGGGGTAAGGGTGAAAGGGTGGGGTAAGAGCCCACCGGATCCGCGCGAGAGCAGGATCGCATGACAAACCCCATCCGGAGCAAGATCACATAGGGAACGGCACAGGTTGCTCGCTTGGCTCCCGTCTTCGGACAGGAACCGTTCCGGGTAGATCGCATAGATACATGACTGACCAGGGACTTCGGTCCCGGACAGAATCCGGCTTACAGCCACTCACTATTTTTGATCGGGGATGGGGGATGGGGCAAGAATGAATACGGGAGGGGCTGCTGTCCCAACTTGCGGGTGAAGCAAAGGAGAAATTATAGGTATCTCCCTTTTTTTATCTTGTCATTATATAGGTGAATCCTGATAATGATTTTCGTTTCCATGAATAATGGATTTCAAAAGATTAAACCAAAAAACCTGAGGATAAAGATGAAGAAAAAATATACAGTACTTGTTGCCGGATTGGCTTTGGTCGGAACTCAAATTTTTGCTGCGGGCACCGTTCGTGAAAACTGCGGATGTGGATTGGGCAGTATGGCCCTCGGTGATGAAACCGGCATGGTTTCCCATGTGGTAGGCGCAACTTTGAACGGTATCTCCGGTAACCAAACCTTTGCGGTTTCTTCCGGAACGTTGAACTGCGATCAATCCGAAGGATTTGTCTCCTCTAAAGAAGTTGAAATCTTTGTGGCAGATAACATGGACCATATCGCAACCGATGCGGCTGTGGGTGAAGGCGCTTACCTGAGTGCTCTCGCGGATTTGCTTGAAATCAATGAATCAGACCGTGCGGATTTCTATGCTTCCATGCAGGTGAACTTCGACAAGATCTTTTCCGGTTCGGATGTACATGCTGATGAAGTGACCCGCTCCATTGTAGCGTTGATCTGATCTGAACAGGATGCAATTTAATGTATCCTTTTGCGCACAGCTTCGGCTGTGCGTACTTTTTTTCTTCTGTTTGATTCCGCTTCAGGCAGATGAACTGTTTGATGAATTGTGGGCACGGGTGGAAGAACAAACATTGTGGGAGGATCCTGAATGGTGGACCCTGGGGCATTATCACCGCACCATGTGGGGACGGATTTCCAGTCGGATGGATGACGAACGGTTCTTTTTGCATCCCAAAGGAAAGAACAACCGTAAAGCGGAGTTGCAAGCCACGCTTTCGGCATTTTTAAATCCTGACACTGTCTCGGGTGATCGGTCAGTGGCCTGCCGCTTTCCTGCCAGGCGGAAATGGTTGCTGGAAAAAATGGAGCTTCCGGATGAAATCTTCCCCGGGGGGGATTGTCCGGAATATGGGGAGAGTGTGGCGGAGCTCCAGATCGATGCCGCCACTTTAATTTACCCCTCCGCCTATCTGAATTCCCCGGCCAGTATGTTCGGGCATTTGCTACTGGTGTTGGAGCGGAAAGGGAAAGACCGTTTGTTGTCGCGGGCGGTGAATTATGCGGCGAACGTCGAAGATTCTTTTGGACCTTTATTTGCGGTGAAGGGGATCCTGGGTTTTTATGACGGCGTCTACACCATGCTGCCGTACTACGACAAGGTCGAAGAATATGCCGCCGTAAACCGCAGGGATATTTGGGAGTATCCGCTTGAACTCGACGCGCAGGAACTGGATATGCTCCTGCGTCACGTATGGGAGTTGCAGTCTTTGGAAAGCCGCTATTTCTTCTTTAAAGAAAACTGCGCGTTTAATTTGCTCTATCCGCTTCAGGTCGCGCGACCCTCGTTGGATATTGTGCGCCGTTTCCGTATGAGTGCGGTGCCGGTCAGTTTGCTTCAACAGTTGACCCGGAGCGGGATAACAGACGATCCGGTTTACCGGGCATCCAAAGCGACGGAGATGTCATTCCTGGCTGACAATCTCACTGCGGAAGAGTTGAAGGAAGTGGAGGCCTTGGTGGACGGCAAAGAATTAAGCGGGGACGAGACACCGGAAATGTTGAGTTTTGTGATTGCCTGGGTTCAGTATCTTTACACCGAACAGATCATGGAAAATCAGGAATACCGGGCGAGAATTCTCCCGCTGTTACGGGCCCGCAGTAAGTTGGGAAAGCTGGAGCTTCCGGAACCTCCGCCTCCGGCTCCACCTGAAAGTGGACATGCACCCCGACGGATTTCTGTTTACGGGGGCGTGGATACCACGACAGGTGATCTGGTAAGTGGGGTGAAACTTCGGGCCGCCTACCACGATTGGCTGGATGATCCCCAAGGTTATCCCCCTGGAAGTTCTATTCGGATGTTTGAACTGGATGTCCAAGGCCGTCCGGACGACGGAGAGATCTATTTAAATGAGTTTACGTTGATGGACATTCGTTCGCAAACGCCACCCGAACCCTGGGTGCGTCCATTAAGTTGGGCGGTGTCGTTTGGTGCGGAAGCGGATCCTTTTAATCCGCAGCATCTCCGGGGCTACGGACACTTTGCCAGTGGCTTTACCCGTCGGGCAGGGAAAAAGGGCCAGGCTTATTTGATGTTTAGCCAGTTGGTGGTTTGGGACACCAATCTTAAAAGCAATTTGACCTGGGAACC
Source organism: uncultured Verrucomicrobiota bacterium (assembly GCA_937127435.1). GTDB lineage: Bacteria > Verrucomicrobiota > Kiritimatiellia > SS1-B-03-39 > UBA6053 > UBA6053. The sequence continues at coordinate 15,037 of CAKZLZ010000093.1, read as the reverse complement.
GGGCTTTGAGTGGGGGCTGTCCTCTGCGGGTACACACTTTTCCGCTGGCCTGCGCGGATGGCATAATTGGGGGGTGTTGGGTTATGCCGGTGACCGTCAAAAAGTGGAGTTCGAAGTAAGAAGTTTTGTCACGCAAAACACTTCGCTGGGTTTGTCCACGATATACCAGTCGGAAAAAGACGAGGATCTAAACCTGGTGAGCTTGAATTTCTACCGGACCTTTTGAGGAGTTGATCTTTCTTATAACAATCTGAGCTGGCCTGTTTCTTTTTACAGCGTCAGTTGGGGTCAGATCTTCAATCCACTGAAATTGATCTGGGATTTGAGCTCGGATTTAATTTCGGCGCAGGCGGCATTGTTGGCGAGGTTCCGGGTTTCGTGAGGGTCTTCGGCCAAGTGAAAAAATTCTTCGGCACCGTCTTCGTACCATACGTATTTCCAGTCTTTGCTTCGGGCCATGCGGATTTCCGGTTGGCTCCATCCCGCAAAAACCGTTTCGTGGGGAGCAGGGGCGGAGGCATCTTTGACCAGAGGCAATAAGCTTTGTCCCTGCCAGTGGTCCGGTTTTTCGAGGCCGGCAATATCCAGGATGGTGGGAGGAATATCGATCAGGCTGCAAAGCTGATCGCGTTTTCCGGGTTTGAGGTTGTGTTCAAATGAGTTGGCCCGGTCTTCGCCGAGAAAGCGGGTTTGCGGGGGAATAATGATAAGAGGCACGTTAACAACTCCTTCGTACATGAAGGAGCCTTTGAAGGGAATATTTTGTTCGCCGCACATATCTCCATGGTCGGCGGCAAAAATGATCCAGGAGTCATTGTAAAATCCGCTGCATAAAAAGTCATTCAGCAGTTCACCGATTTCTCCGTCAACCCGCTCGATCAGTTGTTCGTAAAATTCGGTCATGGCGCCCCAGCGTTGTTCAGGCCAGTCCACGCGCTTGGATTTGCTGGCCGGAGGATAATCTTCAGCCGGCCGCCCGAGATTTTTCCAGGGACGTGTGCGGTCGCTGGCTTTGTCCGGATCGTAAAAGTAGAGATCGTGGGGATTGAGGTATGAGACCATGTGGAAAAAGGGGCGGTCGTGCTCCATCCAGTCGCGGTCGCGCCAAAAGCGGGATGCCATCAGGCGGGTGCTTTCGTCGTGGGAGGATTCTTCGGCGATTTCAAACCCGTGGGCCTGAATATCTCCGCCGAGGTGCCACTTGCCGTGGTAGACTGTTTGATATCCGCCTGCCCGCATGTGGTGTCCGATACCCCGAATGGCGGGAGAAAGGGGGGCACTGGGGGCATAGAGGTTGCCGGCCATACCGGCTTCGGAAGGCATGAGGCCCGTAACCAGCGTGGAGCGGGACGGGGAGGAAATAGGGGCTGTGCAGAAGCAGTTTTCAAATACGACTCCGCCATTTACCAGTTCGTCCATATGCGGAGTGGAAGCCTGGAATGAGCTGTGGAGCGCTTGAATGGTATCAAAGCGCTGCTGATCGGTGAACAGAAAGAGAATATTGGGTCTTTTCATTTCATCAAACGTTAGCTTAAAGCTGATTTGACGTCAACTATCTAACTGAAACCGAATCAAAGCTTGATTCATTGCAAAATATAAAGAACATTCCTTGCATGCGAATTCGTGATGCCCAAGGTCTGATTTTTGGAAGTTTATGCCTGCTACTGCTGATAGTGATCGGCGCGTTTGGATTTTTGACCTTGTCTTTCAATCGGCAGAACCCGGCAAAGGTTTCGTTTGCGGGTGAAAATGCCCGGGTGGTTACTGAATGGAACTTTGAGGTGCCGGGTGAAGAAATTTGGGCGGATGCTGAAAGTTTGGAGTTCACCCGTGAAATTGATAATTACACCCTTTCCGGGACTTTTCAGACTTATGAGGCGGAGGGTGATTCTGTACATGAGTTGCCTGCGGCCAGCTCTTTGGCTTTGGTGGACGATCTCCGGAACAACAAACAGCATCTGCTTCGACAAGGTGATACCCTGGGACCCTTTTCAGTGGAGCATGTGGCCATGGATCAAATTACCCTGAAGCGGGGAGATCAAACTTTTGTCTTGGCGCTGAGTGGGGAAATGGCGACGGTCCCGGTTCGGGATGAGGAACCGGAGGTCGATGCGCCAGTCCGCTTTGAAGATTTGCCAGCCCTGGAAACCACCCGCTTTGGTAAAAGAGTCGGTGAAAACAAGTGGGTAATAGACCGGGAAGAGGTTTTTGGGTATGCGGAAGAGATTATGAGCAGCCCCACCCGTGCAATTCAGCTGTACCGTTCCTTTGACCAGCTTGCAAAAAAAGAAGGGGATCAAGCGGGTTTCAAAATTAAAATGAAAGGGGAGCAGGATTTCTTTGCCGACATGGGGTTGGGAGATGGTGATGTGATTCGGAGGGTAAACTCTATGGAAATGAAAACCCAGGTACGGGCGGAATATTTGGTGCGTGAATTTATGAAATCCCGCATGAGCGCGGTGGTGTTGGATGTTGAAAATGATGGTGAAACCCGTCAACAAATCTTTATCGTCCGCTGAACGAATATTTGAATAGGAAATTTTTGAACCTCTGAATGGAAATCTGATTATGAAGCGTTTTTGTTATCTACTTGTAAGTGTTCTGCCTCTATTTTTGCATGCGCAAATTGAAATTGAAATCGTAGAGCCCGATGTGGTGGAGGAAGCCGGAGAGGTTGCCGCCCCGGATGCGGTGGATCATAGTGTTCAGGTGGCCAATGGTCCTGAAGTTGACCTTCTTCACTTTCTCAATGGGGACCGGTTGAGCGGAGCTTTGCAGGGAATTGAAGCGGAATCCGGTTTGGTTTGGAAGCATCCTGACGCGAAAGAGGAAACCGTGTATGCTCTCGAAAATTTGAAGCAGATACAATTTAAGGCCGGTACCGCGGATGTGGAAGATTTGTTGAAGCTTGCCCGAATTGAACTGACCAATGGGGATCAATACCGGGGTCGTATTGTTCGTATGGACTCCGAAAGTTTGGTGTTTGAATCTCCCTTGACCGGAAAGGTGACCGTTCGTTCTGACATGATTCACTCGATTCGCCCGGTAGCCGGAAGCAATGCGATTTACAGCGGTCCCCACGAGATGGAAGAATGGGAGCAAAACAACAGTGGCGACAATAAATGGGAATTTAAAAACAACGCCATGTACAGCAGCAATCATAATCAGATTGCCGGCATGAATCTGGATGATCTGCCTGAAAAAATCTCCTTTGATTTCACGGTGGAATGGCGGGGAAATGTTAATTTGCAAGTGGGTTTTTGGGGAAGAGACCCGAAGAATGTGAACCAAAACTGCTACACCTTGGCGATTCAAAACAGTTACCTCCGTTGTTATCGTAATTATAACAAAATCGGACGGAATGATTTGGGGAATGCACAGGTACGTGAACAAATGCAGGATGGGAAATTGGATGTCCGGTTACTCTTGAACCGGGAAGCTAAAGAAATTTTGGTTTTGTTTGACGGGCAAATGGTGGCGCGTTGGAATGATACCTTTGACGGGGAAATAAAGGGTGACGCAATTATCTTCGGCGGCATGGGGAATACCGCGACAAAAATCTCCCGGATCCGGGTGCGGGAATGGGACGGTGAGTTTGATTTGGATCAATCTGAAAAACCCAATGCAATGGATCAGTTGATTACCCTGAATGGGGATGTGTTCGCAGGGACACTGGAAAAAATTGAAGTCGATCTGTTGCATTTTAAAAATGATTTTGCCGTCTTCCAGGTACCCTTGGACCGGGTTTCAGAAGTTTCTTTCTCGAAGGGAACCCGGGCTGAACCGCGTTTGCAGGCCGGGGATGTGGAAATCTTTCTTCCCAACAAAGAGCGGATGACACTTCAGTTAACCAAGCTGGACAACCGCGAGTTTACCGGTTCTTCTGAAGCAACGGGTGAAATCACTTTACTTAAGAAATACTTCTTTGAGATGAAGTTGAATCCCTACGATGACCGCCACATGGTTGAAGAAGACGGCTGGTAAACGTTTGGGCTGGAGATAAAGCGATGATGGGATTTATGAGTCCGATAATTTTTCTGGCCCTGTTTTTTGGTGGGGAAAATTCCTTATCCGGATATGTGAATCCCGAAGTGTACTGGGAAGGTCGTGGGGTGGCGTATGAAGTAAATGCTTTGTCCGCATTTTTGCTGGAGGAGTCCGGCGAAGCCGATCCGGATCTGATAAAACAAGAGATCGCGAAGTTGGGATCGGCTGATTACGCGGAACGGGAAGCGGCTTCCGCCACTCTTGCCGGGTTTGGAAGTCCTGCCCGGTCTTTGTTGCAGGCGGCAAGTCGTTCGCGGGACCCTGAGGTTGCCAGGCGTGCCAAAGAGCTACTTAAAAAAATTGAAGGAGACCTGGGCGCACACGATCCGGAGGAGCAATGGTTCGCTTTATACAGCCTGTCACAAATGGAGGATCCCGCAGCCAAAATGGTCATTCAAAAAGTTGCGCAAGGGCCGGAGAGTGACCTGAAGGCAAGTGCACAAAAGTATTTAGCGCAACCGGCAGCCGGGAAGGTCTTGTCTTCGGCAAAGGATGCCGTTGTGGGGTTTCCTCCGGATACCCGGGTGATCATTCAGGCTCAACCTTGGCAGGGGGAATCTGAAGTGTTAAAGCGGATTCATCAGTCTGCGGAAATTCAGAGTAAGCTCATAGAGTTGTTGGTGAAAACGGGGGATATCAAAGTGCATCGTGTCAGTCTCGCGATGAATGAAGGCTTGTTTACACGGAATCAGGGGAAAGTGCTGATCCGGGTTGAGGCGGATTACGATATTGAAAGAATGAAATCTTTGTTGGAGAAAGGTCACTACCGCGAGGTCGGTGGGAATAAATCCTTCTTTGTTTATAGCCGCAGAACCCTGACCATTGTGCTTTCGAAAGATGCGAACCTGTTGTTTCAACTGGGATTTGGTGAGGAAGAATCGATAGATTTTGGTGAGTTTGAGAAGGTTCTGAATGGAGGCGGGGAGCCTGAGTTTTCCAAAGAACTCTTCGCTGATTATACGCAACTTGCGGAATCTTCCCTGATTCGGGGTGCTGGAGAATTTACCGGGGAGATGATGCAGAATCTTGAAGATTTTTCAGGGGTTCGGAGGGGGCAGTTCCAGATGGATACGGATGAGGGTGCACAAACGGTTTCCCTGTCGATCGTCACGGAGGAAGGTGAAGCGGCCACCGCTTTCTTAAAGTATGCCCAAGAGGAAAATGATAAAATACAGGAACTGCTTCGAAATGAAAATGATGAATGGGTGAAGCCGATGTTGTCGCTGCTGGAAACGATTGAAATTTCAGGGCAAGCTGAAAGGGTAAATGTAAAAGCAAGTGTGGGGGGAGATATTCTTTTGGGGACCGTGGATCTGGTGGAAAAAGCGATGTTGCAGGTGAGGGAAATGCGACAAAGGCATGAGCAGCAAATCCTGTTAAACCATCAGGGGGGTGGCTTTTGAGTTTTGAGCGGGAGCTCAAGCAGGCCGCTTGCGAAACAGGATTTGATATCGCCGGAATTGCGGATGTGCAACCGGCCCGGCATGCTGCGGCTTACCAGGCTTGGTTGAAGGAAGGCCATTATGCGGATATGGAGTGGATCGCCCGAAACGTGGAGACCCGAATTGACCCGGCCACCTGGCAACCTGAAGCAAAAAGCATGTTGGTGCTCGGGGTTTCTTATGCCACCCAAACCCCTGATCCCAAAATCTGGAATGATCCGATGCGGGGGCGGATTGCCCGTTATGCCTGGGGGCGGGATTACCATAAAGTGATCCGAAAACGATTGGATAAGCTCTCTGAATGGATTGCAGAGCATGGTCCCAAGGGGGTGAAGTCTGTCTATTTTAATGATGCCCGTCCTATGATGGAACACGACGCGGCTTTGGCTGCCGGACTGGGATTTATCGGGCGCAATACTTTGCTGATTCATCCTGAATGGGGTTCGATGATGTTTTTGGGCGGGTTGCTGCTCACTTGTAAGCTGGAAGCGGATTCTCCGACACCCGGAAGTGGAGAAAAAATCGTTTCCGAGTCCGGGAAATCTTCGGACTGCGGGAGTTGCCGGCGTTGTTTGAATGCCTGTCCCACCCATGCCTTTCCGGCTGAGTATATTTTAAATAGCCGCTTGTGTATTTCCTATCAGACCATTGAAAACCGGAATGCAATTCCCGAAGCGCTCCGACCCAAATTCGGTAATTGGATTTTTGGTTGTGATGTGTGCCAGGAAGTTTGCCCCTGGGTGAAGCGTTTTAGCCATCCGGGGAAAGCGCCTTGGCTGGTTGCAGAGCCGGACCGCATGGCGCCCCGTCTGGATGAATTGGCAGCTTTGGATGATGAGGGTTTTTTAAACCGTTTTGCAGGGACGCCGGTGATGCGTACCAAGCGGAGAGGCATGTTACGCAATGTGGCGGTGGCACTTGGAAACAGTGGTCATCCGGATGCCCTGGCTCCCTTGGAAAAACTGGCCGAAGATCCGGAAGTGTTGATTGCTGAACATGCCCGGTGGGGGCTGTCCGCACTGAAGCAGAGTGAGAGATAAAAAAATACCCCGGAGCTGCGCGCCGGGGTATTGTCTGGATGATGTTTTTTGAGAAGGCTTAAGGCCGTCCGGAAACACCGACATTTGCAGTAGGCCGCACGTGAAATTTTCCGCCGTAATAATCCATACTCACACCCACATTTGCATGGGGGGTGAGGGTACAGGCACTTCCCAGAGTGAGGAATGCCGCAAGCAGGAACCATTTGATAAGAGTGAATTTTTTCATTGTGCCGCTCCTTTTTTCTGAATCACGATGGGGGCTTGGTTGGGATCCAGAATCATGGCCAGTTGTCCCTTGTTCATCTCTTCGGATGGGGGGAGGATGATCTGTCCTCCCAATTCCTCAACTTTTTCAAGAATGCCGTCAAAATTTACAACGGCCAGGACCGGTACCCACTGATTGCGGGTGTCTTCAAAAGGATTTTCAGACACGGAGGCGATTTGAAAGTCGTTTTTTCTGAGAATGAAACGTTTGCCGTCTGCGGATTTTTCGGCTTTCAGTTCGAATACTTCTGCGAACCATGTGGCTGCGGCTTCCGCGTCATTGGTAATCAATTCATGCCAAATCCAGTCTGTGGATTCGATTTCACCGTTATGGAGAAGCGGTTCGACGATTCCCAAAATTGCCCCGTTCGGGTCTGCAAAAAATGCGAGGGTTCCCCGGCCGGCAACGAATTCAGGCTCACGCAGGATTTCCCCGCCATGGGTTTTGATTCGCTCCACGCTGCGATAGATATTCTACACTTTTACGGTACTGAACCACACCGCGCTTTGTTGGCCTGGGTTGGTTTTTCCTGCATGGATCAATCCACCTACCCGGACTTCCCCTTGGAGGATCTCGCTGTAGGCCGAATCAATTTTTTGAAACTCCCACCCGAAAAGCGCTTTGTAAAAAGCTTCACTCGTGGCGGGAGAATTGCTGGCAAGGTCATGCCAAACAAATACTTCATTGTCCGGTGTCTGAGAAACCGGGGGAACAGATTTTTGCGGGCTGACGCAGGCATTCAGCAAGAGCGTCATTCCCAGGAGGAGGAGTGTTTTTTTCATTTGAAACGTATACCTAAGCTGAGGGTTGCGATGAAAGACTCATCATCCCCGGAGATTTTGGTGTACCCGCCCAAGCTGGCTATAAAACCAGTGTTACCGGCTTGGAGCTCCACGCCGAGGTACTGGTTGTCCGGGTCGATGTTTACGGGTTCAAACCACGTAAAAAGGTAAGAAGCCTTCACGCCAAAGCCGAAGCCTTCATCCATGCCATCGAATCCCAACAGCAGTTTGCCACCGCCAATTCCGGCTTCCCCTTCAATCATGGGGCCCATCCCGGGATTTTCATCATGGCTGAAGCGGTATCCGAGGGTTCCGCTGAGGAGCAGGGGACTGGAGAGGTTGAAGCCGTTTATAAATTCACCTGCTTGAGACAGGCTGGGGATGAATAAAAGAAGTAGTATATATTTTTTCATAAAGAGGAGGGGTATTGGTGATTTTCATATCTTCTATGTAAGCGGGAAGAGTGCAAGTGGAAAGTTAGGTGAGGTGGATGATTATGGATTTAATACTCCTTTATGTAGAGTAAATTTGCCGGGGCTGGTATCCATCCCCGGCTTGTGTAGTTGACTTTACGGGATTTCTTTTCATAAATAGGAAACCTCAATTTACCCTATTTATGAAAAAAATTGCCACATCTCTCATTTTGATTTCTTTTGCATGGTTGTCCCTTGTGGCGCAGAACACCCCGGATACAATTAATGCCGAAGCCCTTCTCAACCCGGAGGAGGTGGTCGAGTCCGCAATTCCCTTCGATACGGCGGGGGAGACGCCCGCACCTGAAAAAATTGCAAATCCGGAGGACATTGTAAATACTGCGGTAAAGGAAGAGATCCTGACTGAGGAAGGCACAGGGGTTTTGATGGAGACCTACGAGGAACGTAACTGGATCGACGGGACCCGGGATTGGTTATACGGAAAATCCCAGGGTACAGTGGAATGGTTGGATACAGGGATTATCAAAGAGCCGGACCCCGTGCCGACACCGCCATCCCGGTTTCGTGTAGGATTGTACACGCAGATTGATTTAGAAGCGGACGGGGCCGTTAAATTTGCTCCGGTAGCAGATTTTGATGTGGATGTGGATTTACCCAACTTGGAGAGTCGGTTAAAACTCTTTATTTCTACGAAAGATCCAACGGCATTGCCCGGGCAGGATGCCTTTGATTCTGATAATGGATTGAGGGTGGGTGCTTCCCGTTCGATGTTCAACAACTGGAAAAGTTCTGTGGGTATCAAAACGAAATGGCCACCCGAGCCTTTTGCATATGTGCAGTGGTCACCGGAATATAATCTGACTGAATCCTGGAGCATGGTCCCGCAGTTGAGACCTTTCTGGGAAAGTGAGGATGGTTTCGGCGGGATGACCTCAGTGGTGTTTGGCCGGTGGAAGAACCGGAGAATGTTTCGACAGGCTTTTTCTTTAAAGTGGACCCAGGAACTTGAGGACGAAGATGACAAAAGCGAAGTGAATGAAGAAAGTAGTCAGTATGGCTACAATGGCGGGGGATACCGATGGGACGCGACTACGATTTGGGGTTATGTTCCGGCTTTGATTAATGAGCGGGATTATGGACGGCGGGTGGGGGGAGATGATGTGGCCAAGGGTATCGGATTAAAGGCCCGGGTGACCGGAAATGAAGTTAAAACGACCAAAGCTACGCTGACATTGTTTCTGAAAAGACCTGCATACAAGGACTTCCTCTACTTTGTGCTCGGGCCGGAAGTGGTGTGGGCGGCGGACAGTGACTGGGATGAGGAATTTGTACTCAAAGCCGGATTTGAAATGTTGGTTTGGGGAGACCCGGTTCTGAAATAGGCTCATGTCAGGTTTCCGCTCAGTTCTGAAATCGAAACGGAAGAATGAACGGGCGGGGACTCGGAAAACGAAAACCAAAAAACGTCTGTTCATTTTTCTCTTTTTGACCGGAGCGCAAATTGCCGGGGTTATTTCTTCCTTTCATGCATTAATGGGGACCCGGACTTCACAAGGGGCGATTGCCTGGATTGTTTCATTGAATACGTTTCCGGTCGTTGCGGTACCTGCCTATTGGATTTTCGGAAGGAATAACTTCAATGGCTATGTTTCGGATCGACAGGAAAATGATGAAGAGTTGAAAGAAATCATAAGCGAGTTGGTTCGCAAGCATCCTCATGCATTTCCTGAGACGGACAAGGTACATCCGGGTGCCCATGCGGGGGAACAATTGGCGCGATTACCTATTTTAAAAGGGAATGAAGTAGAGCTTTTGGTGGACGGTGAGAAAACCTTCGCTTCAATCTTTCAAGGAATTGAAGCCGCACAGTCCTACGTATTGGTCCAGTTTTATATTGTGAAAGATGATGACTTGGGTCGAAGGTTGAAGGATTTACTCATTCGCAAGGCAAAAGGAGGGGTTCAGGTCTATTTTCTTTACGATGAAGTGGGAAGCCAAAGTCTACCGTGCTCGTATATTGAAGAACTTCGGGCGGCGGGTGTATTGGCTCATAATTTCCATACGCGGAAAGGCCCGAGAAATCGCTTTCAGATCAACTTCAGGAACCACCGTAAAATCGTGGTGACAGACGGGGATACCAGTTGGGTGGGAGGACATAATGTGGGTGACGAATACATTGACGGCGGTAAAGAATTTTCATCTTGGCGTGACACCCATATTAAGATTTCAGGTCCCGCAAGTCTGGCTTTGCAGCAGACATTTGTGGAGGATTGGAATTGGGCGACGGACAAGGTATTGAATTTGGATTGGGAAAGCGGGTTTCAGGCGGTGGGTAATCAGGATGTTTTGATTATCCCGTCCGGGCCTGCGGATACCCGGGAGACGGCCACCCTTATGTTTACCCACGCTATAAATTCTGCCAAAGAGCGCATTTGGATTGCCAGTCCGTATTTTGTGCCGGATGAGGGGGTTTTAAATGCATTGGAACTCGCAACGTTGCGGGGCGTGGATGTCAGGATCCTTATCCCGGATGAACCTGATCATTTACTGGTGTATCTCGCAGCCTTTTCTTATCTGAAAAAAGCCGGTGCCGGGGTCAGGGTCTGGAGGTACACAGCAGGGTTTATGCACCAGAAAGTGATGTTGATTGATGAAACGGTCTCCTCGGTAGGAACTGCAAATTTCGATAACCGTTCTTTCCGTCTGAACTTTGAAGTTACGGCCTTGGTGATGGATGCAGCCTTTAACCGGCAAGTGGAAAAAATGTTGCTTGTGGATTTTGAAAATTCCAAAGAAATGGACCCCGAAGCCATTGATGACAAATCCATTTGGTTTCAGGTGATGTCCCGCGCCGCCAGCCTGGCCGCCCCCATACTGTAAAACGCCTGTAATTTCGAATCAAATGCATTCAAACTCCTATACAAACTCCTATATAGCAACAGGTGAAAAAATATTGACTTTGGTGGAAAATTTTGTTTTTCTTGGGCTATGAAAGCGACTTCACAGAAACGATATTGGGAAAATATGAGCACGGTTTGGGCCGGAGTGGGGAAAAGGCGTCATCGGGGCTTGCGGATTTTACCAAAGAATGAAGGCTACTTTGTACATGTGACAAGTCGGGCGGTGGGGCAGGCGTTTCTGTTCGGGGATACTGAGAAACGGGTGTTTATCCGGATTATGCGGAATTGGGCCCGGTTTTCAGGGATATCTGTGCTGACGCATTGCCTGATGGATAATCATTTTCATGCCTTGTTATGGGTGCCGGGAAAGGTTTCTTTGGAACATTCGGAGATACGTTCCTGTCTGGCAGCTGTGTGGCCGGAGGAGAAGTTGGTGGCGTGGGAGAACTATTACAAACAACAGGACTTGAAATCTCAAAAGGGAATGGATGAGGCTGTGGTTCTGAGAATGGGGAATCTTCCGGAATTTATGCGGGTGGTAAAACAGTCTTTTACACGGTGGTATAACGGAAAACACGACCGGAAAGGGGGCTTATGGGATTCTCGCTACCGCTCGGTGGTGGTGGAGGGCTCCCCCCTGGCTTTGATGTCCGTGGCCGCATATATTGACCTGAATCCGCTACGTGCAGGGATGGTTTATGACCCTATGGATTATCCCTGGAGCGGCGTGGGGGCGGCCATGGGTGGGGATAAAGTTGCCCGTGAGGGATTAAAGGAGTTGGTAAGCCTGGCCCGGGGGCATCAGCCTCATGCGGCAACCATGGTTCGGCGAAAACAAATCGCGAAGAAATCTGCCCATTGGCGTGAGGTGGGGCCACGATTGGCTCAGGAACATAGCAAGCGCGAGCGCCCCCGGAATTGGAAAGAGGTGCAGGCATCGTATCGGATTTGGTTGGTCTCCAAAGGAGTATCGAAGGTAACCCACCCTCGGGGGTTGGATCCCGTGCAGGTGCTTGCAGAGTATGAAAAACAGGGCGCGGTGCCGCTTTCCAAATCGTTGCAGTGCAGAATGCGGACATTTACCCGGGGCGTGGCATTGGGCGCGCCTGAATTTCTTGAAGATTTGATGGGCCAGTACCGAAGCTGCTTTGGGTGCAAACGGAAATCAGCCCCCCGCCGGGTGAAAGGGGTTGAGGGCGCGTGGATGAGTTTACGGCAGGTTGATTGATTTTTCTTTTACCGCGTCATTAATAAATACCGGTTGGGAACCGGCCATTCGTTTTCGCCCCATTCCGGCTGCTTCCGAAAAAAGTAATATTGTAGAAACTTTTTCCGTACCGCAGGTAAGCGGACCAGCCCATCAATATTCTCCAGGTTGATCCGGTGATACTGTGGCCGCGGCCAAGTGGTCATATCCACCCGCAACCGGGCGACCCACCCCTCTGCAATATAATCACTTTCCTGCCGGGGGGGAACCAGGATGACCGAAACATCTTCAGGAATATTGTCGGCTTGAATGTCGGTAAATTCTGCGCCGCCACTCTTGAAATACCACACCAAAGGCCAGGTGTAACTGTTGGCCTCATTTTCTTTGTCATTTATCAAAAGCCGCGTCCCGGGATTCTGCTCAAGATGCTCTTCAATCATAAACAGTGACAACTTGATATCCTCTCCTGAATGGGCGTACATCAGGGGCTCCCAAGGTCCTTCTGATAGAGGTCCGTTGACCCGCAGACTGTTGCATACCATTTGAAAACACCCCACAGCCATGATGATCTTAAGTCCCTTCCTGCCCGGAGCGGCAAATAACGGGGGCAACATCGTGCCGGTGAGAATACAGAGGGGGAGACTGATGTGAAGCAGCAACCAGGGCATGCGCTCTCCGGCCCAGGAATATATCAATAGATTCCCTAAAAAAAGCCATCCGATCAGAGGCAGGGGCCATCGGGTAATCTTCCGGAGACTGAGGAGGACCCCGCCAATAAGAACCGGTGAATAAAGCAGGAGCAAAGTAACATAAAAAAACGGGTCAGGATTTCCCCGCTGTACATCATGTTGTTTTAACCAATATCCCAGACTCCCTGCCAGCCCACTGGCCATTCCGTGGGCGGGATTGGTCAATAAGGTGGTGAAAAGCAGGATTTGTATAATCCAGAAAATCCCCAAACTCTCTAAAAATCCCTGCAGTCGTTTTTGACGGTTAAAATAGAGGGTGCCACAAAGGAGAGCACAGAGAAAAATCCACCCCGCAACGATGAATATTTGCTTCTGTCCTTCCGGACTGCGGTTGTTTAAAGGATCCCATCCTAGGATAGGATGCAATAGCGTTCCGGCGAATGGAAGCGCGAGCAAGAGCATGAGGGCCGCGCAATGCATTAAAGGGTTCGAAACCCAGTCCCGGATCCATTTCCTGAAATTTTGGCAGGGTGTTTCCAGGGCCGCAAAAAACACACAGCCGGACCCAAACACGGCGCCGGCAATATAACAGGTTTCCTTGGTCACAAATTGCAACGCCAAGCCCAAACTCAACCAGAGCAGGGAGCTGGATTTTCGGGAATCACGATATTCCAGAACTGCCCATAGCATTAACAGGGTGAAGAACGAAACCATGATGTCATTCCGCAAATAGCGGCTGTAAAACAAATGCCCGGGATCCAGACTTATGAAGGCGGCTGAACATAGCGCCCCCGCGGTTCCCAGCCATTTGCGAAATAATATCAGCAGGGCAACACAGCCGGTTCCCCACAAGGCGGGAAACAGGAGCGAAGCAAAATCCGAATCAGAAATCAGCGCATAAACCAAGCCGTTCAAATGAAAGAGCAGGGGCCCGTGGGTCATGGGATTGTGTTCGTAGTTCAAGCCCTGACTCAAGTTCCAGGAATAATAGGCGTGTAAACTTTCATCATGGCTCATGGCCCGTTCACCCAATCCGATCAGGCGGAAGCCGAGTGAAAGCATGATGAGCAGAATCCAGAGCTTCTTTTCCCCGGGCATGAACCGACTCTGCCTCATGGGAGTTTCATACCCTGATGACGGTATGGGCCTGCTTGCCGAAGATCTTTGGAGTCGAATACTTGCGCTTTGATAATGGCATCATGAACCTTCGGGGTGGCAAACACCCACTGATCCTGACGGTATAGGATCCCCTGCGGATCCCGGAAGGTCCAACTGTCCCCCCGGGCATCTTCCAGAATGAGCCGACGGAGGCCGGCCTCTTCCAGAAGTCGGAACATGGGGCTGTCAAATTCTTCCCGGCTGTAGAGGGTGAGTATGACCTCGGCTCCGGATTGAATAAGGGGGCGCAGGGTTTGTGCCATAATCCGGGCATCATTCCGTCTGCGTTCGTAGGGTTCTTCAGGGGAGGGGGCTTGCTGATTCCAGATCCAGAGTGCGGGAAAAGTCCGGGTAGAAAGTAAAACCCCGCCGGCCAGGGGCTGATAGTTCTTTTCCTTGATTCGGAAAGTCTCCGAATTAAGTTTCCGTGTTTCGGAGAAAGGCCGGGTGGAAAGAAAGCCGATGCCCTGATAAACGTTCGGCCCGGGGATATAGAAGAGCTGTGGATAGTCCTGCCCGGATTCCTTGAGGGCATTTTGCAAATGTACCAAGGAGGCCTGACTGCCCAGACCGCGGAGAATGAGAAGGTCGCCGGGAATGTGATTCAGATCCCGGAGCAGGGCCTGACGTTCCGCTTCCGGTTTCAGGTCAACAGGCTGTCCGCTTTGGTTTCGATCCTGCCAGGCGTAATCATGCAGGTGGGCGACCCGCAGGCTGATATCCGCGGGAGGTTGATTCTCCTGTTCCTGATGGCAGGCCAGGAGCGGGAGCAGAACGAGTAACAGAAAACCGGACTTAAGCGTCAGCCGGTTTCTTTTTGCGTGCGTATCCAGCCTCAATTTTTTCGCCAACCTTTTTATAACCGATATCAACGGCGTAGATGCTTTTGAAGTGTTCGAGTGCGGCATCCAATTCGCCTTGTGCCTCGAGTACTTCACCGAGTTCGTATAGAATGGCCATTTTGGTATCGTCCATGGTGGGCAACTCTTCGGCGGCTTTTTGCAATTGGGTGGCAGCAATATCATATTGGCCTTTGGCTTTGAAACAGCTGCCCATAAGATACAAGGCGTCGA
>CAKZLZ010000092.1 GCA_937127435.1 uncultured Verrucomicrobiota bacterium | reverse complement strand
TCGGCGGTTTAATCGTATTTGTAAATAAGAAAACCATATCGCCGTCTTCTTCAACTAAAATAGATTTATCTATAATTTTATGAGGATTTACTTGACCATAAACCGCTCCTTCTTCTTTAGAAACTCTAATACCAATTGTTTTCTTAAGTGTGAAAATAATTAGAAACGATGTTACTAAACAAAATACAGCATAACAAGCTACCCCGGCTAATTGAATAAGAAATGTATGCTCTGGGTTTGTTGAAAAAATACCAACAGCCAAAGTACCCCAAATACCACAAATTAAGTGCACTGCAATGGCTCCAACGGGGTCGTCTAATTTAATTCCATCCACACAGCTCACTGCAAATACAATTAAAGCACCTGCAATAGCGCCGATTAAAATAGCGCTTTCAGGCGTCATTACATCTGCCCCAGCGGTAATACCAACTAACCCCCCTAAAATACCATTTAAAACCATCGTTAAATCTGTTTTACCAAACATAAATTTACTGAGTAAAGCTGCAGCAATCATACCAGCGGCCGCTGCGGCATTGGTATTTACAAAAATCGTGGCAACCGCATTCGCTTCTGTTACGTTTGATACCATTAATTCTGAACCACCGTTAAATCCGAACCAACCCACCCATAGCAGGCCCGCGCCCATCAGGGTCATAACCAAATTATTGGGATGCATGGAGGTGCCGGGATATCCGTGACGTTTTCCCAAATAGAGTGCCGCGACCAGTGCACTGGTTCCGGCGGAAACATGAATCACCAATCCGCCCGCAAGATCGATTACGCCCCGGCTGAGCAACCAGCCGTTGGGGCCCCAGATCCAATGACAGAGGGGGCAATAAATGATGACAAACCAAAGAGTGATAAACAGGCAGTATCCCCTGAAATAGATTCGTTCCGCGAGGGCACCACTGATTAAGGCCGGGGTGATGATGGCAAATTTTCCCTGGAACATGGCGACCACATACTCGGGTACGCCGTTGGTCACAGCTTCGTCGATGCCCATGAGAAAGAAGAAGTCAGGATTCCACCCGAGGATGCCTCCCAGAATAGGTTGATCGCCAAAACAAATGGCAAAACCGAAGATGGTCCATAAGGTTCCGATAATCCCCATGGCCACAAAAGTATGCATCATGGTACCGATTACGTTTTTGGTTCGAACCAGCCCCCCGTAAAACATGGCGAGTCCCGGGAGCATCAGCAAAACAAGCGCGGTGGAAATTAACATCCAGGATGTGACGCCGGAATCGATTTCGCCATCTGCTGCCCATAGGGGGATGGACGTTAACAGGGCAGGTAAAAGAAACAAAAGCGGTTTCCTCATGTAGGCACTCCTCAGGATTCGTATTCAAAATATCAGGTGGGGCCTGCCGATTAACGTAATTTAACTCATGTCACCATCTTTTTCTCTTTCTCTTTCCTTTCCCGCCCTCTTGATCGGTTTTGAAACAGGGATCCATCATTACCTGAAGGTTGCCTGGGAGTTTCGTTCTTTTATAGTTTGCGTATTTATGAAGCTGTGAGAAAAATGCTGAAGAACCGTATAAGGGAAATTATTCACTGGGCAGCGATGGTGGTTTCGTTATCTTACATCTATGAAAGCGCAGAAAGATCATGAAATACATTTTAGAATTATTGTCGAAAATTTACCGGCCGGGGATCATCCGGAACATGGTAAATTGGCCGCCCGTTTATATTCTAAAAAGGGATGGGAGCATGCCCCTGAAATTTTTGAGGACCAGTGGCGGTTTACCGGAAAAATACGCGTGCGTGAAAACCCCAAGGACGGCAGTCCGAACTTTTTAGGCGAGTTTGCCCGTGGACCCGTGGAAGAACGTCATTTGGCTGTTTTTTGGGGCAATGTCGAAAAAGACGGTACTTTTATAAAACGCTACGGGGTGAAAATCTTTCTTGCGCCCGTAACCCGTGCCAAATGGAACCGGCCGGGAATCACCTGGGAGCAGATTAAAGCCGGTGGCGTAATCGAAACCTGTTTCTCCGCCTGTGATGAAGACGGCGTTCCCCGGTGTGCGGGGATCCCCACAGATTGGATTCAAAAAAAGAAATAACCTCCGTCCGCACAAATTTTAAGTCAAAAAATTCATCTTTTCCCCAAGGGCCATCCAATCAGCCGGATAAAGAATTTCTGAAAAAACTGTATCTGCTGCAGGGAGCGCAAGCCTTTTGATATTTCGATCTGCCGGGTTTTATGTAAGCTAGCATCAGTAGAGTGTGACGACTTGATTATATGTGACGCACCCGGTCAATCCCAACGGGTTATTCTCGTTACGGATTTTTAGAGGATTTCTCTATATAGGGGGCTTCGATTTCATCAAATCTGTGTGCAAGAATCTCCCGGAGGTTTTTTTTAGAGAGCAATACAAACCCGTAAGGGTTAAATCCCACAATCCCTTTCTCATGTTCATCAAATCGTAAAAGAGGTTTCTGCTGACCGTTCTCACCAGTTTGAACCCAGTTTTCAGGATATATTTTTGGGCGATGTGTCGGCCAATCAGTGAATGCGTAATTTAGAATGAAAGAAGGTTTTTCTTCTGAAAGTTCTGGAGGATAAGAGATGAAGAATTTAGGGGCCTTCATGCCCCACTTTTGAGCATACTGGTGGTTGAAAGCAATTTTCCGCCTGTCCAAAATCAAGGCACGGTATCTTTGGTGTTTCGGATAAGTGAAAGGATGCTCCCCATCCCATATAGACCAAGTTTGAGTCGAGATCTGGTATGTCCTTAAACTATCAACCCATTTTTGTGATTTTGTATCAAATACCTTTTTTGGAATGCAGATGCGATCCTTGTCTATTTTATAAAGATCGCAGGGGGTGAGGTCCCCATCAAATGGGGATTCCGGAGGTAAACGGGTGCTGAGGCTTAGGACCTTGTGAGCTTTGGTTTTGATGTTAAACATCGAGATCCCCCGGTTAAATTTATTGGATGATTCTGCATGGTTGTACCCGAGGGTAAAGCTATACACGATCCAGTCCCCAGCCAAAACAAGCGATTGAATTTTATTGTTTTTGCTTTCAGGTGATGGCGGGTTCTTCAATTCAGGGTAATAAATACGTTCCCATTTCTTTTCATCTTTGTGATACACACCCGCATAAAGTGGACTCTGATTTTTCTGATAATCCTGGTTATAAAAGGAGGCGAGTAAATACTCAGAATTACTGCAGTCTTCCAATCGCGTTATTTCGTCTAGATAGGTTCTGAATTCCTCATGTTTTGCTGAGGGAATGATGTATCGTTCGGTGACCTGCCCCTCTTCGTTGAGCTTGAGGATTGCTTGATCTTTTACCACCCAGAAACCTTCTCTGCTCGGATGAATATTCGGGATGTCATGGCTATATCCATGAGTGATGTTGGCTGATGTGTAGTATGGAATAAACGAAGTGAAGGTGTAATCGATGGTCGGAGTTTCGAAATCTCCGAAGTAGACTTTGAAGTAAAGCTTGCGGTTATTGATTTCGCTCTTTTGGTACAATGCACTTAAGCCTGGATACGTAGCATGGGCCTCTTCAAGAAGCATCATTTTAGCCTTAATCTCCTCCATATCCTGAATGGCTTTTCGGGCCTCCGCTGCAGTGGCAACACGCGTATGTTCAGTCCACATATCCATCCCTACCCATTTCCCATATTTTTTCTTGGCGGTGATTTCTAGATTTTCCCAGTACGCATAGGTCTGGGCGTAAGAGGGGTTTAACTGCTTCACGGGGTCATTTTTGCCGGTGAGAGTTAGGGGTGGGGTCCAGGTGGTCAGGAGTTTGGCCATGTTCTTCAATTCCTTCGGTAGATCCACAAGTGGAAATTGACCATGCCAAGAATAACTGGAGGTGTCTTTTTGAAAGGTTAGGCTTTCTGGACTCAATGTTTTAGGAAACCCTTTTAGTTTCTCATATCGGCCATTCAGGTTTTCGGAATCCTGTGAATATGCCTGGGCCACCGATTCCTTAAATTTGATCGTCCAGAATCGAGTTTTGGCTCCATGGCTGCTTTTTCGAAGAATGGATCGACCTATGACTGCCTCATTCGGAAGGGGACTCCCGGCCATCTCATCGAGCGCGGCGTACCATTTTGAAAGGGGATAAGGTACGGTTTCATTTCCGTATTGCTTCGCTAAGCTAAAGGCGGGTTTATAGATATCATATTTGTTGTAGGGATAAGTTCGTGCTTCGAAGTCCTGAAAAGTTTCGTGCAACCGGTTGTAAAAAGTTTCCTGATCATGTGTCAAATAATGGAGCATGTGAATATTCGCGACGGTGACAAGAGTATAGAGGGTTCCATTTTCCATTGGAGCGGTTGCCTTCAGCGTTCTGTCCAACAGGCGGCGAATCCTTTCTTTCAACCCGTTTAATTCAGCTCCGTATACCCGTTGATCAGAAAGGCTGGGATAATAATCCATGAGCATTTTCTGGTACAATATTACATCAGGGATGCCGCCGAGCAGACCCTGCTCACTTTCGGTAAATCCATCCTCTTTGTTGAAGATAAATTCGTATTGGTCTAATAATTGGTGGCAAAGGCTCAGCATTTCCTCGCCCGAGAGGAGGTCTTGATTTTCTTGGGAGATGTGTATGGGGGCAAACTGATAAACCAAGCGTTCAAAGCCTTGAGGATTTGCAGAACTGAGTAGTTTCGCACGGGTTGAATTTGTTTCTTTCATCAATTGAAAAATAGAATTGATCCACACTTTCAAAAGTGTCTCATTCCTACTCCCCATTGCCCATGCGGCGGCAGCATTCTGGTACGCCGGCCCCCAAAGTTTGATCGCTTGCGCACGTTGGGCACTTATCAGGTAGGTGATGGCTTCATCTTCAGAAGTTTGGGGGAATGTGGTGGCTTCCATTTCCCAAACGTTTTGAAGTTGTGTGACCGTTTTGGATAACAGCTTCGAGAAATCGGAAGCGGAACCTTCTATTTTAATTCGATGCGAATCTGTTGAACCATTCTGCCATGTCCGAATTGAGAGGTGGATGACGGGTCCCGTTTCTATGTCCGAAATAGTACATGAGCCATCGATTAACCATCCGGATGCAAAAAAATCCCGGGTCTCCTTTTTTAAGGAACTTTCATTTGCCAAGTGAGTCATATGCTCCCGATCCAAGACATTAATCGAAGGTAGACGAGACAGGTGAAATGTCAGTTCTTGCTTGATACGCCGTGCCATCTGAAGATTTGTTGCGTCTGGAGATTGGGCGATAAACAAGGGAATCGATACCAGAGTGAGGTCGGAGTTAGTGGCGCTTATCCGCTCTTTCTGCGCCATGATTCGACTACACAGATTCTCCAGCATCTGAGTCGTATCCGTTTTCTCAGAATATAGCACATGATCCAGAATTAAACCGGTGTGCACGGAAACTAAAAGGGCTTGAGTTCCGTTGGGAAGGGTATCGATAAAAAGAAGTGCATCCACGGGTAGTAACTGCCCGGTCTGTAGTGCGTAAAGTTGTTTGTCCGAAAAGGATTGTTGTAGTGTTTTTTCCCGGGTTAAAAATTTGATTTGGGTCCGCTCCACTATTTGGCAATCCGAATCTTTGGAAACGGCTTCGATAACGAGAGGTTCCAGATCCACCGCAGCGCTGTTTCCAGGGATTACTGCCAAATGATAGGGGATCCCTGTAGAGGGAAGCACCTTTTCCTGTAGCGTGACATCTGGTAGTATGGGCAAATGCAAGATCGAGGAAGTGCTGCTTGGGTCGGATTTTTTTTGTATTGAGGTTTCCTGATTCACCCAGTCGAGGTATGCGTATGGGGCTGGCGAGGGGGCTCCGGCATGGATCAGTAAATGGTAAATTTCCTCATTACCCAGTAGGTCGGCTAATTTTGCTCCTGCATTGTCCTGAATTGCAGGGTCTGCTTTGTGCTGCAGTAGCAAATTCACAGCTTCCGTATTGTGGTACATTACTGCCCACACCAGTGGGGTAGTAGGCTGGGCTCCGAAATGTTCTAGCCGGCTAAATGTTTTCCGGTAGTACGGTGGTGTTTCCTTGATAATATTAGGATTGGCACCCGCCTCCAATAATTGTTTGAGAATGGCGGTGTCGTTTACTTGGGCTGCCGCCAGTAAGGCTTCAGAAGCGGCGTCGGGTCGATTTTTGGGTTCAAATCCGTGTTCCAGTAGATAAGCCACGACTTTCTCAGACTGATGATAGGCCGCGAGGGTAAGCAGTTGACATCGACGATAGGTGAGAGCGGTGGGGTCATAGCCGGATTGTACCAACTCATCCATGGAGATCGGATCATCCATAATCAGTGCGAAATATTCCGGCATGTCTGCCGTCTTATTATATTTCTGATAATTCGGTATTCCACGTTTTACGAGATAGGCAACCAGTTCGTGATTGCCCGAAAATATGGCACATTGCAATAGACCCCAGTTCTGTCCATATCGACGCTTTGTTGTTTGCGTGTCCACTCCATTTTTCACCAGCAGTTTCACAACATCCAAATGTCCGTATATAGCGGCATAGAGGATGGGGGCAAAGGATTCTTTCGTTTCCTGACTAACATCTACTCCGTTCGAGATGCAGTCGCGTACGACCTCAATGTCACCGGTTTGGCAGGCTTCGATGAATTTGACATAGGTTCCTAACCGCTCTTCAGGAGTAATGGCGAAGGCCTTTAGTCCTATGAGGCAGTAAACGAAAAAGAAAATTCTACACATGGGATACTCTTGTTGGAAAAGGGCGTAGGGTTACGTAAGAGGGATATACTACCGCAGGTAGAGTAACTTGTGCCCGGATTTTCACAACGCTCCTTTGGAGACGACGTTTTCGGCTACACCTGCCTGCAGGGATGTGTTAACTGGTTTCGCCTTCACTTGACGCAAACCTGTTCTTACTTTTAGGAATAGGAAGTTCCGAAGAGATATAAGGGGCAGACTCATGTGACGGCTTAGGAACAAGTGAAGGAAAGGAGGGTGGAATGAAATCGATTATGAATGATGATATTGACGCAGAACGGTACTTTTTTGTAAAGTTGGATCTGATGTGTTTTTTTGAGAAAGTGTTCTGATCTTGGCGGTAAATTGGATAGGCACGGGTCTTTCCATCAGATGTCGATACCGCATGCCGCAATGTAGCCGGGAAGATTCCTACGGAAATTATCGCTGTAGCCTGTTTGCTTAGGGGTTGGATCGATCATCGTCCGTCCGGTGTAATTCCAGTGCTTTGACTTCCAGCGTATTTGGCACATAGGGATCCAATACTTTAAGGGTAAGATTAAATTCTCCGGCAGGGAGGGTGATTTCCCCAAGTTCCACCTTGGCCCAATTCTGTTCACGGTATTTCATCTTTTCATTTTCCAGCAGATGGGGGATCAGGGTTTCTTCTGCGATGTGGGCTTGGGTAAGTTTAAATTCCACAGTTGTCTCCGGTCCGGACACTTGGATCCGGGTTCCGATTCCCTCATGTGTCAGGGCATAGTGTAAACGGAGCCGGTACCGGCCCGCGTGTTTATTCTGTATCTTCCAGAAGGCGTATGATTCTGAATCTTTCCAGGCGGTAATCCAATTTCCCGGCAAGGGGAATTTTTGATAGGTAAATGAAATTCCTTCCTCGTCCTCTGTTTCTAAAAAGGCATTGCCGGCTTTGAGTACCGAAACCGGCTCCTGCGGATATCCGATTTTAATCGGCTCCACCTCCAGACCCCGGCGGGTCACTTCACTGAATTTACGTTCATACCGGGTACGCAGTTGATGTAGCACTTCCGGATGACTTTCAGCTAAATCCTCCTCTTGCGAATGATCTGTTTCCAAATTGTACAACGTCCAGGGATTTTCCCATTGTTTGACCGCAGCCCATTTTTGATTTCTCACCGATCCGGGAAGCGGGGCGCCAGCTTCCACCGGTCGGGTAAAAGGAAAACTGTAGATCAACCGGTCCGCAAATAGAAATTCTTTGTCTGCAAACAAGGGGGTCAGATCCACACCATCAAGTTCTATGTCCAGGGGAATAGAAATTCCGGTGATCCGGGCCAAGGTGGGTAGTAAATCCACGTGGGCCGTGGGGGTGGAAATCCGTTCTCCGGATTTTAAAGTGCCGGGCCAGCGGATAACAAAAGGCGAACGTACGCCCCCTTCAAACATCGATGATTTCTTTCCTCTAAGGTCGGCGTTGAAGCGTCTGGAGTTTGGACCGTTATCTGAAAAAAAGATCACCAGCGTGTCCGATTCCAACCCTAATTCAGTCAGGGTATTTAACAGCCGGTCGATGTTTTGATCCATGTTTTCCACCATGGCGTATACGCCCGCATCAAAATCATTTAATCCACGTTGCTGATATTTTTCAAACAAAGCCGGGTCTGCTTGAATCGGGGTGTGCGGCACATTGTAGGGGACATAACAGAAGAAAGGTTTTTTCTGCTCCCGGGAAGATTTCATAAAGTCAATTGCATGATCGGTCAGCACGTCGCTGATGTAGCCCTCGGTTTTGATGGGCTTATTATTGAGAAGAAGGTCAGAATCAAAATAATTATAAATCACTCCGGCGGTAAACCCCACAAAGGTATCGAATCCCTGGGCATTCGGTGTTTCCGGCCAATGATTTCCGTTGTGCCACTTTCCAAAACAGCCGGTTGTATATCCTGCGGTTTTTAAAAGTTCGGCCAGCGTGGTTTCTTCCCCGCGCATGATCTCCTCTCCCTGAAATACGCCGTTCACTCCGGTGCGGTGATGGTAGCGTCCGGTGAGTACACTGGCCCGGGTGGGCGCACATACTGGGCTGACATAGAAGCGTTCCAATTCAATCCCTTCACTGAATAACTTGTCCAGTACCGGCGTATCAATCAACGCGTTGCCATGTGCGCCTAAATCCCCGTATCCCTGATCATCCGAAACAATCATCAGGATATTCGGACGGGTTTTTTCGGGGGCCGCGTCTGGAAAAGCGGTTTGCCCAAGGAGGGTCAGGAGAGTTATTAAACAAAAATCACGGATCGTTTTCATTTCATCAGCATGTGGATTCATTCGCTGATTACAAATCTTTTTGGGTGCGGCTGTTTTTTCCCCGCATGGAAGCGCTTAGGTCATGATTCAGCTACCGAATTGGAGCACAACTGAGGGCGCTCGGGTTGTTTTAAAATGAAACTTATCTTTAAAAGTAGAGATCAATGATCTCTTGTAGAGCGACTTGTGCGGCCTCCCCGTGGGTCGCATTGTATTTGGGTAACCAGACCGAGTACCAGCCTTCACCATACAGCAGGTTTTTGGGGGTTCCGAGTCCCTTCGGGTAAATAATATTCGTGTGGGCCCTGAATGCGGCGTTGTCCATCGGAATCAGCGTTTGGTAATGAAGCAAGCGGTCGCGAATGGCGGCAGAGGGTTTGAGTCCGGCCCTGCGTATGTCCCGGGCCAGTTGATCGGGATCGTCGGGTTGCACGCCCCAGAAATGAATCAAGGGGGTGAGATCGGCCCCGGCGGCAATGGACATGCGGAGGATTCGGCTGTCGGTGGGGTCGTTGTTCCGCGGATAGGTGATGCCTTTGTTGTAGTCGAGGTGTACGGAGTGCCAAAAGCGGGAGAGGGCCTCCCAGCCAAAGAGATTGACGATTTCGACGTACTTGCCATATCCGCGGTGTTGATACTTTACTTCGTCGCCGGGTTTGTTGGAAATGTTCATGGGATTTCCCTGCCGGAAGTTTTCGGTGACCATCCACATAATGGCCGCCTGGTCCAATGAGATTTGGTCTTTTTTGAGTACGGATTGTCCGAAGGCTGTATCCAGGTCGACCCCGAACTTCCGGTTGAACACCGCAACCGTGGGGAGATTGACGACCGCTTCAACTTCCCCTTTAAATTTGGTGAACAGCATGGCGTGTCCCACTTCATGAAAAACGGTCCAATCTGCATATTGAGGTCCCCGCACCATCCAGTGTTTTGCATATCCTTTTTCATCTTTCAGGGGATTGTATGGGTAATTGGACTGAGGATAACCGGGGAAGTTGGCATTGCCCCGCATGGTGATATCGACCTGAAGGTAAAGGACCGTTTTCGGAAGTCGTGAGGGGAGGCCAAACAGTTCGGTAACCGCATCCATGGCCTTGTCCCAATCCTGCATAAGCGATACCGGATCCTCCAGGGCAGAGACCCAGTTCGTGGGCACTTGCATCATAAATTTATCGGTTTCGAAATCCGCCCAGGGGGCGGGATGATTTCTTTCGACATTTTTCCATTCATCGAGGGAGGTGGGGGCGAAACTGCGGGCGGAGAAGAAGGGGGCTTTTACGGCGTTTTTAAATAATACTTTTACGATTCCGGCATTTGCTTCGTAGGGAACTTCGATGTAGATACCGCCTCCCAGCGGACTGGTAATCCAGGTGTCCCTTTCGGTGATAGGGTAGACGATGGACACCCGGTCCAGGCGGGATATGACCGGTTTCTTTTGGAGGTCCCAGGAATGTGCGCCCACCCGGATTGAATATCCTTGGTTGATCAACGAAGGAGGAGCGATCATTCTGACAATGCTGCCCGGAGCCACATAACAGCCGGTGGGTCGACGGGCGGGAACTTCATTTCCTGAAACCGGACTTCCCCAGGCGGTGGGGTGGGAGGCATTGATTCGGGCTTCATGAATGACATCAGGATCTTCGGGGGCTGCAACGGCTCCGGGAAAGAAACTTGCAGTTTCAAATGCGGCGCCTTTAAAAATTTGTGGAGCCGTTTTTACCCCCTTCGGGGTGTAGGCGTGATCCAGCAGCGCCTGTTGCAATGCAAAAATAACGCGTTCCAATTCAAGTCCACCTGCCGGTTGACGCGGAAATCCGCCCCGGGTGGCGTCGCCTATGAAAAGGGGATCGTGCTGAGTTTCGTAGAGGTTGACGATATACAGCGCTTTTTCGATGTTCAATACGTTCAGTGTTAACTCTTCGGCCTCTTGTTGTATGGTCGCCGCCGCTTCAGTTAATTGCGAAGCGGATAGGGTTGAATCACCGGCAAGATGGCGGTTCAATTTTCCGAGCGTTACCGAAAATGAATCTCCATGAAGTTGAGGGAGGCGAATGATCAATGTCAGCAATAAAGCCAAGACAAGTCGGGGAGAGCGGGTTAGCGTAAATAACATAGATCTCTATTTAATAGATCGCTTTGTATATGCAAGACTAGAGTGGTACTAGTATATTTAATTGTGGTGCCCCTATGAGATCGGGGTATTTTTAAGATTTTAGGAATGCTATTTGTTCGATGAATCGGTAGCCCTGCATTTATGAAATTTATTGAAGAGCAGACCTTCAGGCAGCAGGATTTTCGTATCGAGCCTCTCATGGAGGGCGAGTATGAATCCTGTGTATTCAAAAACTGCCAGTTGGGAGGGGCGGATCTGTCTGGATATAAGTTTTTTAATTGCAGCTTCGTTGATTGTGATTTGAGCAATGCGAAGCTTGAACACACCTCCTTTAATGAGGCTGTTTTCCGGGGATGTAAAATGTTGGGTCTCCACTTTGATGCCTGCAATGATTTCGGACTGGCGCTGGCTTTTGAGGAATGCTGTTTAAATCATTCGGTATTTTATAAAAAATCTTTGCGCGAAACCGTATTTAAGCAGACCGAGTTAAAAGAGGTGGATTTCAGCGAGTGCGATTTGACCGGATCGTTGTTTGATGCCTGTGATTTAAGTGGCGCCATATTTTCCTTTACCAATCTCGAAAAGGTGGGGTTTAGCAGCTCCTGGAATTACAGCATCAATCCCGAGCAAAACCGAATGAAAAAAGCGGTGTTTTCTTTGTCGGGATTGCCGGGACTGTTGGACGCCTACGACCTGGAAATAGACGGTTGAGGTTTTATCACCTTTGTGGAATTAACTGCCATAGAAAGGGTAGTCGGTGTAGCCTTCGTTTCCGTTTCCCTGATAGAAGGTTTCAGGAACCGGAGGATTCAGGGGAAGGTCTTCTTCAAAGCGCCGGACCAAGTCGGGGTTGGCAATAAAGTTTTGCCCCCAGGCGCAGGCATCGGCTTCTCCACTTTCGATCAAGGTGTTGGCCCGGGCTTTACTTAACTGTTGATTGGCGATGAACGCCCCGCCAAATACTTTTTTAAGTTCCGGACCCAGGCGGGGTTCCGCTTGGGATTCGCGGGCGAAAATAAATGCAATATTCCGTTCTTTCATCGCTTCCGCCACGTAAGTGAAAGTGTCTTTTAAGTTGCTGTCTCCCATGTCGTGGACGTCTCCCCGCGGTGAGAGATGCAGGCCCACCCGCGAGGCGCCCCAAACGGATATTGCGGCATCCACGGCCTCCAGCATCAGACGTGCCCGATTGGCGATAGATCCTCCATAGTTGTCTGTACGCTGGTTGGAGGTGTCTTGCAGAAATTGGTCCAGTAAATAGCCGTTGGCTCCGTGAAGTTCGACCCCGTCAAATCCTGCGCGTTTGGCGTTCTCTGCCCCTTTTCGATATGCCTCGATGACAGCGGGGATCTCTTCGCTTTCCAATGCGCGGGGGATGTCAAAATTTTTCATGGGTCTTAGCAGGCTGACGTGTCCGTTGGCAGCGATGGCACTGGGCGCAACCGGTTGTTTTCCTTCCAGATAAACCGGATCAGAAATCCGTCCGACATGCCAAAGTTGCAGTACAATCTGCCCGCCTTTTTCGTGAACCGCGGCGGTGACTTTTTTCCAGCCTTCGACTTGTGCTTCTGACCAGATGCCGGGGCTGTCGGGATATCCAACGCCCATGGGATCTACCGATGTGGCTTCAGAAATGATGAGACCTGCGGAAGCGCGCTGTGCGTAATACGTGACCATGAGGTCATTCGGAATGCGGCCTTCGTCAGCCCGGCAGCGGGTCAAGGGCGCCATAATGATTCGGTTGGGGAGTTTTAAAGCACCCATTTGTAGAGGGCTGAATAATGCTGGGGTTGGGGTAGACATATGCGATGGGGTTGGTTGTTCTATGATTTTCGAACTAGTAATATCTCTGAAAAGGGAATCCTGTCAAATTATAGTTCGTAAGTGTTCGAACTAAGGGTAAGCTAGCTTCCAATGAAAGCCTATGTACACCCTGAAATTGAGAGCGTTCCTTTGGAAAAGGCAATGCATGCACTCTCTGACCGCAGTCGCATTGCGATTATGCGTGCCTTGTTGGAGCATCAGGAGTTGGCTTGCAATGAATTGCCAATTGAATTGGCCAAGGCGACGCTTTCGCATCACATGGGGGTGTTGCGGGATGCGGGATTAATCGTTACGCGGGTGGAGGGAACGAAGTGTCTAAATGCCATACGGGAAGAAGCTTTCGTGCATCAATTTCCGGGATTGTTGGAGTTGATTCGTACCTGCAAATAAGAGGGCTTTCCGCATCCTGTAAATTTGGAGGGCGCCGCCAAATCTAAGCATAGACTGTTTTCTGGATTTTACCGGGCGTGTGTTGTTCCGCAAATGAAGGTCATTGAAGGTTTTTGGATATGTGATATTCCATCAAATATATTTGATATTCTTTCAGCGTCCGTGTTTTGGAGCATTGTATTATGTTTTTTATACCAAATAAATTAGATTTTGCTGTTGGCTCTAAAATTTACGTGTATGTAGGTGCATGTGAAATACTGAATTTTTAACATGATGGATGATTCTTATGAGTGTATATAATATTGTAGATTTTGGTGCGGTCTCAGATGGCGAAACGGTCAATACGGTTTCCATTCAGCGTGCGGTGGATGCCGCAAATGAAGCGGGGGGTGGGGTGGTAAAGGTTCCCGCCGGGACCTTTGTAACCGGGTCCGTCTTTCTGAAGGATCATGTGCAAATTGACTTTGAGCATGGTGCCAGCATTTTGGGGAGTACGGATATTGCGGATTATCCCCAGGTCGAAATGCCTGAATACAAATTTCAAAAGGCACTCGGCCCCCTGTGTGCATTGTTTTATGCCGAAAAAGCAGAGAACATTGCCCTTACCGGAAGCGGAACCATCGATGGGCGCGGGAATTCTTTTGAAACGCAGGGGACGGATCTTGAGATGCGGCCCCGGAACATTCAATTCATCAGTTGCAAGAGGGTGAAGGTCAGCGGGTTGACGCTTCGGAATTCGGGGATGTGGATGCAGCATTATAATGATTGTGAAGATGTGCTGGTGGAGAATGTCAATGTGTACAACCATGCAAATGCAAACAACGACATGATCGATATCGATTCATGCCGACGCTTTGTTTTGAATAATATGATTGGGGATACGGATGATGACGGCATCACCATCAAGTCAACGGGTCCCGCACCCTGTAAAGATGTGGCGATTACAAACTGTGTGATTCACGTTCACTGCAATGCGATTAAGTTGGGTACGGAAACCACCGCCCATTTTGAAAATATTACGATTTCAAATATCACAATTTCCCGTTCGCGGAATGATGACGTTCATTTTGGTTTGGCCAACGGGATTTCCGGACTGTCTTTGGAGATGGTGGATGGGGGATTGGTGGATGGAATTACCGTGGACAATATCAATATGGATGGCGTGGAAGTGCCGATCTTCATTCGCATCGGTAAACGGGGCCGTGCCTATTTTACCGACGTACCCGAAGTGGGAGTGGGAGGAATTAAACGTATTTCACTTTCCAATATTCTGGTTCGGAACGCGGGGCAAACCGGCTGTTCGATTACCGGTCAGCCCGGATATAATATTGAAGACCTTTATATGAGCAACATTCGACTGTTTGCCAAAGGCGGGATTTCTGAAATGCCGAAGACGGATGTCGATGATGCGCCCTTGGAATATCCGGAGGGCACCATGTTCGGTATCTTGCCGGCGGTAGGCATGTACATCAAGCATGCCGAAAACGTGTTTATGAACGGAGTCACGGTTGCGGTGGATGCCGATGATGTGCGTCCCGCGTTCTATGTGGAAGATGTGGATACTCTGAGAATCAATGAGCTGAATCTGCGGAAAGTTGAACCGGCATGGATGGAGACCAAAGGGTCAAATTCAAATATCCAGATTCTCTGCGTTTAATTTCGGGTAGATTTTTTACCTGTCCGCAGTTGATTCAGGCAGGGAACACAAAGCTGTGCTTCCGGCACGGCGAGTAGTCTTTCTTGCGGAAGAGTCTGTTTGCAAAGATTACATAAACCGAATTGCGGGTTGGGCAGGTTTCGCAGTGCCTTCCGCAGTTCAGCCCGCCGTTCCTGCATTTTAAACAATTTTGCTTTGCTCATTTGCTGATCCCCCATGGTCTCCATGCGGGTTAAGCGTCCCAATGCATTGTCCGGCGCCACCGCTTGACTGGCTTCTTTCAGTCTTTCAATGGTGCGGTCCGCGGCCTGGATTTCTTCTTCCAGCAAGTGCTTTAATTCTTCTTTTTCATCCGGGGTCATCCGAATTTTCTATTCTATGGGTCCGAATAAATCGAGACATAGATTCTTTTGATTCCGATCAAAATCATGGCGGTAAAATTTGGAGTCACCGGGATGATATTCTGTAGTGTTTTTCTGCAGTTTATATGCTGTTCCTTTTCAAGCCATTCCACCCGAATGTGCCGTGGAGGCTGCATTCGGGTGGTTTGTGTCTTTGGCCGGCAGGGGAGTTAATACACTTTCACGTTTTTGAAATATCCGTTTGCGGTCGGGGTATTCACATCGTGATCATTGGCGAACACCATGTAGAGCATTGCACCTGTGAAGTATTGGCCCACCGGTATTGTATAGTGCTTCCAGTCACTTCCGGTGTAGTTTTTATAGTCTTGGATGCCCCAAGTTTGTGAGCCATGCAGTTCGAATATCTTATCCGAGCTAATGGCATTGTCGGTATCGAATCCAATACCGTGAATTTCACCGCCGGCTGTGCTTTTGTAGTCAAACTCCAGAACCGTATCCGCGGTAATGGTGTAGGCGAAGTCGATTTTTTTCCAGGCGTTTCCGCTTAAATGCAGGGTCGCGCCTGAATCTTCGATCGTGGCCGTGCCATTATCCTGACTCGGATCATAGGTGGTGATGGTATGCGAATTAAAGTCAAGGGCGGTGACGGATTCGTACAACTTGATATTACTGAAGGTGATGTTGGTTGATGCATTCGCATCATCATCCGCGATGAACCCCAGGTTGCTTACTGAACCCGTAAAGTAGCTGCCCACCGGAATGAGGTAGGTGACATTGCCCGAGCTGTATGTCGGAGAGATCTTCCAGCTCCATGCTTCATGGTTGCTGTTGTTTAAATCACTCCCCCCGAAGATAAAGGCACGTCTCCCGTAGGTGGGATTGCTGTCATTGTCCAGGGCAATGCCGCAGATCTCTCCGCTATCACTTGCGTTGACGGTCACCTCAAGAACGGTGTCGGCGGTGACCGTATAGTTGAGTGCGAAACGTTTCCAGGCGTTCCCGGCCAATATGGCACTTTCACCTGCAGAGCCGATGGTACAGGTTGAGTTTTCATTATCCTGTGTCGAGTAGGATGAGGGTTCGCCCACGGAGGTGGTTACACCATTAATATTTACGTTCAGGCTTTCCTGATACTCGTACAATTTAATATTGCTGAAGGTGATGTCTGCGGATGCATTGGCGTCATCGTCAGCAATCAGGCCCAGATAATTTACGACCCCCGTAAAATGTGTTCCTACGGGAACCTGGTAGGTGCGGTCTCCAGAACCTGATACATAAACCGGTGTGAGCTTCCGGCTCCAGGTGCTGTAGTTTGCATTTACATCACTGCCGCCAAAGATAAAGGCACGCCGACCTGAGGTGGGGTTGGTGTCATTGTCTAAGGCAATGCCGCTGATTTCACCGCAGTCACTCCCATTTACAGTAAATTCAAGCATGGTATCGGCGGTTACGGTGTAGCTGAGATTAAAACGTTTCCAGTTGTTACCGGTTAAAGTTGCGGCCTCACCTAATGTGTCGATGATACAGTCTCCTTGGAAGTCCTGGGGGGCATAGGACTGGGCTTCACCCACGCTGGTCGAAACGCCGTCCACTTCCACGTGCAGGGTTGAGTTGGGGTTCCCCTGGGTGGTCGCACTGACCGTGGCACTGTTGGCGGAGGTGTTGTCCGCCGCGTCAAAAGCGGAAACGGTGTAGGTGTATGTGGTGTCGGGTGACAATCCCGAATCACTGTATCCCGTGGTGGTCGTCACGTCATAAAATTCCAGATTGCGTAGAATGTCATACCCTTGAACGCCCACATTGTCTGTGGATGCATCCCAGCTTAGATCAATCTGACTGGTTGAAACGGCAATCGCGGTCAGATTCTGGGGTATGGACGGCGGGGTTGTATCGGAACTTCCTGCGATGTCTGCGTAATAGATGCCGCGGCCGTCTGTGCTGACGTACAGGCGGCCAAAGGATTGACGGTCTCCTTCCATATTGTTCGGTTTGTCGTTAATCGTCGATACGTTCATTTGCGTCCAGGTGAAAGTGGATCCCGCGGTGGCATCGGTAGAGTACCAGTAGGTAAAATCCTCTTTGCGGACATAGACGGTGGGGTTGAAGTTGCCCGGTGCCGCTTTGCCAAAGGCGAAATCGACTACATTCGAAATGTTGGGTACATTCACCATACTGCTTCCATTCCAGTATTTGAAGTATTTGGCATCGTTCCAGTTTTGGGCCACGAACCAGAGTCCTGAATTGACGCCGGGCAGGGTTTTAATCATGTACCCGTTGGCCGTACCCACTGAAGAAGTTAAAGTCGACCAGGTTGCCCCTCCGTCCGTACTGCGATAAATCGTACCGGAACTGGCAGATTTTTTGTACAAATAAAAGGTGTCCGCCGCTACCCGGTCGGATGCCAGCGCCACCTTGTGGGTTTCAAAGAGTGCCATGCTTTCGACGGAGAGGGAGGACCCGTTCAGTTTTCCCCGGGACCAGGTTACGCCACGATCATTGCTGTACCAGACATATCCCCGGCTATCCACCCACACCATGTTGGCGGGGTCGGATGCTGAAACCGCGATGCGCCCACTTTCGGCACCGCTGGGTCCTTCATACAGATCCGTGGGTTTGTTTGACCAGGTGATGGTGTTCTCATCCCAGGAGGTGTTGGGGGTTGCCATGATATAAGTCATGTTGAGGTATCCGGTTTCGGCGGCCGCCAGCCGGTATAATCTCAACACCGCCGAATCTATGCTGGATACGGAACTCAGGTCAAATTTGAGGTAAGACCAAAAGTGATAATTCTGATTTTCGTAGAAGTTCTGTGCGCGCAGATCCTCGCGGCTTCCGTAGTTGGTTGTGCTGCCGTTCCCAAAACAGAACGCGTCGTCGGTAAGAGGGGCCGAAGTGGCTCCGTTGAGCAACAACTGGGGAGGGTTGTCTCCTTCTTTTGAGGAAAATGAAATGCGTTCACTTGTGGATTGATATTGTCGGGCAAGGATGGCGATGGTGACGGTGTTTGCGCCTTCAGCTTTTCTTTGTTTTAAATAGGGCCCTATTTCAAACTCTTCCCATCCGGGGGTTGCGCTGTTATAAAGTGCTCGATATCCCAATTGACCGAAATTGGCCCAGGTATCTCCGCCGTCTATAGAGACGCCACCGGTTTGATCATCGGTAATTCTGTTGGTGTAGTGGTTGATATGTCCTACCCGTGCCATGATCGTATTGTTTCCACTGGTTGCTTCTGAAA
Organism: uncultured Verrucomicrobiota bacterium; assembly: GCA_937127435.1. Classification (GTDB taxonomy): domain Bacteria; phylum Verrucomicrobiota; class Kiritimatiellia; order SS1-B-03-39; family UBA6053; genus UBA6053. The sequence goes on along the minus strand of CAKZLZ010000092.1, from coordinate 35,941 downwards.
AATCCAGCGATGAAGTGGAAATGTAACTTGGATTGTTCATTTTCTTCGCCGGACGAACGTCTACATCATGGTGCACATAGCCGACAACATCGGCAACCGCACTGAGGAGCGGAGCACCACTGGGAGCACTGGTAAGATCCAAAGCCACAATCTCTTCGTGGTTTCTCTGCAAATAATACCAATCCGAAGCGGCGGTGGTATCCTGAATATTTTGTGTGCGTTGAACGCCGTAATAATCACAAGCCCATACCTCCGCAGCGTTCGCGGGATTGATCATCATATCGGAGATATGGTCAAACTTACCGTTTCCGGTCACAGAGGGGGTGCCGTCCGGCTCGGTCCGGTTATAAGCACGCGACATCAGGACCCATGAGCTGCCGCTATTGAGCGAACGCCAAATACGGTTGGAGCCTGTATATTCGCCAACCATAACCGTGCCCGCAACATTGGGATCCACCGCGATGGCACTGTACTTAATGCTTCCGGCCGGTGAAACTGACGTTGCGGTGGTGGAACCGCGTGTCACTTTGACCACAGAATTTGTGCTGGTGACATAAAGGGTGCCGTCACTGCCTACTTCACCCCGGGTGGGCGTGTCTACAGTCACGCCGTTTACTTTGGTCCATGAACTGCCGCCATTGCTGCTCGCATAAATGCCTCCGTTGCCGGCGGTGGCGCTATAGACGCCGATGTAAAGGTATTTGCTGACGGTTCGGGTGCCGTCGCTGACACTACCGCCGCTGGCATCTGCGGCCACGAAAATAATGCCGGTGTTTGCGTCGCCAACGGCCGGGGTTGCCAGGGTGTCCGTCTGCCAGGATGTGTCATAGGTATATTTCCGCAAGCCGGAAATGCCGGAGACGTTGTAGGTGCCGAAATAGACGACATTCGAATTGTACGGATCCACGACCAGACGTTCTCCCGAGTTGCGGATTCCTTCGTTCCCCCGCACCCGCACGCTGCTGTCAATCGCCGTCCAGGTTGGGGCCGGGACATTGGTGTCGTTGCAAACATAAATCCCCGAGGGATTGCTGTAGTTGTACTTTCCGCAGGCGATAAAAACGCGGTCTTCGTCTGCCGGATCAACCGCAATCGAACCAATGCCGTATAAGTGACCATTGTTGTTGGTGTCGCCGGGCAGGGTGTCCGTGATGGGCAACCATTGAACGTTGGTTGCATCCCAACGATAGGCGCCGCCGACATCGGTTCGTATGTAAATGGCGCTGCCGGTGGTGGATGAGGCGATACCTGTAACAAATCCTCCCCCTTCGATGCTGACACTTTCCCAATCCGCGAACACAGTGCCGGAGATCCCGAAGGTCACTCCTATGCACAGCAGTAAATGCTGTATCCGTTCATAAAACTTATAGGTGGTTTTTATCTTATTTTTTCCGGAGGGGTTCTTATCTGTCTTGTATGTTTCGGTCATCATGATTTCACCTTTTTTGGTTGGCGTTGCTTTTGAAGTGTGCCTCCGTGCAGGAGAGGAAGGCCGGTTTTGGGTGGGCCGCTCCGGGAGGGAATGTCTCATGCGTTGATGCTCTCAGATCCTGGAGAAAGTGTACATGGTGAATTTGGCGGCCGTATTTTACAGGTGCCTGCAAGGTGCTGTTCAGTACCTGTTTTGCAGGGTAATATGAATATTTTGCCGAAGGTCTGCTTGAAAAATATATCTGTCTTAAAGTTAAAACCTGACGCATGAGTCATTATCTACTTTTTGAATTTATAAAAAAAATACACCCGAAAATGCCACGGGAGGGGCACATTCGGGTGCGGTTTTTTGGGGATGAGAAGAGTGGACTAATACACTCTCACGTTTTTGAAATATCCGTTTGCGGTCGGGGTGGATACATCGTGATCATTGGTGAACACCATGTAGAGCATTGCACCTGTGAAGTGTTGCCCCACCGGTATCGAGTAGTGTTTCCATCCATCTCCGGTTGTGTAGGTGTTATATCCCTGGATCCCCCAGGTTTGGGTGCCGTGCAACTCAAAAGTTTTATCTGAACTGATGTAATTGTTGGTATCGAATCCAATACCATGAATCTCACCTTCACTGGTGCTTTTGTAATCGAACTCGAGGACTGTCGTCGCGGTAACCGTATGTGCGAAGTCGATCTTCTTCCATGCGTTGCCGCTTAGATGCAGGGTGGCGCCGGCGTCTTCAACCACGGCGGTGCCCGCATCCTGACTTCCATCGTATGAGCTTATGGTGCTGGTGCTGAAGTCGATGGCGTCGACGGGTTCGTATAATTTTATGTCGCTGAAGGTGATGTTGGTTGAAGAATTTGCATCATCATCCGCGATCAGCCCGAGGGTATTCACGGTCCCTGTGAAGTAGGTGCCCACCGGTATTTGGTAAGTGACATCTCCAGAACCGGATGTGTAGGTCGGAGAGATTTTCCAGCTCCACTGATCATGGCTGTTGTTGTTGACATCACTGCCCGCAAATCGAAATGCCCGTCTGCCGGCCGTGGGGTTGTTGTCATTATCCAGGGCAATCCCGCATATTTCTCCGGTGTCAGGCGCATTCACGGTCACTTCAAGTATGGTGTCTGTGGTCACCGTGTACCCCAGGCCAAAGCGTTTCCATGCGTTACCGGTCAAGGTTGCGCTATCGCCTGTGGTATTGATAATACAGCTTGAGGTTGAGCCGTCTTGGGGTGAATAGGCCAGGGGCTCGCCCACAGATGTCTCCAGACCGTTGAGTGCCACCTTCAGGGTGGGGGCTGTCTCATACAGTTTGATATTGCTGAAGGTGATATTTGTGGAAGCATTTGCGTCATCATCCGCAATGAGCCCCAGGTGATTTACCGAACCTGTGAAGTAACTTCCGATGGGAATGACGTAGGTGAAGTCACCCGAGCCGGAACTATAGGCCGGGGAGATCTTCCAGCTCCAGGAATCGTAGCTGCCATTTACGTCACTTCCCGCAAAACGGAAGGTGCGCCTGCCGGAGGTGGGATTGGTATCGTTGTCCAGAGCAATCCCGCAGATTTCCCCGGTATCGCTGGCATTGACCGTTACTTCAAGCACAGTGTTTTCGGTAACGGTGTAGCTGAGAGCAAAACGCTTCCATGCATTTCCGGTCAAGGTTGCCGAATCACCCGGGGAATGAATGGTGCAGGTACCCTGAATGTCCTGGGGCGCGTAAGGGATGGGTTCGCCTACACTGGTTGAAACATCCGCCACTGATATCTGCAACTCCGTGCTTAATGGCAGTGTCGTGGCGCTGGCCGGGTCACTTTCGGCGGAGGTGTTGTCGTCTGCATCGAAGGCCGTCACGGTGTAACTGTAGCTCGTGTCCGGAGACAGTCCTGAGTCACTGTAACTGGGGGTTAAAGAGACATCGATCCATTGCAAATCCCGGAGGATGTCGTAGCCCTGAACGCCCACGTTGTCCGAAGCCGGGTCCCAAGTCAGATCGATTTGGTTGGCTGAAACGGCGGTTGCGGAAAGGTTTTGAACCACGCTGGGAGGGGTTGTGTCTGGCAGGCCCATCTTGGCGGTCCACGCTTCGGGCTGGTCCAGCAAAGATACTGCGCGTACATGACAGCGGAGGGTTTTGTTTGCGCTGTCGGCATCTTCAACGAACGTCGCGTTGATCTCTCCCACAATGGGTTCACCGTCTTTATACCAGCGGTACTCAATCTGTGAAGCGCTGACGTTTGGCGTACAAGTAATGGTATTCCCTAGCCCCCGGGTGCCGGAAAGGGTGGGGAGGGCGGTAAAGGCTGAAGGGGCAATTTCCAAATCCCGTTCCCGTTGTTGCACTTCGATCCAGTCGATGGTCATATCATAGATCTCTCCATCCACGGCTTCATTTTCCCATTCTCTTAAGGCCCAATCCACCATGATGTATCTTCTCACCAGCATCCAGGCTTCGGAAGGTACCCGTGCAACTTCTTTGTCGTCAACGATGATGTAACTGTAATCGTCTTCAATCCTGAATTCCCAGATGTGATATTGACCATCATAGATGTTTACGGCCGGGTTGAAGTTGTGACTGGAATTAAGGGTGGTGCCGATAATTTTGTCACTGAGGTCCGGAGACTGACGGATTTCCGGTATATTATAGGCAACCGGTCCGGCATGGATATGTTGTGAGGTGTTGATCCATTCACCATTGAGTCCGTCATATTCCATAAAATCCAGCTCAATGCGGTTGCGCGTACGCCAAAAAAGATGTTCCGTGCCGTAGGACCAGAATGCCGGAAAAAATCCGGGTCGCGGTGATGCAATTGCCGGAAATTTTACCCGGATGCGGTAACGGCCTTTCCCCCAGGAACGTCCTTGACCCTCCCGGTTCACAGAACTGAATGCGCCGGTTTTCCAGCTGCCATTCACATCCAATAACCTTAATGTCATGGTACCGATGCCGGTATCATCATGAATATATGTGGAGGGGGATGCCGACTTTTTTTGCGCGAGTGCGCTGGCGCCGACCACGGATCCGATATGGGTGGGCGCGAACCATATGTCACTGGAAGTGCCGCTGCGGTCATCCACCACGCTGTCGGTCAAAAAGTCATCAAAAAACACCACCGAATAGTCGTCACCATTTCCATCATCAAGACTGGGCGGCGGGTTGCCGATATTTACGGTTTTGGTGGTGGTGCTGATAGCTTTCCACGTATCCCATGCATTTTCATCAAAATCAAACCGGGCAGGGTTGTCATTTGCATCCAAACTGGTCGGTGCACCACTCTTGTAGGGATGCCCGGCCGGAAGCAGGTCTTCCCGTCCTACCCGCCAATGTGCCCATCCCACCAATTTGTCTATTTGTGCATCGTTCAATTCGCTCTGGCCAACGATGGCGCAATCCAGCGCCATATCCGCAGCCAAAGTACTTTCTCCTGATATGTTATTGGCACCCAGATAGCAGGGGGCGGAATCCAGACAGACGTCCATTCCGGTGAAGTCTACAGGGGGCTGTTCCACACCGTTGATCCAGGCGTGTAATTTACCGCCACGTCTGAATCCGACCACGACATTCCAATCTGTAAATGCCATTTCAGCATCTTCTTTCAAGATGACCGAGCCATCTTGATTGTTCATGAGGGTTTTATAGCTGTCATCTGAGCCTGAAAACTTTACTGAAGGCTGGTTGTGCCATCCGCCACTGGTTGCACCGTTCACGGTTAGCACCGGTACATTGCCCGCAACCCCATCCATGTCGGCCCGCGAAATCACGACCCACCAACGATGAAGCCAGACAGCATCCCTGTCGGTGGCCCAGGATAAATTTTGGGAAGTGCCGCCCGCAAACAGGACGCCGCCCCCATTGGCAAGTTTGGTTGCGGAACCGGTTGCCGTCTTCGGTTTTACCCCGCCCGAGGTCCAGGTGGTGACCGGGCCTTGTGCAAGATCTTCCTGCCGGAAATCAAAGACAATGGTTTCCGGAACGAGTTCCGGTGCCCAGGCGCTGAATGCCGGTAAGGAAAGGCATATTAGACCTGAAAACAGCAACGAAAATAGCGCTCGGGGTTTAGTAAATTTCCTCAACATACTTCTCATAATCTTCTCCTGTTTTTTGTTACGCATGCATCTCTCCATTCCTTTTCGACCTTCCGTTTTACCTTTCGGGGTAAGGCTGAAAACTGTTTCGGGATGCATATCTTGGGGATTGTGTGAATTAGAATGGATTCTTTGATCCGCATGAGATTCTGCTGCTTGCAGTATGGATCCTGCGGGGACAATGTTTCCTTTCTGTCATCATTATCGACGTAGATTCGAAGATCGATCAATAGGCGAAACATGCGATATTCGGTTTGATGCATGTGATATTATTATAGGGTCTTATATTAAAAAACCCTTCCGTGAATCTGACTTTGTCTGACTTGCAGATGCGCTTTCTGCTTGAAGGCGTATCCTCCGGGTGGAGAAATAATTTTAGAGGAAAAGGGTCGGAAATTGAAAGTTCATATGTGGTTTTCGGCTGTTGTTTAAAAACCGATGTGGTTGCTTCTGGTATATTTAAATGTCCGGGGTGCGTATACGCGACAAAGTCATAAATGTAAGGTGTGCAATTTATGTCATGAGCTGGTATTGGAATTATGAGGGTCCTCTAATGAGGATGCTTCTGTGATTATGATATGTGGATTGTCATGACCATGTCACGGGTGTGTATTTTGCTAAGGTGTTCCCGCAGCACTCATTTTTATTATTTGGGAACATCGCAGCAATTAATTTATAATTAAAACCTGACCCTGATATGGTTTGTAAGGTGTATAAAGATGCATCCTTATTCATAACCTGTATGCACGCCATTTTTCTGTGACCGCTGCTGTTGCCGAAGTTTTCTGAATGCGGGAAACGGATAATGCCGCTGTATTGTCTCTGCTTGAGGCCGTGCAGGGGAGGGTGCTTAACGGGAAAGCGGTTGGATCTGAACCCTCTGCATGCGTTCGAGTAAGGTGGCATGCGGAGGCAGTATGCGTTCCACATTTTCCAAGTTACACCAAGCGAAAACAGTGGCCAGTCTCGCACAATCCATTGCTGATCTTTCACTCAGTACGCCGGCAAGATACCCCGAGAGCAGTGCGTCTCCCGCTCCGACGGTGCTGACAACTTTGACGGGCGCTGCGCTTGCCATGTTTTCTGCTTCGGGACTGAGAAAGACCGCGCCTTCACTGCCCAGGGAAAGGATGACCCGGGGCACCTTGCTTTTTTGAAGTTCTCTGGCGGCTTCCACTTTCTCTGTAAAGCTCTGCAATGGATGTCCCCACACTTCAGCGAGTTCATGCCCGTTGGGTTTTATCAGATCCACCTTGTGTTCAATCGCCAGCTTGAGAGGGGCACCGCTGGTGTCGACGGCCACTAAAGCACCGCCTTTTTTAAGGGTCTCAATCAATTGGCAGAAGAAATCCATATCCAGACCTTCGGGCAGACTGCCTGCCAAAACAAACCAGCGACCCGGCCGGATCAGGTTGTTGATTTTTTCTAAAAGCGCATCCCTTGCCGACTTTGATGGTGTCAAACCCGGAGAATTTATATCCGTGGTTTGCTGTGTGGACCCGCAAACAATTTTAAAACCGGTGCGGGTTTTCCCGGGAATTCTGATGAATTCATCCTGTATGTGATGATACTGAAACAGGGCGGTGAAAAGTTCCGGATTGTCCCCGCCCAGAAAGCCGGATGCAATGCCGGGAATTCCATACTGACTGAGCATACGGGAGACATTGATCCCTTTTCCACCCGCCTGCGAATGTAACCGTCGGGAGCGGTTTACCTCACCGACCTGTAAACGGTCTAAAAAGATCGTTTCATCAATGGCCGGATTCAGCGTAAGGGTAACGGGGGGATTTTCTGGATTCATCCTGTCAAATTTCTTTCGCTTTGGTTCCGGACAGTTTTTTCTTTTTAAGTTTGGGCGGGGTTACGACATGGTCCACGCCCGCATCAATTAAAAAGTCTTCCTTGAGGGCTTCCCTGCCGAGTAAAATCCGGTGCAACATTTTGCGTCGATTGGTGAGGTTGACCAAAATTTCTTTTTCAATCCCGGCCAGACGGATACGGGTTTTCACCACGATCCGGTTTTGGGTCTGCCCATTGCTGCTTCGCACTTTGGTGGTGCTGAACAGTTCCGCTTCCACCATTTTGATGCTGTCTGTTTTCCGAAGTTGATGGATCCCGAAGCGCACCCGGTTGTCGGGAAGGAATTCCAGCTGTTCCACATCCAGAGAGCTACTTTTGGCTCCGGTGTCCATCTTGGCTTTCAAGCGCAGTCCCCAGTCCGGCAGTTCGATCCATTCCCGCCAGCCGATTTCTACACGATTCCCATCCGTTTTTTTCAATTTGTTTCCTCCGGAATATCTGTCACATGTAGGTTGGTGGCAAGATCTTCACGCAAACGGTTTTCCAGGCTGTCGCTGTCTCCCGCATCCAAAGCTTTTTCCAGTTTTTTCATTTCTTTGGGTTGTAATTTGGCGATGTGCAATACCGGGTCCCCGGGGGAAACGGCCGGCATGGTACTCATCCCGATAATCAAACCGGTATACGTCGCGTAGATCGATTCCTGTTCCAGTCCCAGCAATCCGGCATTGGTTGCCAACAGTTGTCCTTTGGTAACAAACTCCCCCGGAGAAACATGAAACTGTAAAAATCCACCCGCTCCCGCGCGTACCCACTGGGTGGTTTGAATCACTTTGGGTTCGGGGCAGGGTTCCGGTTGTTTGTTGGTCATGCCCAGCATAGACAGGCAATTGGTGATCCCCCGCAAGGCGGTTTCCAAATAGGTGGGTTCCACCTTCCAAACTTCGCCCGCTTCAAGAATGATGGTGGGGCAGCCGGAAGTGGTGGCGCATTTCCGGAAGGAGCCGTCGGGCCCGCTTTGGTCGACAATGATTTCACAGCCGAAGGCCATGGCCAGTTTTTTGCATCCCGGATTGTTCATGTCGGCTCTAACGTTCGGAAAATTGGTTCGCCGCACTGCGGCGGTGTGCAAATCAATTCCGTAGTCACAGCGGCTGATGATTTCGGTATACACCAGGTTCGCGAGCCGTGAGGTCAGGCTGCCGGTTTCCGACCCCGGGAAAGAGCGGTTGAGATCGCGCCGGTCGGGCATGTAGCGGGAGTGCCGTTCGAAACCCATGATGTTCACAACCGGCAACAGAACCAAGGTTCCTTTCTTTAAGCTGAAACCCGGATTGTTGATCAGTTCGCGGATGGTGCCGGTGCCGTTGATTTCGTCGCCGTGCACCGCCGAAGAAATAAAAACCGTGGGCCCTTCCTGTTTCCCCCGCCAAACTAAAAGAGGGAGACGTACAGACAGACCGGTGTAGCTTTCGCCGACTTCAAGCCGGATGCGTTTTTTTTCACCCGGTTTAATATGGGTTTTTCCCCAGTATTCAACCGAGGGTTTTTCGCGTTCCCCGTTCATACGGAACCTTCTTTTGCCGCTTCGATTTGGTCATCACTGAGGGTGTCCAGTTTCTTGCGGCGTTTCTTGGTTTTGGGCGTAACCAGGGTTTTCATAGATTCGGTTTTTCCGTAGCAAAGCAGTTCGTCTCCGGGTTCGATGACCCTGGAGTTTTTGGGATTTGAAATTACCGAGGTGCCACGTTTTAAAGTAAGAACCACAATGTCTTTGTGGCGCAGTTCGGTTTCTTCGATGGTTTGACCTACGAACACAGACCCTTCAGGAATGGCGATTTCTGAAACATTGTATCCCCGGCTGACCGTAAGTTTTTGACGGATATCCAGGTCCGGCATGTTTACCTGGTCGGCAATGTGGTCAATAATGGACCCCGCAACATCCAGATGGGTGGCGGCTTCAATTCCTTCGAGTCCGGGAGAGGAGTTAATTTCCATAATCATGGGACCGGCCGCACTTTCCAGCATATCCACGCCTGCGACCCGGAGGCCCATAATCTGGGCCGCCCGCACGGCGGTTTCTTTATAATCCTCATCCAGCTCAACCGCTTCCACCCGACCGCCCCGGTGTACGTTGCTCCGGAATTCGTCTCCCTGGGCGACCCGGCGCATGGCCGCAACCACCCGGTCGCCCACCACGATGGCCCGCACATCCCGCCCCTTGCTTTCTTTTACAAAATTCTGGATGAGGACATTTTGTTGGGTGCTTTGCAGCATCTCCACTATGGCCTGGGCGATTTTTGCGGATTCAGCCAATACCACACCCACGCCCTGGGTGCCTTCGATCAGTTTGACGATCACCGGTGCGCCGCCTACGCGTTCGATTGCAGGCAGGATCTCATCGCGTTGACTCACAAAAGCAGAACGGGTGATGCCGATTTCATGACGGGAAAGAATCTGCAAACTGCGAAGCTTGTCCCGGCTGTTTACAATACCCGAGGAAGAGTTGGGGGTGAAAACATCCATTTGCTCGAATTGACGTAAAACAGCGGTGCCGTAATAGGTGATACTGGCGCCGATACGGGGGAGGACGGCGTCGGGAATCGCAAAATGTTTACCCCGGTAAAAGAGATCGGGATCTCCCGAATTTAAATCCAAAGTAAAGCGGAGGGTGTTGCCCACCTTCGCTTTGTGGCCCCTTGATTCAGCAGCCTCCATGAGTCGGCGGGTGCTGTAACAGTTCGGAGCAGTAGAGAGGATGGTTAATTTCATACCGTTACATTATGGGATCTTATTCTACAAGCAACTGCAATTCGTGGAACTTCGTGTTTATAGGGCGGGTCTTTATGCCCCAATGTTTGCAACCCTGACATTGTGCGGAAATTTTGTTTGTGATATTTATGGGTATGCCTGCTGAACTTTCCGATGCATCCGCCAATCTGAAACGCCGTTCATTTTTGAAGTGGGGTATGACCGGAATTGTAGCCAACGCATTAAACAAAGGACTCGCAAATATGCCTGAACCCAAACCAGAAAACAGGAAGACGCGGCCCAATATCGTCTATCTCTTCAGCGACGAACACCGCTGGTGCAGTTGCCCGTTTACCGAACGTCCGGATTTGCCCACCCCGAATATGAGTAAACTGGCCGGGCAGGGGCTACGGATGGACAATTGTTGCAGTACCTCCCCGATCTGTGTGCCGTATCGTGGCATGATGATTACCGGGCAATGGCCGCACCAGAGTTCCTGCATTAGCAATGAAGTTTTTTTGGATCCGGGAGTTATCGGCAAAAAGTCACCAACCATTGCCCACGCCTTTAACGACGCGGGCTACACCACGGGGTATATTGGCAAATGGCATTTGCATAACGATTCGGTTTACCATGCCGGTTTCGATGAATTTACGCATTGGCTTTATGGCGACAACCATTGGGAAACCGAAGTGAGGGACGTGCCCTCCAAAGAAGAATTCCGGAAAGTGGAGGGCTACAATGCCATCGGTATGACCGATCAGGCCCTGGATTTTTTGGATCGGCATGCCAAAGATGAAGATCCTTTTATGCTCATGATTTCCCTGAATCCTCCGCACTGGCGTTGGGATGATGCTCCCAAAGAAATGCTGGATATGATTCCCGAAGGGGAAGAATTATATTACCGCCCGAATGTCAATAAAGAGCCGTTTGAAAAACGGGAGCAAGAAGTTTTCTATTACCGGAACTATCTGGCGCACATCTGTGCGGTGGACCGCGAAGTGGGCCGGGTATTGACCGAGTTGGAAAAACAGGGCTTGGAAGACGATACGGTGTTCATTTACAGTTCGGATCATGGCAGTTCTTTTTGGTCGAACGATGCCACCAGCAAAGCCAATCCTTTTGATGAATCTGTACGGGTTCCATTCATTGCCCGCTGGCCGGGGCGCATTGAAGCGGGCCGAATCTGCAACCGCAACATCGGTACCATGGACCTCTTTCCCACCCTTTGCGGTTTGGCGGGAATTCCCGTGCCGGAAGAATGCGGCGGAACCAATTTGGCGCCGACCCTGTTGTCACAACCTCAGAAAGTGCCGGAAACCCAATTCCTGACCGTCAACAGTTTCCGTCGCAATTACTTTAAACGGCGCTTGGGTGAAGACCCCGGAAATTCTTTTGTCCCCTGTCGGGGGGTGCGTTCGGAACGTTTCAGCTACATCGTGAATGCGGATGGACCCTGGTTGCTCTATGACAATCTTGCGGATCCGTATCAGATGCATAACCTCATTGAAGATCCCGCCCACGAAGCCACCCGCGAAAAACTCCACACCGAATTGGTGGGCTGGCTGGCCAAAGCCGAGGATCCATTCCTCCCGGAGGAATTAAAACCCTCTGATGTGGCAGAGCGGGTGAGGTGTCAAAACGAATATTACTGTCTCAAATTACATGAGAAAGATTGGGCGGCCTATCGGGCATCGCTCAGCGCCATCCTGGAGAAAGAAGATGTAAGCCCAGAACAGCGGAAAGCGCTACCCCGGGTGGTGACGGAAGTATCGGATGCGGATAATTTTGGTTTCTGGCTCGCCTGCGATCAGGAGATCAACGGCAAACGAAAATGGACCTCATTTTCAAAAGAAGAAATAAGAAAACGTCAGGAGGATCATCAGGCGGACACTTTAAAAGAAGCTGCGGTGCGTTTGTCTGATATTACCTGATACGGTTTGGTGGTGAATCGTGCGGTGAGGGCTGGATGAGGGTTTGAGGCTTTTCATCATCAAATTTTGGCTTTTATTGAGTATTTATAGTGATTTTCGACGCCGCTACTTCACTGTGGAGCCTTTATATTCTATGAGGTAAATGCCCCGTCTCAGCTGCCGCTGTATATATTCATATCTGAAATATGGTGGCCATAAATCCTATGTACATATAGGAAGAAGTCTGAGAAGGTTATATACTCAAACGGGTAGTTAATATCTGTTTAATCGCAATGCCTGTTAGACTTACGAGACACACATCCGACCCCAAAATGAATGGTATCCCCGTATGAACCTTCCCCATTAACGTTTATGGTTGGTTTAAAAAAAAATATGAAGAAAGACATTTGCAGCCTGCATAGAAAAACCGCACCGTCGATAAAGCCTTGTTACCGCCGGGAAAAATCGGCATTTACACTGATTGAAATGCTGGTGGTGATTGCCATCATCGCATTGATGGCATCCATGTTGGTTCCCGCCACCCAAAAGGTGCTGGAACGTGGGAAAGCCATTCAGACCATGTCAAATATGAAAAGTGTAGGGTCGTTAATGCTCAGCTATGCCACCGAGCACAACGGGCATCTGCCATGGGTGGAAGACCGGACCACGGGCAATTACAACACCCAGTCCTGGCGGAATCAGATTCTGACCTACGCGGGGGGCATTAAAAGTCATTATATGATTTTGGACGCACCCTCCTGTCCTTTTCGACCGGATGTGAAGGCCTTCGGACAAACCGCGAACTGCGGATATTCCATGAATCAATATATGGGTGAATGCAACCGGAGTGGTATTGCCATAAGAGGTAAGCCCGGGGCTAACGGGGTTACCAGACCCTCGATGGCTGACTTTGTAAGACCGGCGACCACATTTGTCATTGCCTCTGCGGGTAAAGGAGGCAGTTGGAGAGGCAACAGTTATACGCACACAGCACTCTGGAACCCGTGGTTTCGTTACTACAGTAAGGATATGAGTGACTTTTTGCCCATGAATAAACAGGTCGATATGGCCGGTGGATTGGGGTACTGGGTGATGGACGGTGCGGCGATGCTTATGGTGGATGGCCATGTGGAACGGGTCCCGCGCGGGAGTGTCACTTGGGGACACTTTTATCCTTTTTAGAATTTAATCCAAGCAGTTCAACTTATGACATTTCTCTTCCTTGTTCTTATCGTAGCCTGTTTGGCGGGTGCCTATATCCTGAATCGAAATGCCAAGGCCCAAGGGGCGGCGGGGGCACCTTTGGCGCTGGTGCTCGTGGTGTTGGCCCTCATTCTGATCGTTGTGAAAATGCTGGTCTCCAGCATGCGCCCGGAAGGGGATGACAGGGCTCAGATCCATGTCGGGTCATACCAAACCGCACAAGCGACGATCTCAGGACGCAAAGTGGCCGAACGTCATCCGCAAAGTCGGGTGACCGTCCTGGTTCCCCCTAAAGCCTACGGGTTATACCGGGCGCCGGAGAGGCTGGACGAGTTGCGGGACGTACTGGTGAAGGAAATGGAAAACGCAGGGTTGCAGGTTCAGACAAAACAGATTCCCCTGCCGCCCAATCCCGGTGGTCATTCGGTTACCGATATATCGGAAGATGAATTGGATCCCGCCAGCGAAGAAAGTGCAGTCGCTGTTGATATGACCCAATATTTCATGGAGTACTATACCACCAGACGTTTTTCCCGGATTGTGCTGGATCAGCAGGATGCGGACGTGGTGATCTGTCTGTTTGATTTGCCCATGGGCATTGACGGCCGCGCATTACCCCGGAAAGGAAAAGGCCCGGCACTGGTGATGTTGTACGATAATGTGGAACATCTCTCTTCCTCACTTTCCTCCAGCATTCTCGACGCGGTGGTGCTGCGGCAAAATCCTCAGAAACCCTGGGATTATGAACAGTCACTTCCCCGGGACCCTGCGGAAGGGTTTGCAAAGTGGTTCTATTGGGTGACCGCCGAGTCGGCCGGTACCATCAGCCACTCGGCATTGGACTAAAATTAAAGTCTGACTTTACTCTCCCAGTACAGCCAAACTGAAGTCGGGGATGTCGAGTGCATGCAGGCAACTGACCACGGAAATGACGTCCTGATACCGTGCATTCTTATCAGCTTTGATAATCACGGTTTTTAAATCCCCTTCCGAGGTCGCTTGTTGAATTCGGTCAAACAGGTCCCGGTGGGAGATGGATTCATTGTTGATGCTGAAGAGCAGAGGGTCCGCGCTCCGGTCGGTATCATCCGCCTTCAGAATGAGTACAGAAAGCACATCCGCCAATTTTTCAACTTGCGCATCTTCAGCTTTGGGGAGTTCAATTTTATATTGCTGGGTTTCCTCCACAAAATTGGTGGCAACCATAAAGAACACCAGCAAGAGAAACACCACGTCAATCATGGGGGTTAAATCCGCCCCCTGAATGGCTCTGCGTTCCCGACGGTTAATCTTGGCCATGGGGCTCTCCCTGTTTGCGGTTATCGTTTAACTGGCCGACATGGTATGCCCGCATCACTTTTAAAATCGCCTCTTCAACCACCGCGTAATACTTGTCGACCCGGGCCCGGAAAAAGTTGTTCGCAATAATCGCGGGAATGGCAATCAGCAGTCCGGTACCGGTGGTAATGAGCGCCACGGAAATTCCCCGGGCCATCAATTCCTTATCGACACTGGCGCGGGCAATTTCATCGAAAGACAAGACCATCCCGTAGACCGTACCAAAGAGTCCGAGCAGGGGAGCGATGCTGCCGATCAGGGCGAGGACATTGAGAAAGCGCTCCAATTTGGGCATCGCCCGGCCCGCACATTCCACCAGTGCCTGTTCCAATTCACTGTTTTCAATTTGATGGGTTTCGATGCCTTTATCCAGAATGGTTCCAAACAGGGTCGGGGAGGCTTGTCCCAATTTCCGGGCCTGTTCAAGATCTCCTTTTTTCACCGATTGACTGGCTTCTTTCACCATTGTTTCATCAATGACGTATTTGATTCGGAGATGCATAAAGCGTTCGATGATCACAGCAATGGAAATAATGGAGCAGAGGGCCAAGGGAAACATGGCACCTCCGGCTTCAATCATTTTATCGATAAACATGGACATAAGTTTTTCCTTTTAGGGATTCGTACTGATTCGGTAAGTCGGCCAGGCACTGGGAAGATTCTTTTTCACCTGCAGGTTGGTTTCGCCGTAGTCACGGCGCTGGTCGAGATATTTGACGGTTAGAGGGGCACCGGGTTTGACGGGCAGAAAGCCTTTCCGGTATCCGGTATAAATATTGTTTGTCTCCACCCCACCGGAAAAAATGCCGTTGTTGATTTCCGTTTCACCCAGCACCACGGTTTCACTATGGCCAAAGGCGCCGGTGACCTGGACGATGAGCTGATCTTTATATCTTGGATCCAGATTCATATCCGGATCATGAAGCTTTATCCGGAAGGGTTCCCCCGGGAGCAAAACGTCTAAAGAGTTTTCGAGGGCGTCGTCTTTGAAAAAGGAAATTTCCGCATCCGATCCCATCAGCAACAGATCGCCCCAGGTATCCGGACGCTCCCAGCTATGGTGCCCCCGCATCACCCAGGACAAACTTTGATCCCCTCTGACGTGATTAAAAGAGATTTGGAAACCCAGATATTTTCCGGCTCTGAATTTGGGACCTTTGAGTACCTTTTCCTGGGGGATAAAGAGTTCAACCGTATACCCTCCGGACGTTTCCCGCATGCCCATTTGTAAGCCGGTCTGTTGATCACGTCTGAAAACGGCCCTGGCTCCGGGTTTTCCGTCCATACGGTAGCCATGACTGAAGCCGGCCACCATCTCCGGATTGTTTTTGCTGGGGTAGGGGTGCCACCACATTTGAATGGCTTCATAGTAGGTCATAAGCGGTCCGCGCAACTCGGAAGTGTCCAGCCACGCTTCGATGCTGTCCCCCTCCCAAAATTTACTTGCAGAACTTGGAGCGGCTTTACTGTCATTCGGAACCACGGCGGCGATATAGAGTCCGTCATGATCCCATTGCATGGCCATTTTCACCGAAGCCTCTTCCGGAAGTTCCACGGGGTTTTCTGTCCCGCGGTTCCACATGGAGACGTACTGGGCGCGGTCCATTTCCCATTCATCGAGTTGCCCGTCCAACACAGGTTTTTCCCGTACCATGGTGGCCCAGCCGAATTTTAAGGGGTTGAATGCGGGCGGGATCACTTCCCGTTCCGGTTCATCCGCTTTCTCCTCTCCTTCAGGTTCGGGGTCAATCATTTTTACCGGACGCAGTTCTGGAAATTCCCCGGCGCGGTTTACCAGTTTTTCCGCCTGCTTTTCCAGTTCGGGGTATACGGCTTCCGGATCATTGCGGGCGGCACTCATTTCGAGGAGCTGATTAAAAACGTCCACATTGAACGCACCTGGCCCACCGGGAATAGGGAGACCAAAGGGAAGACTGGCTCCCGGGGGCAGATTTCCTTTTCCTTGCCCTTCCTGCAGGGTGCCCATTGCGGCCATCATGTTTCCCAATGCCCCTAAATCTCCCCGCCCTTCACGAAAACTCTCGGCCATGGCTTCCGCCCGTTGTTTCATGCCGTGTTTGGCTTTGATTTCCTCCATGCGTCCGCTCATATCCCCCAAATCAACCGCCCTGCGGGCTTTTGCCACTTCTCCGCTGACTTGTGCCTGCTGCGCCTGGGTCTTTGCGGCGGCATTCGCTCGCACCGCAGCTTTTTCCGCGGCTTGAATTTCATCCAATTTCAGGGCGGCTTCCGTTTTGTTCATGGCCAATTGCCCGGCTTGATCTTTCATTAATTCCGGCACCGACTTTCCTATCATTTCCGTGAGGGCTTCCTTCAGTTGGGCTTCCAGTTCCGGGTCTGCTTCCATGCCGAATTCTTCAAAAAATTCCTGCGCCTGCCGGGTGAGAATTTCCGCGCCCTGGGGTGCGAGAGTGGATGTCAGAGTCTCGTCAAAGCTCTGTTGAATTTCTGATTTTAATTGCTGATCCACCAAAGCTTTCATGGATTGACGCGCCTGTAAATCCACCTCGGGAAGTTCGGTTACGGTGGCCAGGATCTCAGAAAGTTCCTGGGATCCCTGCTGCAAAGCTTCGGTTGCTTTTTGCATATTTTCTGATGAAGCCGTTTCCTGCTTAAGTTTATTCAAAGCCTCGGTTTGTTCATTTTGTGCTTCCGCGAGCCGGGGGGCAGGAAGGGGCTTTGCTGAAAGTTCCTGTGAAAACTTTTCGCTGAGTTCTTGCAGGTCCTGTGAAAGATCTCCCACTTGTTTCTGCAGGCTTTGTTGGCTTTTGGCGGCCCGTTTACGTTGCGGAGCCGTAGCTTCTGACTGTTCTGTTTTGGCGGTATGTTCTGCCAGACTTTTCTGTTGCTGTGCGGCTTGATCTATTTTTCGTTTTACGTTCTTTAAATCTTTTTTTAATTCCTGATGCCGTTGGGCGGTTTCCTTTTTGGCCTCCCGGATGTTTTGCGCAGCTTCACGGGTTCCCAGCTGCTCCTCCATGCTTTGCTCAAGATGTTTGGCAAGTTTGGCGGTGGAAAATTCCTGTGCCTGCTCCAGGGTGGCATTTTTCAAATCCTGCCTGAGCATCTCCTCCAGTTTTCCTGCCGCCTGTTCAAACATTTCCGCAGTCAGTTGATTGTAGGTTTCCAGTGAGTCCAGACTGTCGATTTCCGGCCATTCCATCTGGCTGAAATCCATCTCCATTTCCTGCCAGAGTTGATCGAAGGTTTCCGGGTCCACTTCTCCGGCGATATTTTCGAGTGCGGATTTAAGCAGAGATTCCGTACTTTCCCGTTGCTGTTCCAGCAGGGCGGCTTTTATCTCGGGATCTTCTTCGGTCAATACCTCCATTGAGGCTGTGGATACTGGAGAAGGTTCGGGCAGGATTTTCTCTATGATCACGGGCACAAATCCGGTGATATGGAGAATCACGGAAAGAATGAGGAAAAACCCCAAGCTATGGGCGGCCCTGATTGGCCGACGCGAAATGGATCGGTTCGAAAAAATCATATGCACAGTCTATTCGGAGTGAAATATATACCAAAGTGTTAAATATATCCTTTGATCTCTACATGATTTGGCTTTTGTTCAAGAGGAATGTTAATAAATATAGGTTAGGAGTCGTCCGGCCTCAGTACCGTAAATCGTTCTGTCGTATGTCGGTATTGTCTCTCTTTCAGTACTTTTCCTCACTGGGACTGAGATGCTGTCGCTAATAGTTTGGAATAAGTCTGGTACCCCTAAGGGAAATCAATAGTTTTCGGAGTTCATTGGAAACAGGAGATCAGTATGCAAATGGAAGACATGGATGATTCGGTAAAATTGCCGTCTTTCTCACAGTGGGTGAGAGGCTGCGGTGCATTATTGGGGCTTACGATGATGATTTTGGGCGTGGTGTATTCCATTCGCATTTTCGGGTGGATCGCCGAAGGCTTACGTAATCCGGAAGCAATGGGAGGGATTATTTCCCAATGGGAGCAGGCCATCACGGGCGGAGAACCCTTTGCCCTGTCTCTGGGAGGTGAAGAATTGCCCTTGTCAAAATTTTGTGCGGTCTTGGTGTTGGCATTCGGCGCATGGATTCTGGTGAAAATCGCATTTTTGTTTTTGAAAGAGGGGGCCAAGGCGATTTCCAATACCCTGGGAGACAAGGATGCAATCAAACGGATCCTGCAACATGCCTTTGGTCAAAATACCGACAAGATCCCCCCGGATGAGGATGTAAACGCCATAAATAAAACGGTGAAATAAATGGGAAATACGAATAGCGATTTTTGGATCAGTCTGCTCCGAGAGGAAGGCGTCAGTTTTTTCCGCACCTTGGCCGGCGGGACGCTGCAAGGCGTCGGGGTGTCCATTGTATGTATTTTTCTGATCTACTTTCTGTTTCGGATGTTGCAGTTGTTGCCGAAGAAAGGAGGCGGGGCCGTCAAAATGTTCACCCTGGCCTGGCTCATCATTACTTTGCCGCTGGCAGGAGGCTTTATCGGCTTTCATGCCAGTTTGGAAAAAGCCGTAAATGGGCTGATGGTTGAGGGACGCTTCGCCACGGAAGTGATGCCGGAGTTGTCGGTCGCAATATCCGACTTTATCTTTTTGGTGGATGCACAAATGGCGGAAGCCTTGGGAGAGGAAACTTCCCCGGAAGCGGAAACGCTGAATGTAATCGTGTTCGAGGGGCGCATGGAGAAAATGCAGGCGGCGTGGATTCCGAAAATTGTGGAAAGCAGTGCGCAAACTGTCCGGAATAAATATCCCTTTTTACAGGACGGGATCCCGCAACAGCTTTTTGACGGTTTTGTAAATTTGTTCGGGGAAAAAGTACTGAAAAGCCAAATTGCATCCACCGCCGATAAAGTCGGCATTCGCTTTCCGCTCACCGTTTGGCTGGAAGGGTTGCCGGATGTGGCCCAGGCGCAAGGGGAGTCTGATGATCTGAGCCGCGCCGAACTTTCCGGATATACGGTACAAACTCTCCTGAGATCATTTTTTCTTCAGCCCATGGGAATATTACTTAAAATTCAGCAATGGGTCGGGGTGTTTGCCTTCATTATAATTGTGATAGTGCCGGCAATTCTGTTGGTGCTGGTCAAAATGTTGACTAAAACATCCAATCCTGCGGAAGGATGAGCCAAGTCATTTCTATCGAAACGGAAGCGCAGATCGCCTCATGTTTTAAGGTTTTTCAAGTCCTGCGGCCCCATTTGAAAGATGTGGAGACCTTTGTGGCGCAAGTAAAGCGGCAGCAGGCGCAATCTTATCGAATTGCCGCGATTCAAGGGGCGGACGGTCAGGTGGAAAGCGTGGCCGGATTCCGGTTTGGGGAATATTTGGCCTGGGGAAAGATTTTGTATGTGGATGACCTCAGCACCTTGCCGGATGCACGGGGGAAAGGTCATGGATCCGCACTCTTGGACTGGTTACTGAATCAGGCCAAATCCGAGGGTTGTGCGGCCCTGCATTTGGATTCCGGATATACCCGTCTGGATGCCCACCGTTTGTATTTGAATAAAGGCTTAAATTTGGTCAGCCACCATTTTTCCAAAAACATATAATAAACCAATAAATGGGAAGTATAGGGTCCTTATAGGTGCCTATAAGGCCTTAATCGGACTTTTTAGACAATTCGTACAAATAAAGTACGATTTATATTTGCAAGAGGGGAGATCTTAGATTATAAGCTCCCCGTCAGCCGAAAATGTTTGGTTGAATTTGAAGTAAAAAGTAAGTTGAACCTTGGAAGAAGATCTATGAGTCCATCACAAATCGTTTCTCAAAAACAAATGACGGCCGAGGAAGTCGCCGGTCTGATTCATAACGGTGAAGTTATCAGCACCAGCGGATTTACCCCGGCGGGCTATCCCAAAGCCATTCCGGTTGCACTGGCCGCCAGAGCCAAAAAATTACACGAAATCGGTGAGGACTTTAAAATCTCTCTTTATACAGGGGCTTCGGTGGGGGATGAGTTGGACGGGGAATTGGCCCGGGCCAAAGCGGTGAATTTCCGGATGCCCTATCAGTCCAACCGGGACATGCGTGCGGGCATCAATGCCGGCGAAGTTGAATTTGTGGATTTCCATCTCTCCCATGTCGCCCAGTACTTACGCTACGGATTTATTCCCAAAACCGACACTGCGATTGTGGAAGCCGTGGAAGTGACCAACGATGGAAAAATCTACCTGAGTACTTCCGGCGGTATGAGTGCCACCTTTTTGAAGGATGCGGACCGTATTTTTATCGAACTGAATGAATCCCAGCCCAAAGGCCTGATGGGATTTCACGACGTGTACGTGCCCAAATCTCCTCCCAACCGTCCGCCGCTTCCCATTTATCAGGCCGGTGACCGGATTGGCACGCCGTATATCAAAGTGGATCCCAAAAAGATCGCAGGAATTGTGACCACTCAGATTCCGGACAACACTCCCGGCTTCCGCGCACCGGATGCGGACAGCGAAGCCATTGCCGAGCATGTGATTGAATTCCTGTTACACGAACAGAAAAAAGGCCGTTTGCCCGAGCATCTGCCTTACCAATCCGGAGTGGGCAATGTTGCCAACGCCGTACTTTCCGGGTTTGCCCGTCATCCCCAGATCGATCCGATCTCCCTCTACACCGAAGTGATGCAGGACGGGGTGTTCGAATTGATTGATGCCGACCGCCTGGAAGTGGCTTCCACTTGTTCGCTGACGCTTTCTGCGGAAGGACAGGTCAAATTCCTGAACAACATTGATGAACTGAAACACAAAATCATTATTCGTCAGCAGGAAATGTCCAACAACCCCGAAGTGATCCGCCGTCTGGGTGTGATCTCCATGAACACCGCCCTGGAAATGGACATCTTCGGTCATGTGAACTCCACCCATGTGGTGGGAAGCAAAATGATGAACGGCATTGGGGGCAGCGGCGATTTCTGCCGGAATGCCTACATCTCCATCTTTATGACCCCGTCCATCGCCAAAAACGGCGACATTTCCGCGGTGGTGCCGATGGTGAGTCACTGCGATCACAACGAGCATTCTGTGCAGGTCATGGTCACCGAACGTGGACTGGCCGATTTGCGCGGACTTTCTCCCGTGCGCCGTGCCCGTAAAATTATTGAACATTGCGCACATCCTGCATACCAGGATATGCTCACAGAGTATTTGGAGTTCGGACTGAAGAACGGGGCCTCCGCACATACCCCGCACACTTTAAACCGTGCCTTTGAATTCCATCAACGTTTTATTGAATCCGGCAGCATGAAAATCAGCTGAACTTAGGAGTAAATCTTATGAGCGAATCAACCCTATCTCCCAAACTGAATCTTCAGGAGCTCTTCGACAAGCCGGATCACGACTTGTGGATGAAGCTGACTGAAAAAGTTTTAAACGGCGCTCCTTTCGAAAAGAAAGTGTGTACCAAAACTTTGGAAGGGTTCACCTTGCAGCCGGTGTACGACCGGACAACGGTGGAAGGAAATCCCATGGCGGACACCACGCCCGGCGAATTTCCCTACATCCGTGGAACCGCCGCCAGCGGGAAATTGCTGGACAGCTGGGAGATCAGCCAGGCCCTGCTTTATCCCACGCCCGCAGAATTTAACACCGCCCTGAAAGAAGATCTCGCCCGCGGACAGGATTCCGTGTTGCTGATCCTCGACGAAGATGGACGCAAAGGGCAGGAGCCTTCCGAACAGTCCGGACAAAACGGTACCGCGATTCACAGCGCAGCCGATCTTAAAGTTGCTTTAGTCGGGGTGGATCTGGAACAGTTCCCGCTGCATATTGAAGCCGGATCTTCCGCCCCCGCCGTTGCCGGCGCACTGCAGGCTGCTGACCTCCATCCGAAAAGCGGATCGGTTTGTATGGATCCTCTGGCCGAACTGGCCATCCACGGGGTGGTTCCCATGGATCTGAGTGAAGCCCGCGAATTGCAAGCCGGTCACGTCACCTGGATGGCGGAAAATTTCCCCGGACTTCGTTCCGTAGGGGTGGATGCAAGTTGGTCGGTGAATGCCGGCGGTAACGCCGTCACGGAACTGGCGATCATGTTGGCTTCGGCCGCAGAAAGCTTCCGGGCCCTGCTTGCCCTCGGGGTGGATATCAATCTTGCCGCTTCCAAAACCATGGTGAAATTGGCCATTGGCGGTGACTTCTTTATGGAAGTGGCCAAATTCCGTGCAGCCCGCGGATTGTGGGCCCACCTGGTAAAAGCCTGTGGTGGAGAAGGGGATGCCTGCAAACTGTATCAGTACGCGGCCACCTCCTCCTGGCAACAAACCAAATTGGATCCCTACGTGAACCTGTTACGGGCCACCTCGCAAGGCTTCAGCGCCGTGATTGGCGGAGTGGATGCCATGCGCGTCGATCCTTTCGATGCACCATTTGGATTGCCTGACACTTTCTCCCGCCGGATTGCCCGCAACATTCAGTTGGTCCTGCGCCACGAAGCGCATTTGAACGAAGTGGTTGACCCGGCCGGCGGCTCCTGGACCATTGAAAACCTGACCAAGGAACTGAGTTCCCGCGCCTGGGCCAAATTTCAGGAAATCGAAAAAGCCGGTGGATTACTGGCCCGGTTGCAGGACGGATCCCTTCAGGATGAACTGCATGACTTGGCGGAGAAACAAACCACCTTGCTGGCGCAACGCCGCACCGTTAAAGTCGGTTCCAACCAGTTTGCTTTCCCCGAAGAAAAGAAACTGCCGAACCGCCAACCCGATTCAGCCAAAACCCTGACTGCCAGCCTGGACAGCTTAAAGAGCTTTAAGGCCGGAAGGGATCAGGCCGCGATGCAACAGGAACTTTCCCACCTGCTCAACGAAGGATCCATGGAAACCATGGTGAATGCCATTGCCAAGGGTGCGACCTTTAGTGAGGTGATCGACGTGACCGGCTCCATGCAGTCGGCCCGCATCAATCCGGTTGTACTCGGACGTCTCACGCTGGGATACGAAGATCTTCGCGAAGATCTGGAAGCCTACGTGGCTCTGGGCAATAAAACCCCTTCGATCCTGATGGCGCAAATGGGACCGGTGAAACAACACAAGATCCGTTCGGACTTCAGTCAGGAATTCTTGAAACCCAGTGGGTTCACCGTGGATGCCGGCCAAAGTTTTGAATCCGCAGCCGATGCGGCCAAAGCGGTGGTGGATGCCAAAGCCGAAGTGACGGTGATTTGTTCTACGGACGATACCTATCCTGAACTGGTCCCTGAATTCGCCAAAGCGGTGAAGGCCGGATCTCCGGATACCGTCATTCTTATGGCCGGTCTGCTGCCGGATCTGACGGCTGACTTTAAGGCTGCCGGAGTGGATGACTTCATTCACTTAAGAGCCAACAATCTCGATCTCCTCAAAGATTTACACGCCAAGACCGGAGTAGCCCAATGAGTACCCTTCCTGACTTTTCCACTGTTCCTTTCGATGTACAGGGATCCTTTTCGGATCAAGCCTGGCGCGATCGCCTGGAAGCCGAAAGCGGCAAGTCCGCGGCCGACATGATGACGCTCTCCAACGAGCACGTCAATATTCGCGCCCTTTACAATCAAGACGATTACAAAGAATGTGAGCATCTCGATTACACTTCAGGCATTCCGCCTTACTTGCGTGGACCCTATACCACCATGTACGTGATGCGTCCCTGGACGGTCCGTCAATATGCCGGCTTCTCCACTGCGGAAGAGTCCAACGCTTTCTACCGCCGGAATCTGGCCATGGGCCAACGCGGATTGTCGGTTGCCTTCGATTTGGCGACGCATCGCGGATACGATTCCGATCATCCCCGGGTAACCGGCGACGTCGGCAAAGCCGGGGTGGCTGTGGATTCCATCCTCGACATGAAAGTGTTGTTCGACGGCATCCCCCTGGACAAAATGTCTGTTTCCATGACCATGAACGGCGCGGTGCTGCCCATTCTCGCTTTCTTTATCGTGGCCGGTGAAGAGCAGGGCGTGCCCATGGACAAACTGACCGGTACCATTCAGAATGATATTCTGAAAGAGTACATGGTGCGGAACACCTACATTTACCCGCCGCTTCCTTCGATGAAAATCATCGCGGACATCTTCGAGTTCACCTCGCAGAAAATGCCCAAGTACAACAGCATCTCCATTTCCGGCTATCACATGCAGGAAGCGGGTGCTTCCGCCGACTTGGAAATGGCTTACACCCTCGCAGACGGACTCGAATACGTTCGGCAGGGAATTGCCGCCGGTATTGATGTGGATTCGTTTGCACCCCGCCTGTCCTTCTTCTGGGCGCAGGGCATGAACTATTTCATGGAAGTCGCAAAAATGCGTGCCGCCCGTTTGATTTGGGCCAAACTGATTAAACAGTTTAACCCCAAAGATCCCAAGTCCATGGCCTTGCGGACCCACAGCCAGACTTCCGGTTGGTCTTTGACCGAACAGGATCCCTTCAACAACGTCGCCCGTACCTGCGTGGAAGCGATGGCCGCAACCTTGGGTCACACCCAATCCCTGCACACCAACTCTCTGGATGAAGCGATTGCCTTGCCGACCGATTTTTCCGCCCGCATTGCCCGGAACACCCAGTTGTATTTGCAACATGAAACCGGCATTTGTAACACGGTGGATCCCTGGGGCGGTTCCTACTATCTGGAAACCCTGACCCGTCAATTGATGGACAAAGCCTGGGAACATATCCTCGAAGTGGAAGAGCTCGGCGGCATGGCCAAAGCCATTGAAACCGGATTGCCCAAGATGCGCATCGAAGAAGCGGCCGCCCGCCGTCAGGCGATGATCGACTCCGGCAAAGAATCCATTATCGGGGTGAATAAATTCCGTTTGGATCACGAAGATCCGCTGGAAATTCTGGAAGTAGACAACTCTGCAGTTCGGGATTCACAAATCAAACGTCTGGAAAAACTCCGGGCCGAACGAAATGAATCCGAATGTCAGGCCACTTTGGCCGCATTGACCGAATCTGCCGAAAGTGGTAAAGGCAATCTGCTGGAATTGGCAGTGAACGCCGCCCGTGCCCGTGCCTCCCTCGGAGAAATCTCCGATGCGCTGGAAGTACACTTCGGACGTCATCAAGCGGTGATCCGCTCCATCTCCGGTGTTTACAGCAGTACTTACGGAGAGGATGAAAGTGTGAAAGAAGTAGCCGAACTTGCAGATAAATTTGAATCCATCGAAGGACGTCGTCCCCGAATCCTGGTTGCAAAACTGGGTCAGGACGGACACGACCGCGGCGGAAAAGTGGTCGCCACCGCCTTTGCCGATCTCGGCTTTGATGTGGATGTGGGACCGCTGTTTATGACCGCGCCGGAAGCCGCGCAAATGGCGGTGGAAAACGACGTGCATATCGTGGGCATGAGCTCACTGGCCGCCGGTCATAAAACCCTGTTGCCTGAATTGGTGTCGGAACTTAAAAAACGTGGACGCGAAGATATTCTGGTCTGTATCGGCGGGGTAATTCCTGCTCAGGACTATGCTTACTTGCGCGAAAACGGCGCGGCTGCGATTTTCGGTCCTGGAACCGTCATTCCGGTGGCGGCCAAACTGCTGCTCGAAGAACTGCTCAACGAAGAGGAAGGCTAAGTCGATGATGTCCCGTCCCGAAAGCACCCGCAATCCGAATTCCCGTCCGCCCGAATGGGCAGGCGAAGGGAAGGGGATTTCCAGTGGCGTGATGCCGGGCGTGAAGGGCGGACATGATGGATTGCCCGGCGCACGTTTGCAGCACAAGCGCCGCCGCCATCCCGGATTTACCGAACAGCAAATGCTGGATGGGGTGCGCAACTGCGACCGTACGATTTTAGGTCGGGTCATTTCACTGGTGGAAAGCAATGCCGACCACCACATGGATCTTGCTCAAAACCTGTTGCGGGAGCTCCTGCCTGAAACCGGCAAAGCTTTGCGGATTGGGATTACCGGGGTTCCGGGGGCAGGGAAAAGCACATTTATTGATGCTTTTGGTTCCATGTTGACGGCCAAAGGCCACAAAGTCGCGGTGTTGGCGGTAGACCCCAGCAGTACCATGACCAAGGGCAGTATCCTCGGGGATAAAACCCGAATGGAAAATCTTTCCCGTGATGACCATGCCTTCATTCGTCCTTCTCCCTCCGGGGGAACTCTGGGAGGCGTCAGCCGCAAAACCCGTGAGACCATGTTGATCTGTGAAGCGGCGGGATTTGATGTGATTTTGATCGAGACGGTCGGGGTCGGGCAAAGTGAAGCCGCTGTACGGTCTATGACGGATTTCTTTATGTTGCTGACCCTCACCGGCGCCGGAGATGATCTGCAGGGCATTAAACGCGGCGTGATGGAAAATGCCGATGCGATTGTGGTGAACAAAGCCGATGGCGACAACTTAATCAAAGCCGAACGGCTGGGTTCCGAATTGGGGCACGCTTTGCATTATTTGAAAAGTCCTACTCCCGGTTGGATGCCCGGCTCCTTTCTGGTTTCTTCATTAAAGAAAACCGGGCTGGAAGAACTTTGGCAGGTCTTGCTTAAATTCAAGCAGGTGACTGAAGAAAACGGGGAATGTGAAAAACGCCGGGCCTCACAAACCATCGATTGGATGATGGGCATGGTGCTTGAGCAGGTGCAACAACGATTCCTCAGCCAACCGGAAGTGCGTGAAGCTTTGCCGGATTTGAAATCCGCCGTCGCCGCCGGGAAAGTTCCCGCCACCACCGCCGCCCGTAATTTATTGCAGGCCGCAGACAAACTTTTTTCCAAAGCAAACAATCAACCCAAGGGTTCCAAATGATACAAAAAGTCGATCACATTGGTATTGCGGTACGCTCTATTGAAGAGTCTATCCCGCTGTATGAAAAAGCACTCGGACTCAAATTTCTGAAGACCGAGGAAGTGGAATCTCAAAAAGTGAAAACCGCATTTTTCGAAGCGGGCGAAACCCACATCGAATTGCTGGAACCCACGGCTGACGATTCTCCCATCGCCATCTTTATCGAAAAGAAAGGCGAAGGCATCCACCACATTGCCTTCGGCAGTGATGACATTCTGGGTCAGTTGAGCCTCGCCTCCGGCGAAGGCGTGAAATTGATTCATGAAACCCCCATCGAAGGGGCCGGCGGCAAACAAGTCGCTTTTCTGCATCCCAAATCCACCAAAGGTGTACTGACTGAAATCTGCAGCCATTAAAATGACTACAGATTTGGAAGATTGAAGATGGGAGACCGAAGGGGGTTCATGGAATGAAAGCCAGCCCCTAACTCCGACTTCTCGCCTCCGATTTCTCTTTAATATCCCCCTTTATTCTCCTCTGACATTTAACTTCTACCCTCTAAAACTTATGTCTGTAAAAATCATTATTCTCCGAAAAGTTCCGCAAGGAACTGAAGCCGCTATTAAACCTTTGGTGATGCAACTCCGCGCGCTCTGCATGCAGAACGACGGCTACATCGGCGGTGAAACCCTCATTAACGCCGACGATCCCTCTGAAATTTTGGTGATCAGTTCCTGGAAGGATGTCGGGGAATGGAATTGCTGGTTGGCTTCCGAGGACCGCGCCAAAATTCAAAACGAAATTGATACCATTACCGGACACAGCACTGTGTATCAGGTTTACTACCACGCTTAAGGGATATTTTTATGACTACTGCGAAAAGTTTAGATGCTTTAATTGAAAAACGTAGCCTGGCAAAACTGGGCGGCGGACAAGCCAAGATTGACAAGATCCACGACAAGGGCCGTCACACCGCCCGTGAGCGGATTGAGATGTTGCTCGACGAAGGCAGCTTCGAAGAATTCGACATGTTCAAAGTGCATCGCTGCACCAACTTCGGCATGGAGAAAAAGAAATTTATGGGTGACGGGATTGTGACCGGTTCCGGTACGATTCAAGGCCGTCTGGTTTATGTTCACGCGGGTGACTTCACCGTGTTTGGCGGATCTCTTTCTGAAACCATGTCCGAAAAAATCTGCAAAGTAATGGATATGGCGGTTAAATCCGGTGCGCCGGTGATTGGCTTAAACGATTCCGGGGGTGCGCGGATTCAGGAAGGGATTGAATCTCTTTCCGGTTACACCAACATCTTTTACCGCAACGTACGTGCTTCCGGCGTGATTCCGCAGTTGTCCGGCATTTTCGGTCCCTGTGCAGGGGGCGCGGTGTACTCTCCGGCACTGACGGACTTCACGGTGATGGTGCGTGACAGCAGTTACATGTTTCTTACCGGACCCAAAGTGGTGAAATCCGTGACCCACGAAGATGTGGACGTGGAAACCCTCGGCGGTGCCAGTGTGCATACCACCAAAAGCGGGGTGGCCCATTTGGCCGCTGATGACGGGGAACAGGGAATTAAATATCTGCAGGACCTGTTCTCTTACATGCCGCAGAACAATATGGAGAAACCTCCGGTCAAAGAGACCGACGATCCTTCGGACCGGGTGAACAGCGCCCTGGATACCCTGATTCCCGACAATCCCAACATGGCCTACGACATCAAAGATGTGATCTACGAAGTGGTGGATGATCAGGAATTCCTCGAAATTCAACCCGATTACGCCGGAAATATTGTCATTGGCTTTGCCCGTTTCGGCGGTCAGTCTGTGGGAATTATCGCCAACCAGCCGAAAGTATTGGCAGGGGTGCTCGACAACGACTCCTCAATCAAAGCGGCCCGTTTTGTACGTTGCTGCGATTGCTTCAACATTCCGCTGGTCACCTTTGTGGATGTGCCCGGGTTCATGCCCGGTACGGTTCAGGAATACGGTGGAATTATCCGCAACGGCGCGAAATTGATGTTCGCCTATGCGGAAGCCACCGTGCCGAAAATCACCATTACCACCCGTAAATCCTACGGCGGCGCCCACTGTGTGATGAGCGCGAAACAACTGGATGGGGATCTGAACTACGCCTGGCCCACGGCTGAAATTGCGGTCATGGGCGGAAAAGGTGCAATTGAGATTCTGAATGCCCGGGATGTAAAAGGCAAAGAACCGGAAGAAGCCAAAGCCATTATGGCCAAAGCCGAAGCCGAGTACAACGAAGCCTTCGCCAATCCCTATGTGGCGGCCGGACGCGGTTATGTCGACGATGTAATCGCTCCCAGTGAAACCCGTTTACGCATTGTGCGCGGATTGCGCGCCCTGCAGGACAAGCACGTGAGTGCATTGCCCAAGAAGCACGGTAACATTCCTCTCTAACCTTGGATTTTACAATGAAACGACTTCTCTTTTTGCTGCTGAGTGTGCCGGTCCTCTGTCCGGCCAGTCAGCGGGCTTTAGAAAAAATCGAACAAGACCACGGATTGTCTTTGGCGATCTCCGGTATGATCATCGTATTTACCGGTTTGGCCACCATCTCGGTATGCATTGCCCTTATTCCCAAAGTCTTAAAGATGTTGGAAAAGAAAGAGCGACCTGCTCCGGTTTCCGTGGTTCCCCTCGGAAAAGAGGGCGATCGCCTCGATCAAGGCACCTTGAGTGCCATCGCCTTTGTGTTGCATGCGGAAGCAGAACGTGCCGCCAGCCAGAATCTAAAAGTCACAATCGACCTCAACCCTTCACCCTGGGCTCTGTCCGGGAATATGCGCGTCCTTCCAGGTAGGATTAAATCATGAGAACTTATAAACTGAATATTGATAAAGAAAAATACGAAGTGGAGGTGAAAGCCTTCAACATGAAAACCGCCACTTTGGTCGTCAACGGCAAAAGCATGGAAGTGAACGTAGATGACATCATCTCCGCGACGCCTGTGAAAGCCCCGGTGATGAAAAACCGTCCGGCCCCGGCTCCGGCTTCCGCAGCGCGGGTTGCGGATGGACCCGGACCTGCACCTGCAGGTGGCAATGGCATCAAAGCTCCGATTCCGGGCGCCATTCTTTCCATCGATGTGAAGGAAGGGGACAGCGTCGAAGTGGGACAACAAATCTTGACCATGGAAGCCATGAAAATGGAAAACCAGATCAAGAGTACCAAAGCAGGGAAGATCACCCAGTTGTGTGTCAAACCCGGCGATGCGGTTGCCCAAGGTCAGGATCTGGTCATAGTAGAATAGACCGCTTTCCAGCGGCATCGGAGAATTTTTATGGAACTTATACAAAATCTCAGTGACTTCCTGAGCACCACCGGCTTCAATCTGATGACCTGGCCGAACATGATGATGATTCTCATCGGTATCGTGTTTATCAGCCTGGCCATTATCAAGGACTATGAGCCCCTGTTGCTGTTGCCGATTGGTTTCGGTATTGTAGTGGGAAATATTCCTTCGCTGTCATCCATGGCGGTGGGGGTATACGACGACGGCTCCGTGCTCAGCCTGATTTACTTCGGCGTTTCCAAGGGGATTTTTCCTCCTTTGATTTTCCTGGGTATCGGCGCCATGACCGACTTCTCCACCATGCTTTCCAACCCCAAGTTGGTGTTGTTGGGTGCGGCGGCACAGTTCGGTATTTTCGCGACCTTGATTGGGGCGCATATGCTCGGATTCACGGCTCAACAAGCGGGTGCGATTGGGATTATTGGCGGAGCGGACGGACCGACTGCGATTTTCCTTTCATCCAAATTGGCACCTGAACTCTTAGGACCGATCGCAATTGCGGCTTATTCCTACATGGCCTTGGTGCCGGTGATTCAACCGCCGATCATGCGCTTGCTGACCACCAAGCAAGAGCGCTTGATTCATATGAAAGCGCCCCGGGTGGTTTCCAAAGCGGAAAAGATTATTTTCCCGATTGTCGGATTCCTGATCTGTGCGATTATTGCTCCCGGATCCATGGCGCTGATTGGAATGCTGTTTTTCGGAAACCTGCTGAAAGAAAGCTGTGTAACTGAACGACTGGCCAACACCGCCCGGAATTCCATGATTGATATCGTGACGATTCTGCTCGGACTTTCCGTCGGAGCCAGTACCCAGGCGGTGCGCGTGGTGGACGGAGTGAATGTCGGATTTCTGACTCCGCAGTCCATCAAAATCTTTGCACTGGGTGCGGGCTCCTTCTGTGTGGCCACCGCCTGCGGGGTTTTGTTTGCCAAGTTCATGAACTTGTTCCTCAAAGACAAAATCAATCCGCTGATTGGTGCGGCCGGTGTATCCGCGGTGCCCGACAGTGCCCGGGTCGTACACACTGTCGGTCAGGAAGAAGATCCTTCCAACTTCCTGCTCATGCACGCCATGGCGCCCAATGTGGCCGGGGTGATCGGCTCCGCCATCGCGGCCGGTGTGCTCTGGTCGGTATTGCTCTAATTCGGCGATGCCACAAGATCCCCGAACCCTGAAAAGGGCGCGGGGATTTTTTTGTGCGAATGTAAAATGAAGAACTGTATTGCAGGGAAATAGATTTCGGAAGCGCTAGTCCTTCTGTCATACCTGACTGATCGTTCATTTGTTGTTATTGCATTCTTACTGTAAAATTGTTTTCATTGGATCAATGAAGGGACCATCAAATCAAACCAAATTGTTTACTTGGCGGCAAGGGGTTCTAATGGTCGTCGCAGTGATCGGTGGCCTGGGGCTGAATGGATACCGAACATTTAAAGCCCAAGGAGCACTGGATAACTCATGGTATGTCTTTGCCCTCATTACATTGATCATCATGGGGACAATTTTCTTTTTCATAGCCCGGTACGCAAATAAACCAGAAAAGGAGGATTGAATGCTTGATTTATATGACAAATGGAACGGGTTGATTCCAATATTTGGTGGAATTTACGGACTCCTTTTGGCGTATCGTATCATTCCTAAAAAGCCAAAGGATCCAGAAAAAATGGAATTGTGGCACAAAAAATTCGGAAAGATGATGAAGATCCTTTGCCCGGCTATTATTGTATATGGAATTCTTCAATTACTTCAGATACTCGACTAGATTCGAACCATAAGGGCAACCGAACCGCGAGTACACGGTCCGGTTGCCTAGAAGTTGGACGAAAGATAAATGCTTCAGCACCAGCGAAAGCGGAAGTAACAGATGAAAAAATATGTAATCGAAATGGTGAAAACCTTGATCAATTTTGCGTTTGCCGGATCTTCATTCTTAATAATATTTCAAGGCCGATATTATGGAGATGGGGGAGGTAGGTTTGGTGTTTTTCAAAACCCGAAACCTATCGCAAGTGATTTCTACTTAGGCTACCCATTTACTTTTTATTTGACCCAGTATGATGTAATGAATCCCCATTGGCAGTTTGGATGGTTACTACTTGATATTTTATTGATTGTAGTACCTGCAATGGCGATTTCATTTTTTATAAACTCAAAAATTGAGAAATGTTGGTCCAACAATGCGTCCAAGCGAACC
Source organism: uncultured Verrucomicrobiota bacterium (assembly GCA_937127435.1). Lineage (GTDB taxonomy): Bacteria > Verrucomicrobiota > Kiritimatiellia > SS1-B-03-39 > UBA6053 > UBA6053. Next base: position 3,206 of record CAKZLZ010000092.1, on the reverse strand, counting down.
GCGAGTACACGGTCCGCTTGACTTGGACGTTAGCCATGAGGAGATAGAATGGAACTTCCCAAATTTCGATACCACCCTGATCCGATTGCAACTGGTGCAATTGAGCGGAGCGGAATCCTCTGCGAGTGTTGTGGAAGAAAGTCTGGATTCAGATACGCCTTAAGTGTCTATTCGGCAGAGGAAGTCTCCGACGTATGTCCATGGTGTATTCAGGATGGTTCCGCTGCTAAAAAGTTCGAAGCCATTTTCTGCGATGACTATCCACTCATAGAAGCCGGATTGCCTGAGGAATTAGTGCAGGAAGTGTCCCAGCGGACCCCAGGCTTTGAATCTTGGCAACAAGAGGTTTGGCTATCTCATTGTGGAGATGCATGTGCATTTATTGGTGATGCAACAAAAGAGGATGTATTGGCACTTGCGGAAGGAGTGGGTAGGGTTGAAGATCAGAACCTTTGGAAACCTGAAGACTTCAGAAAGCTTGCTGAATACTATGAACCCAAAGGAAGCCCCGCCCTTTACAAGTTTAAATGTTTGCATTGCGGAGAAATACTCTATGGAATCGATATGTGCTAACAAACCCCGCCACCGAATGAATCGGTGCGGGTAGACGTTATAGCAGAGAAATGAATATGAAGGCCCTAACTGTCGGTTTAGTCACGTCGGCATTATTACTGTCCTGCTCTCGGGAAATGCCCCCAACGCCAACACAGGAACCGGCTCAAGAGCTTCGTGATGCTATCGCATCACTCGACCTTGCGAAAGTTAAGGCATTGACCCCCAAAACTATCTCAATCGATCAAGAAGTTGGGACTGGAGTGCATCCGCCTGGCGATACACCACTGGCCCTGGTTCTTTGGGAGGCTAATAAAATCCGTCGCTCGGAAATGGCAGTAGAAATAATGAAATATCTCATCGACGAGGGCGCAGATGTGAATCGCCCGGATCGCAACGGAAGAACGTTATTGCACTTTCCGCATAATTACGATGCTGTGAAGATCCTTCTCAACAATGGAGCCAAAGTCGATACGTATGCAAGCGACGATGGAACATCGCCGCTCTACCGCACGGATAATCTACGCCTACTCGGACTGCTAGTACCTGTAGCGAAGAATATTAACTCAATAGATAAATCTGGAAAAACGGCACTGGACTATCATATGCAGTGGGATTATTCCCGAAAAGAGATTATCTCGCTCCTGCGTGCCCATGGAGCTAAGACTTCTGCGGAACTTGAAATCCATAACCAATTACTGCATCGAACTGCTCCAACTGCTGACGCAGTTTCCGAAGTCGATGAGCTTTGACGTTCACTTAAAATAATGATAACAAAACCTACGATACAGAAGTGTCCTGAATGTGACGGAGAACTTGAGGAGGGGTTTTTGCAGGCACCTTCTTTCGGAATCTGTTGGACTTCGGACCCTGCTGAGAAGTGGGGGTTCGTACTAAGTTCGAAAATAGAGAAACTCCAGAAAGACTGGTGGGGTTTCCCTAAAATGAGCAAAGATAAAATTCCTGCAGTCCGTTGTCGCAAATGCAAGCTCGTTGTATTCAGGTATAGTTCAGATAAACCAAAATGACATGTGAACAAAAAGGCCAACCGAACCGCGAGTACACGGCCCGGTTGCCTAGACGTTATCCCATGAAAACCGTAATCTTGATAGTGGTCTTAATATTAGCATTGAGTGCATGTAAAACGACAAATCATGGGTACACATTTGATCAGATTGTAGCTGAAGAACTTGCTAAACTATCAAGTAAAGATCGGGAAAGAATCCGTGCGATGTCTTTCTCTGAATTTATCTCGAACCTTGGTGTGCAACAGTGGCAGCTAAACGTAATGAACAAGTATGGAATGAAAAATCCAGAGGTTTTACAGGCGCTTGGTTACAGAGCTAGCGTCTTGTTTTCAGAACAAGCTGCTGAGGACGTTGTGGTTACAGTTTTTGAAAAAGTACAGGAAAACGGCAACCCGTCATACCTGAGGTGAAACTAACTTCTCATAACCAGACCAAACACCTGCATCACACTGAAGAGAAATGAATCAACCAAAGATAACAATTCCCGCCACCGAATGAATCGGTGCGGGTAGACGTTGACGAGAACACAGATAATGAAAAAGGATTTCCATTAAGTTGATGGTAAAAACAGCACAGAACCGAAGCTTCATTCTCGTCATTATTCTCATTGGAATGACGGCATGTACTTCGATATCTGAAAAGCAGGAGATACAAGCATCTAGATTGGATGGCCGGATTTACAGTTTTAGTAGTGGGGGCAGGGTGGGTGGCGATGAATATTATGTCGGTATACCGTTCAAGCATCACCCTCGTATTCTGTTTCAGGCCAGGCAAGTAATATTCTTGAATTTGAACCACCCCAATCTAAATCTTTTTAATGGGGAGCCTCTACCGCCAAAAATCTACTCAGCACGGGAGGCTCAGGCATTACGAAGGGGTGAACAGGTGGATAATATAAAGCTCAGATTCATGGAAAGAGAGGGGCTAATCCACATGGTTGAACTGCTCCAGTATCATGAGAATGGCGTTGTCTCCTTTCAGAATTATGTGTTATGTTCAAAATAAGTCTCGTACCTGAGCGGTCAACCAAAGACGGCTGCGAACCCTCGTATCTCGGGTCCGCAGCGCCTAGACGTTATCATGAAGAGAAATGAAATATCACTTATCCTGTTGGGAGTCGGAATCTTGATATCGTTCATACCATTTTTTCCGTTCACTCTGACTCTCCCAATGCCCTGGACGTTATTGGCTCCTCGGTTAACCTCGAGTTTGCTTTGTTGGATAGGATTTGGGAATTACCGCGGTTCAATAATTGTACGTTTGGTGCTATTTATACCTGCTGTCATATGGACTACTTTAAGTGCAATATTTATGTTTTTTGCTTCTTATCCTTTATGAAATTATTGTTGATAACAATTCCATTGTGCGAACCGAGAGTGCTCGGTCCGGAATGGTACTAATTTAAGGCCATGTAACAGCCCCGGAGGGGCTAACGCGTTTAGCCCAGGGCAAGCGACGAAGGAGTGCAGCTCTGGGAAAACAGATAAATACATACGGGCCCCGGAGGGGTCCGGGCTTAACGGGGACTCAGGCAAGAACCCTTTGCAAATGGTCGCCCGCACCCCTCCGGGGCGCCCAAAATCCTCACCCGTGTACCCGGGGCTGCAGTCGTTCCTCCTTTACCCC
>CAKZLZ010000091.1 GCA_937127435.1 uncultured Verrucomicrobiota bacterium | reverse complement strand
TGAAAGAGCCGATGAATTTTAACCGGCCGGATGGAGACTATTCTCCCGTCGAACAGGCGGTTCTACGTGGTTTGGGGGTGGATCATTATGCTTTTCAGCCCACCCGCCCCCGTGAAGCGGTCATTCCTGAACGCCGAAAACGTCAGCTGAAAATGTTGGAGGAAGAAAAAGCCCGGGAATTGGAAAAGGGAAAAGGGACAAATTCAGAGGAATGATTTGGGCCATCCGCTGAATATACCGGCCGGAAAACTCCGGAAAAGAGCGGGCTTTCTTTTGGCGTCGGTATTTCCATGAATTGTCTGTGGACGGAAATTCCACGATTATGTAGAAAATTTGAGAGCTTTTACGCTGATTTCTGCTTTGAGCTTGCAGAGAACCGCTTTGTGGTTTACCTCACTATCATTGAATTATAACACGTTGGAAAATTAATGAATATACATGAATATCAAGCGAAAGGGCTGTTCAAAGCAGCCGGAATCCCTGTGCCGGAGGGGCGGATTGCCTTATCGGTAGAGGAGGCAGTCACAGCTTTTGAAGAACTCGGGGGCGGTATAGTTGCCGTAAAAGCCCAGGTGCATGTCGGGGGCCGTGGAAAAGCCGGGGGCGTGAAGCTCGCCCGCACTGCGGATGAAGTGAAAGAAGCTGCCGAAGCCATTCTCGGTTTGGATATTAAAGGCCATATCGTCCACCGTCTGTGGATTGAAAAAGGCAGTGACATTAAAAAAGAAGCCTACCTCTCAGTGATTCTGGAGCGCTCCGAAAAAACCATCAGTTTTATCGCGTCTGCCGAAGGCGGGATGGATATTGAAGAAGTCGCCGACAAAACCCCCGAAAAGATTTTGATGTTCGGGTCTAAAGACTACAGCTTTCCTGAAGAGGAAGCGAAAAAAGCGGCCGCAGAACTCTTTGGAGGGGAAGGTGCCGAGGGTGCGTTGGAAATTATGCGCAAACTTTTCGCGCTCTACATTGATAAAGATTTACAAATGGCGGAAATTAACCCGTTGGTACTCACGGGCAGTGGCGATGTGATTGCCCTCGACGGTAAAATCACCATTGATGACAATGCGATGATGCGTCAGGCGGATCTTGAAGAACTTCGGGATATGAAAGAAGAAAATCCGGCTGAACTTGAGGCCAAAGAAAAAGGCCTGGCCTTCATTCAGTTGGATGGAGACATTGGCTGTATGGTCAACGGCGCCGGACTGGCCATGGCGACTTTGGATATGATCAATCTTTATGGAGGGGACCCTGCGAACTTCCTCGATGTGGGTGGCAGCTCCAACCCTGAAAAGGTGGTCAATGCTTTCCGGTTGATTCTGGCCGGTGGCAATGTGAAAGCCGTCCTGATTAACATTTTTGGCGGGATCACCCGCTGTGATGATATTGCCAAAGGAATTTTAAAAGCTTTTGAAACCATGGATATTGATGTGCCGGTGGTGGTTCGCCTCGCCGGAACCAATGCCAAAGAAGGAAATGAACTCTTGGTCGGCTCAAAACTGATTCCCGCCGCCACGTTTTCTGAAGCCGTACAAAAAACAATTTCCCTGGGGAAAGGAGAAGACGCATGAGTATTTTAATCGACGAAAACACCAAAGTCATCGTACAGGGTATCACCGGTCGCGATGGATCCTTCCATGCCGGACAAATGATCGAATACGGCACCAACGTGGTTGGAGGCGTGACCCCCGGCAAAGGCGGGCTGCATGAACATGGTAAACCCGTTTTCAATTCCGTGAAAGAAGCGGTTGAGAGTACCGGCGCCAATGCCACGGTTATTTATGTTCCCGCAAAATTCGCCAAAGGCGCCGTGCAGGAAGCGATCGATGCGGATATCCCTTTGATTATTTGTATTACCGAAGGCGTGCCGGTCAACGACATGGTCAGCCTCTATCATCAAGTGAAAGCCAAAGGGCTTAAACTGATTGGACCGAACTGTCCCGGTCTGATTAGCCCCGGAAAAAGTAAGATCGGGATTATGCCCGGCATGATTTGTACGCCCGGTAAAGTAGGGGTGATCAGCCGCTCCGGTACCCTGACCTATGAAATTGTTTATGCATTGACGAATCTTGGGATTGGTCAGTCCACCTGTGTGGGGATTGGGGGAGATCCGATTGTGGGTTCCAACTTCCGCGACATCCTGGACGAATTCGACAAAGATCCGGAAACGGAAGCCGTGGTTTTGATTGGTGAAATCGGTGGGGACGAAGAAGAAAAAACCGCCGCCTATATTCAGGAAAACATTTCCACCCCTGTGTTCGCCTACATTGTAGGTGCCAGTGCGCCTGAAGGGCGGACCATGGGCCATGCCGGAGCGATTGTCTCCGGAAATGTGGGCACCGCAGCCACCAAACAGAAAGCATTCCGTGCAGCCGGGGTTCCGGTTGCCAAAACGCTGGATGAGATGGCCGCTATGGTTGCGGAAAAATTCGGAAAAGCGTAAAAAACAGACTCGCCAACCGCCCCTTCGGGGGCGTAAGCTTTCTCCATTAACAGGAGAACGTTATTATGAGTGATTCCGATATTGAAATTGATGAAGAGCCCAAGCCGGTAAAACAAAAATCCGCCACCCCGCTTTGGATGGGGATCGTGGTAATAGTGGCTTTTGTCTGTATTACCACGACCTTAATTCTTCAGTTTATGGAGTACAAATACCTGCGTGGCGCCCCTTTAATTGAGAAGGACAATTACGCCACACAAATGCTGTTTCCGAAAAAGTAATTTTTTTGCAAAATGGGGTTGCCACCGAACGAAAGTTCAGGCATAACCACGCACCTCGAAACTCTTTCGGGGTCTTAGCTCAATTGGTTAGAGCGTCGGCCTGTCACGCCGAAGGTTGCGGGTTCAAGTCCCGTAGATCCCGCCATTTATTTGGCAAACCCTCCGTTAACGCGGAGGGTTTTTTTATGATGAAGAGCCGAGCCGTATCATGTGCCTGGACAACTGAGAAAACCCCCATCGACGGGAACGGTGATGCCGGTGACGAAGCCCGAACAGGCGTCATCTGTGAGCCAGTTGAGGGTACCGATGAGTTCGTCAGCCTCGCCAAAGCGTTTCATGGGAGTGTGGTTCAATACCTGGGTGCCGCGCGGACTGGGGCTTTGGTCTTCATTGAAGAGCAGTTTGCGGCTGCGCTCGTTGACAATAAAACCGGGGGCAATGGCGTTGACGCGGATCCGGGCAGGTGCCAAATACGCGGCCAGCCATTGGGTATAGTTGACAATGGCGGCTTTGGCTGCGGCATAGGCCGGAACTTTGGAGAGCGGCCGGAAACTGGTCATGGAAGCAAAATTCACAATGTTTCCGCCACCTGCCTGCGCCATTTGTCGGCCGAAGACTTGAGAGGGAATCGCGGTGCCGCTGAGATTTAAATCCACTTCACTGCGGAAGACCTCCAAATCGCAGTTCAGGAAACCGAGGGCCTGGCTGTCCTCTTTTAATTCCTCCGGAGAATACTCCGTTTGGCTCATAACCCCGCCGGGAAGTTTTCCTCCGGCGCCGTTGATGAGGATGCGGCAGGGACCCAGTTCTTGAAATACCTGTTCCCCGGCCTGTCTCACAGCAGTAATATCCGTAACATCGATGGCGATGCAAAGTGCGGTCCCTCCTTCATTGCGAATTTGACTTGCGACCTTTTCGAGTTTGGAGAGGGTGCGCCCCAGCAGGGCGACGGGGTGGCCTTTGCGGGCGAGTTCGAGAGCCATGACAGAACAAATCGTTCCGCCGGCCCCGGTAATAACGGCTGTGGGTAGGGTGTTCATATGAGTCTTCATAGTTGATTGTTGGTTTTTGAATTAGGATTGGAACCAGGCGGCGGGATTGGAATAGGCGATGTTTTTGACCAGGACGGTGAGGAAGGAAAGATCGGAGGGAAGGATGCTGCGGTTTACTTTTTCACCGATCCAGTCGCAGAGCACGCGTCGGAAATGTTCGTGCCGGGTCATGGAGAGTAGACTGCGGGAGTCTGTGGTCATCCCGGGGAAGGTAGACAACAGGCTGTAATTTGAAACAGCTTCGAGTGTTTGCCGCATGCCGTCGGTATGGTCATTGTACCACCAGGCGGGTCCGAGTTGAACCTTGCCGGGTATCCCTTCTTCGACGAAAGAGCCACTGAGGGTGGCCAGGGGGATATTCAGGGCCGGGTTGAGAGGGTAGAGGATGCAGCGCGGCAGCTTTCCGTGGGTTTCCAGCGTATCAAGAAATTGGGCGAGTGGGGAAAGGTCGAACTGATTTTGCATGGCGGCGTAGCCCCCTGCGGGCCCGGCTTCCCGGCGTAAACGGGAACTGGTGTGCCGCAGTGCGCCCAGATGGAGTTGCAGTACCCAGCCACGGCTGGCGTAGCGCCCGCAGAGCCACAGCAGCAATCCGGAGTGAAGCCGGGTCAGACAGGAAGGAGACAGATGATCTCCCCGGGCCCGTTTTTCCCAGAGGCGTTGGGTTTCCGGGAAATCACAGGGAACAAACTGAAAACTTTCGAACGCATGGTCGGCGAGGCGGCAGCCCAGAGAGTTAAACAGATCTAAACGGGCGTTTACCGTGTGGTCGAAGGCATCCCAGGTCGTATGGCCTGGAGAAGCATCGAGAAGGTTGTCTGCACGGAGGGAAGGATGAATGCGCACATCAAAGTCAGAGGCCAACAGCGTTTGATGGGAGCGCAGGTCGTCCGTCATTTGGTCCGAAGTGAATACCGTTTCCACCTTGCATTTTGCGAGCAAATCACGGGGAAGGAAACCCGGTTGTCCAAGCAGGTGGTTGCAGTGCGCCCAAACGGTCTCCGCATTCTCTGCTGAAAGAGGTTCATGAAAATCAAAGAAGCGTGCCAGTTCCAGGGTGGACCAGTCGTGGAGGGGGGTCCCGAAGGTTTTGGGCAGTGTCTCCGCCCAGCGGCGGAACTTTATTTCCGGATCCGCGGGACCGGTGATCTCCGCCTCGGGAACACCGGCGATGCGCATGGCCCTGTGTTTGTAGGGATCTGAACATACCCATAGTTCCGCAAGATGAGGGAAAGGCTTGTTTTCTGCCAGTACCTGGGGATCCAGGTGACAATGATAATCGATTACGGGCAGGGATGCGCACACTTCGTGATAAAGATGGCGGGCGAGGTCGGAATTTAGAAGAATGTCCTTGGAGATCATGTTTGCCAACTTACCCGAAATCGAAGGGGCGCTGAAATACACTTGTGCTTCACAAAAGGGAGAAATCCTGTCATAAAACGATTATATGGATGTTCGAGCCCCATACACAATTGAAGCACTTTGGTACTGGGAAGGTCCGGTGCGAAATTATTACAAGCCCCTGCGTGGTTGGCGTTCGAGCCGGGAATTGTCTCTGTGGCAGCTGAAACGTGGTGAGGTGGAGTTGCACTGGCGGGGCGGATCCCGGCTTGTGGGTGCCGGGAATTGGATTGTGCCCACACCTATGTGCCGCAATGAACGGTTTTCCGGGGACGCCGAGGTGCGCTCGCTGCGTATATTGGCTCTGCACCGGGACGGGACGATGTTGTTGAATCCGGATGTGCCTTTCGTGTTTCCTTCAAGGCGCCATGCTGGACTGGAGCCTCCCTTTGACCGTTTGGGTGATTTTGTCAGAAATGAGCTCCGCGAAGATCCGGGGCGGAAAATCATGTTCGGGGATCTGGAGCTGGATCCGGAAAAATACTTTGATTTACGGGCCCGTGTGACGGCCTGTTTCAGTAGCTTGCTGCACGAACTCCGCGAAGCGGGGATGGACGTTCCGGTTTCGGCGCCAGCGCATCCTGCGGTATCCATGGCTCTGCATTATTTGGGGGAACGCGACTTGGCGCAGCCGCTAAAGGAAAAAGAGGTGGCCCGGGTGGCCGGCATCAGTCTCCCTTACCTGCGCCGTCTGTTTAGAGAGCAGACAAACTGCACCCTGAAGGTGTGGGATGCGCAACGCATCGATAGCGGTGTGCGGCGTCAATTGCGCTTAGGTGAACGCAGCATTAAAGAAATTGCCCTTGATTTTGGTTTTCATTCTCCCTCCCACTTCAGCCGGTGGTTCCGGGACCGTTTCGGAAGGAGTCCTACTGAATTTCGAAAGTTGCCCTATGTGGATGATCAGGCCTGAGGGGAGGGAATGGCTCGGGAAGCTGTTCAGCCAGGCGGATAAGATAGGGGATATCCACTTTAGTACTGCCACGGTGCCCACGGGCTCTTCTTCACGGAACGGTGGGGGCTTGTGCTCATGGCTTACCGTCCTTGATTGAAGTGTTATGCTTTAAGCATCATCCGGATTCTCGTCCGGATAACAGACCGCATGCAGATTTGCTTACATTTCAGGAAAGACAGGGCGGGGAAGCAGCCGGTCGCGGTCGTAGGGGGGAGCTTCTTTTTCCGGCAGGTTCGTTCCGAATTCCAGGTGCCACATTTGACGTGTTTCTTCATCCGCATAATATTTCAGCCAGGTCTGGTCGTCCTCCTCTTCACAGGCATTCAGGACTTCCAGAAAACATGCCGACCCTTCGCCCATCAGTCGGAAATCCTCCGCCGGTTCATCCAGCATGGCATCTATTTTTTCGTAAAGGCCGCGATCAGAAAGATGATCGGTGGCATCCAGATAGCAGTGGATATCCGCCAACCGCTGCAGGACCTCCCAGACCTCTGTGGAGATTTCCAGTTCTGAAAGCGTATCCGCGGTTGCCATCCGGTATCCTTCCTCGGATAATATTTTCCGCAGGGTCGTGGTTTCCGCAGCTTCGAAACTGCGTACATGTTCAAGGAACTGAAGCTCCAGCTCCGGCGGAAGCTGTTCACCCATTCCGCCAAACATGGCGGTTCCGCCGGACATCTCATCCAGTTGATTGCGTAATTGCTGAATGCGTTGCTGCATCCAGACTTCATCTTGGTTTCCGTTTTGCGGTGTCATCTCAAGCTCCTGTTTATTTTACGTTCAGATTTTTATGAATCCCAGGGCGGCATCACTGCGCCCTGCATACTCCCGAAGTTTCAGAAAGTGGGGTTTTCCGCAAAAAAAGTGATTTTATTTTTAATAAGAAGTTTATCTCCTCGGAAAACATGGAGCGCCGATGGTCCCGGGAAAATGTGCAGGAATGAGCTGTCAGCCACTGACAGACATTGAAGGCCGTGGAAGCGAAGTCTCTTGGTGGGGACCCATGCCGAAACGCATATAAAAAAAAACTACCTCCACCGCCCGGCCCTTTGGAGACGATTCGTTTCCATATGGACCCGTTTGAGCTGAACCCTGTTGATCTCACCGAATAAAAGGTCTATCTCAGTCTTGAGGCTAGGTTGTTTGATGTGAAGACCAGCTCTTGACCCTCATTATGATTTGTGGCAATTACCCTGAATGTCTTCTTCTTTTTGTTCTGCCCGGCTGAAGCGTGGGTTTACCTTGATTGAAATGCTGGTGGTGATTGCCATTTTAGCGTTGTTAATCTCGCTGGTGGTGCCGGTGGTCAGCAATAGTTTGAAGAAGGGGCGTGAGTTGGGCTGTCTGTCGAATTTGCGTCAATTGGGTCAAGCGCTGGTGATGTATGCGTCCGACCACAACAGCCAATTGCCCAGGTATCAGGATTCGAATGGGTACTGGGACGAAAAGTTAGCGAAGTATCTTGGAGAGGAAGCCACTGTGTTTGTCTGTCCGATGGACCCGTATCTCAGCGACGAAGACCCGGCGCTGCGTCCTCCACGTACCTATGCCTGTAACGGTGGGCAACGGTATGTGTCCGGCCAATATCCTTTTGGATCTTTCGATGGAGGTGACGCCTTGTATTTAGAAGAATTGAAGTCACGCACCCAGCATATTATTCTGTTAGGCGAACGGCCGGGGAGCAGTATGACGGATCGGGGCTATCAGGGGGATGGGAGCTACAGCACGATGGATCAGATTCCGGGGAGTGTTCACCGGAAAGGCCGGGGAGGGAATTATCTCTACGCTGATTTGCGGGTAGAATATCTAACTATAGAAGAGGCCACCTTGAGCGCGGAGGCCGACATATGGTACGTTCCGGCTCCATGATCCCGCAATGTTTTCATCCAAAGGGCTGCCGGGAACAGGCACTTCCGTTCCCCGCTATGCTTGGACATTTTTTACCCTGGTATACCTTAAAGGGAGCGTCTTACCCCCTGTCGCCTGAAGAGGCAGCGGCCATCCCTCATCCTCCTGAAATTGAGGATATGCGGCATTGGAATGATGCAAGATCCGGGTATCGGCGCACCCACCTTCAAATGCCGGAATGTGGTTGTTACGATTCGCGGGATCCCGCAGTGATCGAATGGCAGATCCGTACGGCGGTATCGCATGGAATCTCGGGGTTTATCGTCAATTGGTACGGCACCAACAGTGTGGAAAATGTACTGACCCTTCACTGGCTGCACGGTTTGGAGAAATGGAACCGTGAACATCCCGAGGCGCCGTTTTGTTACTGCTTGTCTTTCGATACCCAGGCGCAATGGCCCTCGGAAGGAAAGGTTCCGCAAACATTGGAAGAAGACTTTCTCTATATTCGTGATCATTTAATTCGCGATGCGTATCTTTGTCGGAATGGACGTCCGCTGTTTCCGGTGTTTCCTTATGGAGACCAGTGCCGTGAGCTACGGGAAATCCTGGATGGGGTATTTGGAGAGGAGGGGGCCGATCTCATTTGGAGTGGCGCGCCGGCCTGTAAAGGAGAGGATGCCTGTTATACCTGGGTGCGCCCGGATGCCGAAACGATGAATGCTCCTGATGAGGCGTATTTCTGGTCGGACCCCGACAATGCAGGGCTTCAGTTTCTACAGGAGGTCCTGGATTCCGCAAACCAGCCGCCTGCAGAATGTTCTTATGTGATGCATGGAGTGTGGCCCGGGTTTGATAACACCTTGGTGGCTTGGGCCTGGCAGTCAGACCCGAACAAACCTACCATCCGCCCCTCGATTATTTGCCGGGAAACCCGTGCCGGCAACACCCTGGAACAATGCTGGAGAGTCTTGGAGGATTATCAGCGCGCCCACCATGCAGGAGACCCTGCGGCGGCGGTGCCTGTGCCTCTTATTCAGTTGGTGACTTGGAATGATTATGCGGAGACGTCTGTGCTTGAGCCGACCCGTGACCATGGGGATCTTGATTTGCGCCGCTGCGCGGCCGCGATCCGGCGGCTTCGGGAGTTATCGTCTGATTGAAGTTGCCGATAATTCCTATCGTTCCTGTTGACTTCCCTTGGGGAATATAGTTATACTTTAACTATTAAATACTTTTTTTGGATGTGAACTCAGAAGGAAGAGGTTGAAACAAATCAGCTTTGGAGAAACTTATGAAGTTAAATAGACGTATGACCTGTTCTGTTTTATTGGCATTGTCCGCTTTTATGCTGGCACCGGCCCATGCCTATTTTTTGGATAGTCTGGATAACACCGATAATTTGGTAACAAATAATCCGAATACTTCTATTAGCTCTTTGACTGTCGGAAGTGGGACCGTTACCTTCTTAAGGGATGACCTCGATGATGATACGTCCATTGATTGGCGTGAGTCAGGAACCGGTTTTTTTGATCTGGCTACTGAATCCCAATTGGTGATAACTCCAGATGCAATCGGCTCAAGTAATGCTGGCGGATACACAGTAAACGTAATTTTTTATAATGATATATCCTATGTCACAGAACTTACGGTAGTCCCAAACACTAGTAGTACTTCGGTACAGTCGATTGACCTAACTTCATTTTCAGGTAGTTATGGAGCTTCTGATCGTTGGTTCGCACGATTCCGCCAAGTTGACGACCTGAGTCCTGTCTTTGAATTTGACAGCATCGCAGCCACGATTCCCGAACCCAGTACCGGCGTATTGGTCGCTTTGGCATTGGGAGCCGCCTTCCTGTTCCGCCGCCGTTTCCGCGCATAAGTCCCCTGGATCAGGGAACCTGAATTCATTCGCCGAGGGTCACTGAACCCCCGGCGTTTTATTTTGTCCGGATTTTGGGCTGACCTGGGTGTTGGTGGAAAAGTCGATTGATGTGAGGTTCTTGGCGACTATAGAAATTTAAACACACCCACCCATGGAGAAGACAGCTTCGTAAGCTTATTGCGGCGCAGGGTATTCGCGTCAAGCTAAGGGGGATTTAACCACCCGTTACGCTGGAGGGCACGAAGAATCCCGGAGCCATCTGGTGGCGGTTGACGTTTGCGAGTCCCGAAAGATCCCCGTTTGCAAACGCTCAACCGATAGGTTTCCGCAGAATATCCCAGTCGATGGTAAACGGAAGGATATGCCGCAGGTTTGAGGTGAGTTCCGGGGCTTGCGGCATTCCTTCCCCGGACGAAATGCCTCCGTGATTTTTCGTGCCCTCCAGCGTAGCGGGTGGTTGAAAATGAACTCTTTTCATTTCTGACTTTAGTGAAAAATGAAACATCAACTAAATGAAATCAGCCTGTTGAACCTTAAGTTTTCGAGTTCTGGGATGGTTTTTAGAAATGTTCTGGGTCCGGTTCCCTTGCTTGATTCCCCCTGAATCAGGGAATCAGAATCCACTCTCCGAGTGTAACAGAACCCTCAGTATTCTCGATCCAGATTTTAGGTTGAAAACTCGCAGCGCCTTCCGGCCATGCCAATTGAGAAAGGTCGACAACATTCCATCCTGCTTTCAGGCTGAGATCCGTATTTACAGATTCTAAATAACTGCCGTCCTTTTGAAAGGTGGGGAGGGTCAGCTTGAGGGTGGTGTTGGTCACCTCGGGTAGGTACAACAACCATTGGCCGTCTCTTTGCGTTAGCGCGTTTGTCCAAACCACGGACCCGTGATTTTTTTCTTCACCGACAGTTACTTTCATCCCCAATTCCGTTGGGGCCATCGACGTATTATCCGTTTGCCAACCTTCTGCGGTCTTCCAGCTTCCTCTTTCCGGCGCATCATCACCCGGAATCAAAATACCATATTGTAAAACTTCAATTTCTGTAGATGCCTTTTCGGCGTCTACCACCCAAAATTTAAGCAGCATACTGTCAACATGAGATGAGATTTTCAGATCAGCCAAGCTGACGGAATGGGTTTCGTCGGTATCTTCCCCTTTGAGTAGATCGTAATTTGCGATCCCTTCCTTTCCTTGAAACCCCATAAGTTGTAAGGTGTAGGCGCCTGACTTGGGATTTGCTTTTACTTCAAATTGACCATGGGGGAGGATCGGCAAGCGGTTGGAAAAATAGACATCTCCGTAGCCACCGTCCCGATTGTTTTCTTTGACTTCCAGACCCTTGTTTGATTCTTTAATGCGTGCCCCTCCCCAACTCCAGTTGTCGGAACCGGCAGAGACCATATCCACGAGAGGGACAAAGGTGTCCGCTTGTGCTGTAAGAAGAAACAGAGCGGCCGGGGCAAGCAAGAGGCGGGTGAGAGAGGGAGTGGGGATTTTCATGAATTCTTTTGGGTTTAAGGATGTTGGAGTAGGGATTGGGTTTGTTCGCGCCATGCTTCAACCGGGGGAGGAGCGCCGTTGACCCAGGCTTCCCGTTGGGCGTTGAGCTGACCAGAGAGAGATGCATCCGGATTTATGCGCAAATGCATCCGGAGTTGATAGAGAAGATATGCGGCATCATTATCTGAAAGATCGGCCGGACGGCCGGTGTATTCGGCGATAAAACTTTCGGTCATATCCAGATAGGTGAATCCGTACTCGCGTGCGGGCTCGATGGTGGTTCCTTCTTCAAAATCATTCCAAGTAACAATTTGTACGGCAGGAGGGTTGGCTACCAAAATTTCCCGCCAGTTTTCCCGGTATTCTTCGCCATCACGGCGATCGCGGAATCGGGGCCCGTTTCCCCAACCCCAGACACCACTGTCATCAAAGCCCGGACTGGCTACTCCGGTGAAAGTTGAAATCGTGTTTCCGGACAGTTGGTCCTCTGCTGTCCGGTAAAACCAATCGCGGTATTCGGGATCGCCGCACCAGGCGAAGGCACCATCGGTTGTCTCTGCGTAGGCGGGATCCCAATGGGGACGAAATAAAAATGGCAGCGGGGGCTCCACTGCATTCATCAGTTCCCGGATTTCTTCCGGAGACAATGTATTCGGGCCCAGACGTCCTTCCTCGTGACCGAGAAATACGTAAAAAACCGGAAGGCCTTCCTGATGAAGATAAGCGGGGGATTGGGTGTATGTCTCCTGAATATATCGAATATGTCGGGCCGCTTCCGCCAGCGCCTCCTCCCGGCTGTTTGCTTTCGAGTAGGGTGGAAAAAAAGCTTTTTCTTCCAGACAGATTGCGACCTGCATTCCCAGGGTTTCCGCCATGTCCAGCAGGGTCTTGAATGTCTCGTCGCTATAGGTATTCGGTCCGTACCAATCAACGATGAACCCTTCTATGCCTGCCGCGCGGGCGCTGAGGAGATGATATTCCAACACCGCAGGGTCCCGTCCATCATAGGGTCCGATCAGAGGGTAAAAAACTGAGGCAATGTCCCGCTGGCCGTTCTCTAAAAATTCGTCAGGGTCGTGTTTAGGCCCTTTGCCGAACCATTGCCAGTGTGACCACTCGGTGTAACCGTCGTCAGTGGTTTCCATTTGGAACCAAGGCATGTAATGGGCCAGCACCTTTGGAGAGGAGGAGGGGGGCTGCTTGGATGTTTTGGACGGGATCGACGTCTCACAAGCAGTAATGAGAAGCGCAGTTGCCAGCAGGAGTGTCCGGCGAAGGAATGTTGAAGGGTGCAGAGTTAATATCACCCTTGAATCGTATCAAAGGGGAACAGGGAGTAAAAGGAATTTTATGTGGGTTCTGCGGAGAAGAGTGCGTGTGAAAACACATCCAAATTCATCTTCAAACTGAAGGGTGTATTGATGGTCGATGGAAGGGAAGATATACTTATCCGCAGTTCTTTTCATTAAGTTATTTCTTGTGAATAATGATGAGGTCAGTGCCGGGCATTGCATCATAGCGCACAAAATTATTTTGTATCTCGATCTCCGTCACCTCTTCGCCTTGTCTTACCAGACATGTTTCCCAAGTCGAAGGTACAACTGTTACCAGGGTCAATTTCTGGTCGTACAGTTCCGGGTCTAAATTTGAGCTCAATTGCAAAGAGATTTGATTTGAAGTGGTGGCGGTGATTTTTACCGAAGCGTCGTCTCTGGCTTTGCTGTATTTATATGCAGCCATGTGGTGGGTGACCCATACCTGTTCTTTGCGTTCAGTTAAGCCGTCAAGCAGGGTGATGAATTCGGGTAAAGGAATGGAGATCCAGTCGCCGCCCACGCCGTGGAAGATGATGCACTCCATGCTTTCATTTTTCACGGCCTTGTCGACATGGGCCAGCATTTGTCCGCCGGTTTTAAATGCGACTTGCGCACCACGTCCGCTAAAGTTGGGACGCTGAATCAAATGATTTTCTGCAAGCAGGGCCGCATGCTCTTCCGGTGTGAGGGGCCATTTTCCTTTTTTCAGGCCCCCCGGTTTCGCAAAAGAAACCAAACGGGGCCAGGGGGCGTCGGGGGTAAGCTTATGAAGAACTTCATTGCATTCGGTTACTTCTGTTTCCACTTCCGCTTTGGAGTCGCCCCCTTTGTGGGTCATGGTGTGATTGCCCAATTCAAAACCGGCACCGGGAAGGGTTTTTTCCCAGAACTCCCGATTTGCGCGGTAGTGTCCAGATCCGGGGTTGATATAAAATGTTCCGGTGAGATTCCGTTTTTGCAATTCGGGAAATACATGTTTTACGTGGGTGCTCGAACTGTCATCAAACATGAGGATGAATGCACAGGCTTTGTCATCTTTCCATTTTGCAATGCGGGTGGTCCCGGGTTTTTCAGCTGCAATCAGCACGGTGCCACAAAGAAAGATCAGGGGTAAAAGATATTTATAAAGGTCCATATTTTTTGTTCTCCAGGTTGAAAATCAGTTGTTGCCCAGGATTTGCGCTATTACATCCAGGGCATGTTCTTGTCGTTCGTAAATGCGTTCGTATCCCTTTTTGGCCTGGTTGCATGCCTCTTCATATTCACGATCCATATGAATCACTGCATCCGCGATGACATCCGCGGAAGCGGCATCAATATCAAATAATCCATTGCCCAAGCCAAGGTCTTTGAACATCCAGCCTTTACGTCCATGGCGAAGAGGGCGGGCATGCACAATGGGCACGCCTGCAGTGAGGGCCATAATCAAAGTGTGCGGTTCCATGCCAAAGGCGGCGCGGGCCCTTGAAAAAGTCGAAAGCGCTTCGTCGGCATTCCACCAGGTATCCCGGAGTACGACTTTGGAAAGCACGTCCTCCGGAAGCAGGGGCAACAGCATCGTCTTGGCTGCATTGATTTCTTTAAAAGCTTCCGGAGCCACCAAGACTTTTTTTCCGGTTTCGCGAACCCAGCGCGTGATCACGGTTGCGCAGACCTGAAGCCACTTTTCGTTTTCCCGTTGCTGTTCCGGATTGGGATTCGTTGGGTTTAGCGGTGAATCCGACCCTGTGGGTACCGCGGTGTTGGTACGTATGTTGAATGCCAAAAATTCTTTTTCTTCCAGTCCATGGGCGGACAGCCAAGCTTCCGCTTTCTCATCATCCAGGGTATCAATTCCAAAGGCGCCGTCCGGTCCGAACTCAATAATTTTTGTGGAGAAGCCTAATTCCCGGAGGTAGGCCACGGAGTGGGTTTCCCTTGCGAATATGAAGGCGGCCTGATCGAGTACGGGTTTAAACAGGGATACACTCGGATGTGCAAAGCGATCGAAAGATTGACCGAATAAACCGAAGGGGATGCCTTGTTCGATGCAGCGCATGAGAGGCATTAAATTGTAGACCGGCCCGTTCCAATCAAAATTGAAGAGCCCGAAATTCATGGCCATCCCGGAATTGAAGATGAACAAATCCGCGGCCTCAAATGCAGTTTCAATTTCAGGGGGACAGGGTTCCTCCTTGTCGTAAATGTTTCCCGAAATGATCTTCACTGTTGGAAAGCGGCGATAGAGCATCGCCCGGATCTCATCATTGAGATGATTGGCCCACACGGTTATGTGTGCATCCGGGAAACGGGAATACAACATCCGGAGGCTTCCGGGGGTATGGGCCACGTCACCGACGTTTTGGGTGGCCCAGCCGGTGCGCAGGAGGATGTTGGGAGGGGAGGAGGACATGATGGTTTGACTCATTCGGTGAGTTTCACTTTCAGGTAGCGCACGCTGGTGAACCAGGCTTCATTTGTACCGGTGGCATAACTGAGTTGTAAGTAGCGTCCGCTGTGGTCGCCGAAGTCGATTTGAAAATCCATGCTGAACTCCGTTCCCGCAGTTCCTTTGACTCCGAGTTCATTCCACGGAATCAGAATTTCCAGCGCATAGCCTTCGGGCGTTTGCATTCTGCCCACCGCGGCATTCACTGAGCTGGTGGCTCGATTCAGTCCCGGCCGTTTGTAGGCAAAGAAGAGCTGCTTGCTGGGCTTCACCCCTTCGGCTTTCGCGTCGACGAAGATTTCGATGCAGTCACCCTGATACCAATCTTTTTTGGTATTGATGACAGGATCTCCACTTTTATTGACCGCGACATAGACGCCCAGTCCTTTGGGGGTTGCGGTGAGCCACACGGTTGCTTTTTCACTGTCTTTCAGTTTTCCGCTTCCGAGTACACTGCCGATCTTATGCCAGTCCGGCACGTTGTTCTCATCAATTTCCAGTCCGACGGCTTGCTTCCATGCCTCTTCTCCGGGTTCACCATCGGCTGAAATTTCGGTAGCTTTTATGGGCAGTTCAAGCGAGGGGGCGGGCAACTCAATGGGGGCCGGCATGCGTTCTTCCAAATCCTCGATCAGCATGGCCTTGCTAGCCCCGGCGACGGTGGCGAGACGGAAGCTTCCGAGGAAAGCGCTGTGTTTGGTTTCCATCAGTTTGGAGACGACGGTGAAGTCGATGCGATGCAGACGGGAGAGATCGACCTTTTGTTCCGGGAAGTCCGCCGGGCTGAGGATGATTTCTTTCCACTCCGTATCTTCGAAGAGCTCGTTCAAATTGCGGGATTTGGCCTTCTGTTCCTGACCGGCTTCGTCTTTCCATTTGATGGTAATGTTAAAGTCGCGGGGCAGGGTGCCGTCTCCTTTGAAGAAGAAGGTGAGTGCTTCGCAATCTGCGGGCTTGAGACCCGGAAGGGGTTGGGTGTCGAACCAGAGGCCTGCATGCCACTCGTCGGTATGTTTCCCGAGATCCAGTTCAATGACATCCTCGTCTTCCAGCTTGGCGGCTTTGGCTTTTAGATTTCCATAGGCCTGATAGCTTTTGAAGGTCCCGGCATCGGTTAGATCAATGCGGTTGCTGTCTTCGCTGGCGGTTTCTACCGGAGCGGTGTTTTCCGTTTTTGTGAGCAGTTCCGAATATTCGCTGAGGCTTACCTTTGCCAAATCGGGGATGGATGGCGTGGGCACGACTGCGCCCGGCCAATCTTTGGTATCCAGCTGAGG
Organism: uncultured Verrucomicrobiota bacterium; assembly: GCA_937127435.1. Lineage (GTDB taxonomy): Bacteria > Verrucomicrobiota > Kiritimatiellia > SS1-B-03-39 > UBA6053 > UBA6053. The sequence continues at coordinate 7,256 of CAKZLZ010000091.1, read as the reverse complement.
AGCTTCGATTTCGGGGCCGGCAATTTCAAACCACAGGGTTTTCCACTGCGGGTTGAGAGGGAAATGAAATCCATTTTCACTCCGTTCCACCGGAACTTCTCCGAGGCGTCGGCCTTCGACATCCAGAGCGTAGACGATCAAGTCGTTGTGTTGCAGATCGCGGAGGGTGATTCCGCCGTGAAGGCCTTCGATGAGCATGGGGGCTTTTCCGGTTTTGGTGAATTTGACTTTCCCGTTTTCATCTTTTTCAAATGTGGTTCCGGTGTTTTGAATGCGGCCGGCCGCTACCAGCAACATGCGCCGGGACTGGGCGATAGGTTGGTTGTCGGCGCTGCTCAACGAAATGGCCGCGTAGGGGCGGTCGAGTTGAACGCTGAGATTGTCGGTTTGGTTTTGACTGCGGACGCCTGCATAACCGGCGACGGCTTGGGTGCTTGGACTGTTGATGAGTTGGGTTCCGGATCCCCAGTCCATTTCCAGGGCACCGTTGTCACTGTAGTAGGTGGTGTTTTCCATGCTGTTTTCCCCCAGATCCATTCCCCAGCGGTTGGCGGCAGTGAGATAGAAGCGATACAACCAGCGCGGATCTTGTTTGAGTTTGTCGAATTGACCGGCCGCGGGAAAAACCAGGAAACGGTCATCGCACCAACCCAGGGTGTACAGTCCATCTTCGCTCAGACCGATGGGGGTGGCATTCTTCGGCAGGGATGCCACTTCGATGGCGGCTTCGAGGGTTTTAAACGTAACCGTAAGCGGCGTTTTGTATCCGAAGGTAAGGCTGAAGGTGGTCGGGGTGTTTAAATCCCGGGTGACAAGTTTGGGATGGAGCAGGCGGGCAGGGGCCACAAGGTCTCTCTTTTTGTGATAACGATCGGTCCAGGGATTGTCGCCCAGAACGACTGCATGTTTCGCTTGGCTGTAGTCCCCACTTGCGCTCCGTCCCGAGCTGAAGACCACGTCGGCATCCCCTTGGTAGCTGCGGTCGAAAAATGCGGTTTCCATGTGGTGGAGCATGGGCAGGAACTGCGCACCGTTTCCAATGGTGCCTCCGCCGCCATCAAGTCCGACGGCATGCAAATTTTGTTCGGCCGCATCTTCGGCGGAGTGGGCGATGTGTACGGTGTATTTTGCAGGCGGGATGTCTTTACGCCGCATCATAGCCGCGGCAATCCGGTGGGTGGCCATGGAGGGAGAGTCGTGAAGGGAAGAGAATGAGTTGTGGAAAGATTTCCGCCAGGCAATCCAGTCGACGGTGATATCTTTGTCCGGCATTTTTTCCCCGCCCCAGCGCTGACTCCAGGTGAAGTGTACACTCCCGTCTATATCCTGAAAGGCCATCATGGATGCGACTGCGAGATGGGCATCCGCCCGGTAAGAAAGCGAGGTGACGGTCCATTCGTTGTTCCAGCCCGGGGTGTTGTCCACATTGATGCGGGCGGTATTGGAAAACCAGTTCTTGGTACTGACGTCTACGCCGTCGATGCTCACACCCGCATTGCCCGGCCGGGCGGAGAAAGCCAGACGTTGACCTGAATAGAGATGGGCCGAGATCGATCCGGTGCCTTCGATTTCGGCAAGTTGATTCTGCGGACCCCGCAGTTCATGGCTGCCGATAATCTGCCCTTCGAATCCGTGGTTACGCAGATGGGTGCTGGCCTCCTGATAAAATTCGGTGGCAATATCGCGGTAGAAGGCGATGAAATCATTGTAGCGGGCGGCGCCACGGGACTTGGAACGGTAAGAACGTTTCCAGGTATTAATTTTTTGCAGTTGCGGGCGGTATACGGATCCCGTAGCGGGATCTTCGTCGTCGAACAGTCCGCAGGTACCTTCCGCGTCGGTCCAGGCTTCGGCCAGTGATTCGCGGTTGCCGTAGCGTTCGAGCAGCCAGCGGTTCCAGGCGGCATCAAACCAGGCTTGAATGGCGGGGGTGGTTTTAAAGCCCCAATCCCAGAAGGGGCCGTTTTCGTTTATGATTTCGATACAAACGATGGCGGGATCCTCGGCGAGGCTTTTTCCGGTGAGGGGATTAACGTGATTGAGGAGATTGTCGGCCGCGCGTTTCCAGGCGTCGACCATGACCGGCATGGGGAAGGCACCTTTCCAGCCCTGGCCTTTCTTCCTCAGGGCTTCCCAATCTTCTATGCCGACTTCCGCGGTCCATCCCCGGGAGTCAATGAGATCCAAATAGATGTAGATCCCCCGGTCGATAAAAGCCTTCATCACTTTATCGAGGGTCGCAATACTTTCGGGATCAAATTCGAATGCACTGCCGCTTTTCAGAAAGCTGACGCTTCCCCAGGGGGAATCGTTGTGGTGGAAACGCACCAGATTGTATCCTTTGGACGCAATGGCATCGGCCATGGCTTCGATTTCTCTGTCTGTTTCAGGGAAACTTGCGCCGTAGCCGAGGGTGGTGCCCCAGAAGCGGACCGGGGTTCCATCTTCAAAAACCAGGTTGCCATCCGCTGTTTTCTTCAGGGCCCCGTGTGAACCTGCAGGTTGACCGTCATTCAGCCATTCGTTTGCGTTGACCACCGAACCTTTTGCAAAGCGCGGATAACGGTTTTCCTTCCACACAATCAGGTCGTTGCTGTCTGGGAGAGCTTCCTCCGGGGCTTGAGCGAGTACCCAGCTGTCGAGGGGGGCGGGCTTGTCTGTTTCAGCTGTGGGGACTTTGCAGGAGAATGAGCTGCAGGCCAACAGAATACATGCGAGTGTGGGGAGTGGGATTTGTTTCATAGGATTACTGGGAGGTGTCTTAAGATTCTGAGAAAAGGGCGGTGCTGTGGCCTTTAACCAGCTTGCAGGGAAGGCGTACGCTTTGCCGGGGATTTTGATTTTCGATCATCTCCCGGGCCATGCCTGAAATCGCTTTGCCCATTTCTCTGAGCGGAAGTTCGATCACGGTGGGGCGTAGACCGAATTCTTTTTCGTAGGTGACGTAGGATTGGTCGAAAGTTACCAAGGAAAGATCTTGGGGGATGCGCAGGCCCTCATCTCTGATGAGTTGTCCGATGGGAGCAGCCAGCATGAGATTGGAGCAAATGACCGCTGTCGGTTTTTGTGACGCCAGAAAGGATTTTAAGTCTGTTGCGCTGTTGGAGGTGTCGGTGGGCGTCCACCATATGAGGCGCTCGTCAGGTTCGATTCCACAGGTCTTTAGAGCGTCTAAATATCCCCGGCGTCTTTCGAAGGTAAAGGGGGTGCTTTCTTCCCGTTGCAGCAGTGCGATACGTCGATGACCCAGGTCGTAGAGGTGTTGAACGGCAAGGGCCATGCCCTGATGATTGTCTTCGGCGGCCGAAGGAAGTTCTAAATCCTGAAGCCGGGTGCCGGTCACTGCGCAGGGGATGCCCAGATGTCGTGCTTCCGCAATGGCATAGGCATGTTGCATGGTGGAGGGCATGACCAGCAGCAGGTCGGGACTGCTTTGCATGAGACGCTGATGGAGAGGTCCGACTTTTTGATGGTGATCCCCGATAAGTTCAATGCTTACCCCGCAATTCGCACTGGCTTCTTCCAGTCCGCGAAGCACTCCGCTCGAATACCAATCGGCAGTATCGCCGGACATCCAGAAACCCAAAACGGCCAAACGGATTAAAGATTTCCGGTTGGAGGTTTCCTGCTGTAAAGGGGGGAGGGCCATACTTGCCCGGGGGCCAATAAAAGAGCCGGTACCCTGACGACGCTCAATCCAGCCCTCCCGCTGAACGCTGCTGAGCGCCTCACGCACGGTTTTCCGACTGAGGCCGGAGCGTTTGACCAAATCCGCGTCGGAGTAAAATGGGTCCCCCGGTTTCAGGTCCGATTGAATAAGGAACTGGATGATCTGATTTCGCAGATCCTGGGCGGCCTTGCGTGAAGCAAAGGGTTTTTTAAAAATAATGTCGTTCATTTTAACCGCATAAGATACATGTAACTTATGTGGATGAAATTATTTAAATATACAATATAATAAATAATGAAATAAGAATAATAATTTTGGTTACATGTATCTTAAATCTGGATGTTATCCGTCTTTCAGCTGCGGTTTCAGGGGGGGGGCAGGGACCCATCTATCTTCAGATGGTTTGGCTCCTGAAGTTTCAAGGCATAGTTCCGCGGCCCCCGCGGTAAATACGAAGCATTCGTTTTCCATCGGGGCGATGGAACTACTGCTACTGAAACCTTCAAAGCGTAGTTCCGCGGTCCCCGCGGTAAATCCGAAGCATTCGTTTTCCATCGGGGCGATGGAACTACGGCTCCTGAAACATTCAAAACGTAGTTCCGCGGTCCCCGCGTTAAATCCGAAGCATTCGTTTTCCATCTGGGCGATGGAACTACTGCTACTGAATCCTTCAAAGCGTAGTTCCGCGGTCCCCGCGGTAAATCCGAAGCATTCGTTTTCCATCGGGACGATGGAACTACTGCTACTGAAACCTTCAAAGCGTAGTTCCGCGGCCCCCGCGGTAAATCCGAAGCATTCGTTTTCCATCGGGACGATGGAACTACTGCTACTGAAACCTTCAAAACGTAGTTCCGCGCCTGCCCGAAGGACGCCCCAGCGGCCAGGGGTCCCTGCGGTAAATACGAAGCATTCGTTTTCCATCGGGACGATGGAACTACTGCTACTGAAACCTTCAAAACGTAGTTCCGCGGCCCCCGCGGTAAATCCGAAGCATTCGTTTTCCATCGGGACGATGGAACTACGGCTCCTGAAGGCATCCTGCAGAAGCGCCTGAAGTCCGAACTCTGCACCCGAAACCCGCGCGAAACCGGAGGGAATGTTCCGGGATCCCATATTCCCCTTGACAGTAGGGCTGATAAAATAATAACAATTACGCAAATGTTGTGTCGTGGTTTGGAATAGTAAATTTTTATGAAGTACTTGGAGTATGTTATGAAGAAATTTTGTGGATGGATTTTATGTTTGGGGTTATCACTTGGCGCGATGGCTGCGGATGCTGCCGGGGATTTGGAACTTATTGATTTTACGAAACCGGATGTCGCAGAATATGTGACCGAAAATGGTGCGGTTCGGTCATTTGTCCCCTCAGAGGAAGGGGTGGTTTTGCAAATGCAACTCGGCACCACGGGCATGTATCCGGGAGTCGCGGTTTACCCCCGGGAGGGAAGCTGGGATTTGTCGGAATATTCGGGGGTGGAAGTGGAGGTGGAAAATCTGTCAGATTCCACCGTAAAAGTGGTGTTGCGTGTAGACAATCACGGTGCGAATGGAAAGGAGCACTGCAATGCGGAATGGATTCGGGTGCATCCCGGAACCACGGCTCAGTTGCCCGTATTGTTTGGACGGTCTTATGGAAACAAAGGACCGGATATTGATGCTTCAAAAATTGTCGCGTTACAGATTTTTTCAGGAAAAAGTACTTCAGAGCGAAGCCTGGCAGTTCACTCCGTCCGGGCTTTTTCGGGGGAGCGAAAACCCATACAGCCCCCCAAGGAAGCGCCGAGGGTGAAATTGAAACCGGTGAAAGTGGACGCATATCCTTTCTTCATCAACTTGGAGGAAAAACCTGCAATCGTCGGATTGGACGGGGGAAGCTTTACCCGCGATCCCGCCCGCGTGATTGAAGGATCCGTTTCACTTTACGGGGATTCAAAAGGGAAGAACCGGCCCTGGTTTGAATTTGCAAAAACCGCTCCGGGCATTTTTGTGCCGGGTTATGAATATACCGTCACCTATAAGTTCCGTGTTTTGGGCCGCGAACCCGGTGCGCAGGTCTATGCCTTTATGCGCTCTCAGGCCCAGGGCTGGGGACGCTGGGACAAAGGCTGGACCAATATCAGTGAGGAAGCCATGGCTTCGGATGAAGTGCAGACGGGCGAATTGACTTTTGGTTTACAGACCCAAAATGATTATCAGCTGAACTTCGGCATTAAAGGAAATGCATCCGTGGTGATTGATGAAATTGAGGTGGTGCGGGGCAAAGAATTTGAGACCGTGGATCTTGAAGACCGAAACATTCAAGCCATTCCGGAAGCGGCTGAGGTCTACCGCAGCTGGAATTTTGAAACGCCTGATGAGGAACTTCGGATCCGCTATCCGGAGGCCTTGGTGGAGGAAGGGGCATTGGAAGGCACAACCAGTTTGCTTCTGGATAGTTTAGATGCGTCCGGCACTTGGAATGTGGCCATGTCGGTACCGAAAGCGCTGCTTCCCGGAGGATTCCGCTATTACGTGCATTTAAAATCCGAAGCCATAGAGTGGGGTGCAGGCAAGCCCTACGCGTATATTGTCGTCAAGGAGACCCAAGGGAAGAAGAAAGACATTGTGTGGAAGAAGTGGCGTGGACCGGTGGGAGTTCCCCATTCCATTTACACCGCTTTTGATGTGCCGGAAGATCAGTCGGCTGCCTTGGATCTAGCGGTTTACAAACAGGGAAAACTGTTGGTGGATGAACTGGTGATTCGGCGTGAGCCCCTCAAGGAAAAGGCGATTGCCACCCATCAGCCGATTGTGCCGGCCGAATCGATTCTGATCTTCAATGACGAATTCGACGGGGATGCTTTGGATGAAGAAAAATGGCATGCCACCCGTCAACCGCGGACCGGGGGATGGTGGAATCCGGACAATGTGAGTGTGGAAGACGGAAATCTGGTCCTGACTTTTTCCAAAAAGGACAATGTCTATTCCATGGGGGAAGTGAATACGCAGAAAAGTTTCAGCTTCCGTTATGGATATGTGGAGGCGCGGATGAAATTACCTGAAGAGCAGGGGCACTGGCCCGGGATTTGGCTGATGGCAGGCAGCGTGAAAAACGTGGGCAATGAGGGGCGGGACGGCACGGAAATTGATATTGTCGAATGTCCCTTTCATGGGCAGGACAAAGCCAGTCATGCGTTACATTGGGATGGGTATGGTCTGGATCATCAGTCCTCCGGACATCATGCGGATGTGCCGGGCTTGCAGGAAGGCTTCCACACCTTTGCGGTCAACTGGTCACCTGAAGGATATATTTTCTTTATCGACGGCAAAGAAACCTGGCGGACGGATGCCGGCGGCGTTTGCCGGGCTCCTCTGCATATCATCCTTTCCGATGAAATGGGCGGATGGTCGGGAGATCCCGGCAAGGCCAAGAACCTGCCGGACCGCACGTACATCGATTACATCCGGGTCTGGCAATCGCCGGAGCAACAGGCGATGAAGATCGAAGAAGAATAATGCCTTCTGAATCACACAGGGAAGGCCGGTTCGTTCTGCGAATCGGCCTTTTTGTTTTTCGGGGAAGTTGAAGGGGGGGGGGCGGTCCATG
>CAKZLZ010000090.1 GCA_937127435.1 uncultured Verrucomicrobiota bacterium | reverse complement strand
ATCAATGACGGCGCTGCCATGTTGCTGGTCTGCGATGCGGAATACGGTAAAGCGCACGGACTTGAACCGATGATGGTGATCACCCGATATGCCAACGCCGGATGTGACCCCAACCTTATGGGCTTGGGCCCCATTCATGCCACCCGAAAGCTTAGTGATGATCCTTCAGAGTTTGATTTCATCGAGCTCAATGAAGCATTCGCCGCCCAATCCCTGGCCTGCGTTCGCGAATTAAAACTCGATCCCGAAATCGTTAATCCCCATGGAGGCGCCATCGCCCTCGGACATCCCATTGGCGCCAGTGGCGCCAGACTACTTGTACACCTCGCCCACGCACGACCTCAACGCGGACTGGCCTCCCTCTGCGTGGGTGGCGGCATGGGATGCGCAATGGTAGTGGAGAAACCCTGAGCATGAAAAACCAAGCGCTTCAAATGGATTGGACCCCCACTCCAGAGGAAATCTCCCAAAGCAATGTCGCCTGGTTAATGCAACAGGCCGGGGTCGAAACCTATGCGGATTTACACGCATGGTCGGTCAATAATTTTGAAACCTATTGGGCCACCGCCATTGAAAGACTCGGCATTCACTTTTCAAAGCCCCTCACCCGGATCGTGGATCTTTCCCAAGGGAAAACCCAACCGGTATGGCTCCCCGACGTTCATATGAATATTGTGGAGAGCTGCTTTTCAGCCCCTCCTGAAAGTACCGCCATCGTCTTTCAAGCGCAAGGCGGTGAAATGGAATCTGTGACCGTGGCAGAATTAAAAACTTTAACCGGCCGGGTCGCCGCCGGTATCCAACAACAGGGATTTCAACCCGGGGATGCGATTGCCATGTTGATGCCTATGACCGTCGAATGCGTGGCCATCTATCTGGGGATTATTCAAGCCGGTTGTGTTGCGGTCTCTTTGGCGGACAGTTTTCAACCCAAAGAAATCCGCACCCGCCTGCACCTTTCCAACGCGGCAGGAATTTTCACCCAGGATGTCATCCGGCGCGGCCCCAAAACCCATCCTTTATTTTCCGGCGTGGTGGAAGCGGATGCCCCCCGGGCCATTGTCATTTCGGCTGATGGAAATGTCGACCTTCGCGAAGGAGATGTTTTGTGGACGGATTTTCTGGCCAGGGAACCTTTCACTTCATCCGTACAATGCTCCAGCACCGACCCGGTGAACATTCTCTTTTCTTCCGGTACCACCGGAGATCCTAAAGTCATTCCCTGGACCCAAACCACCCCCATCAAATGCGCGGCCGACGCCCACTTCCATCAGGATGTCCACCCGGGTGACGTGTTGGTTTGGCCCACCAATATCGGATGGATGATGGGCCCCTGGCTGATCTTTGCCAGTCTCTTAAACCGCGCCGCCATTGGCTTGTATGACGGCGCCCCCACCGGTGAAGAATTCTGCCGCTTTGTGCAAAATTCCGGTGCCACTCTTTTGGGACTGGTTCCCAGTCTGGTCAAAGCCTGGAAAAATGCCGGAGCCACCAAAGGACTGGACTGGAGCCAACTGCGGGCATTCAGCTCCACCGGAGAGTGTTCGAACGCCGGAGACATGCGCTGGCTCATGGCCCAGGCCGGAAACAAACCGGTTATTGAATATTGCGGAGGGACGGAAATCGGCGGCGCATATATTACAGGCACCCCCGTTCTGCCTGCAAGTGCAGGGACGTTTAACACCCCGGCCCTCGGATTGGATTTTGTCATTTTAAATGAACAACATGAGATCTCTCCCGTCGGCGAAATTTATCTTATGACCCCTTCACTTGGTTTATCCACCACCCTGCTTAACAAAGATCATTTCAAAGAATATTTTGCAGGCACGCCTCCCGGACCGAATGGCGAGATCCTGCGTAAACACGGAGATCAGATGCAGGCTCTGCCCAATGGATTCTGGCGGGCACAGGGCCGGGCGGACGACACCATGAACCTCGGAGGTATTAAAGTAAGTTCGGCGGAAATTGAGCGCCTGTTGCTTCAGGTTCCGGGAATAAAGGAAACCGCGGCCGTGGCACACGCGCCGGAAGGCGGACCCAGTTTACTGGTGGTGTTTACCGTACGGAAAGCGGATGACAATTCCGCAGCTGAAGAAATGGAAAAAGCCATGCAACAGGTAATAAAAACCCAGTTGAACCCTTTGTTTAAAATTCATGATGTGGTTTGGGTACCTGAGCTTCCCCGCACCGCATCCAATAAAGTTATGCACCGCAAACTGCGGGACCAATATCAGGCAAACATATGAAACATACCATCGTCATTACCGGAGCGGGCAGCGGACTGGGCCGCGGATTGAGTCAACATTTGGCCGCGGCCGGACATCACATCCTGGTCACAGATTTAAGACTCGAAAGTGCGGAAGAAACCGTTCAACTGATCAAAGCCGAAGGACACAGTGCTGAAGCGCATGCTTTGGATGTCAGTTCGGAAACAGAAGTAGAAAAATTTTGGCAAGCCCATGAAGAAACACCCGTTTCCGTATTGATCAACAACGCCGGACTTCAACAGGTATCCTCCATCGATGAATTCCCCATCGACAAGTGGGACCTCATCCACAATGTATTGCTCCGCGGAACGTTCCTGATGTCACGTGCCGCCCTCCCCGGCATGAAAAAACGGGGGCTGGGACGCATTGTTCACATTGGTTCTATTCATTCTCTGGTCGCCTCGCCGGGCAAAGCGGCATACGTATCCGCAAAACATGCCCTGCTTGGATTTTCCAAAGTCCTCGCATTGGAAACCGCCGCCAGCGACATCACCAGCAATACCATTTGCCCCGCCTACATTCATACCCCCCTGGTGGATAAACAAATCAAAGACCAGGCCAAAGTACGCGGCATCTCCGAAGCCGAAGTAATTGAAAAAGTGATGCTGGCCCCCATGCCCAAAAAGTCTTTCATCAGTATCGAAGAAATTGTGGCCGCCACCGAATACCTCATCAGCCCATTGGCCCGGAACCTCACCGCCCAAACCCTCACTCTGGACGGCGGCTGGACCGCACAGTAAATCGGTTTCAGGACAAAAGGGTCCGGGTGAGCGCAGTATGCCTGATACTTGTTAATTCACCCAGGACAGATCCACCCGGCCATCGGTGACGGGGATCTCACGTCCTTTCCACGTCACGGATGTAACCCCGTCAGGTAATTCAAGAGTAAGGGGACAGCGTTCCGCCAACCAGGGATGCAACCAGGGACGTTCCAGCTTCACCGTGGTTGCATGGGCATCACCCTTCTCCACCTTCAATGCAACGGTATTCCGCGCCCAAAGCCAAAGCGCAAATTCCCCGTTCGTGGGATACCAGGACGCTGGATTGTTGGCGAACTGGGCAACGAACTTTTCAAACTTCTCCCATTGCGCATCGGATTTTCCGATCTGCCAACTGTGTCCCTTCAAATAAAAGACCCCGGCATCGGTTTCAACAAACCGCGGCCAGGCCGCATTAAGCATCTTATTTCCACTTCCCCAAAGACCAATCGAACGCATAAGCAAGGGCTCGTCAACGTCTTCAATGGTTTGCTCACGGGTGAGTTGGGTGCGGGCAACCCAATAGCCTGCATCACGCACGGCACGAAGCACGTAGTCCCCTTCCTCATCCTGCGAGGGGGAATAGCCGTTGGGATACGCAAAGGAAATCACAGGATGACCCAGACGGTTTTCGAGCAGAAGTCGCATCGAAGTACAATACTCCAAAGCCTGCTCCGGACTGAGCGTCCCCAGCGCAGTATGAGAATAGGCATGTGAACCGATTTCCGCTCCCAGAGCCTCCAACTGATCCATAAATTCAAGCGCGGGGGAATTACCATTGAGTAAAAAAGTCGGTCGGTATCCGTGTTTCACCAAAATTTGGGCACAGCGGAGGTCGGAGGGTTTCCCGTCATCCCAGGAAGTGAGCACCACGTTCTTTTTCCCAAAGGGGACCCGCGGAAAAGAAGGTGCCTCCCCTTTTAAATTTTCCCCGTGCAGTTCAAGGGTTCCTATAATACTTCGTTCAGGGTCAACGGTGACAGCCAGTTCACCTTCGACATTGATATCTTTCAATGCTCGACCTGCCTTATGACGGAGCAAAACCGAAGAAAAGAGACCCTGGGTTTTAACCGTGACGCGTTCAAGCGGAGTCCGGATATAAAAAGGAGCCGAATAAACCCGTGGCTTTCTCCAGCGGTCAAGACGCAGGGACAACAGGATCACTTTGCCTTCACTTCCTTCCACTTCAACCTCACCGGGTTTTCGCATATACCCGCCCACAAACCAATTGCCAATGGGCAACGGAAAAGGCAATGCCACCTCACCATCATCCGCTACCGGAAGTTCCATTGCAATGGCATCCTTCGCCGCAAGTTCGGTAGGGCTGGCTTGCGTCAAGGTAATCCGACTGACCGGCCAGGTTTTGTTCCAGCGCCAAAGATCCCCTTTGGGGTCAATACGGATGTGTTCAGAGGGAACCGTGGTGTGGATCCAGAATTCAAACCGCTGGTCTTCCCCCTTTTCGACATAGATGTAGTTCGAAGCGACAAAGACTGATGGATTGAGTCCGCCCATCATCTTGATACTGATATCACGATTTACATATCCCCCCTTGAAATTGCTTTCAACCACCCCATGCCACCAGCCTGCAGGGAGAGGCGTTTCAGGCGTCCATTCGATACAGGCATCCCGGGCCTTTTCAAAATTCACTTCGCAGGAGCGGTCAAGCGTCACCCCCAAAAGTGAACCGCTTTTATAGGTTAAGATTTTTCCGCCGGATGACTGTTCCGCTTCCAATACGATCTGGCCATCGATCAGTTTGGGGGCCTCCGCTTTTGCGGGGAACAGCAGACAAGTCAGTACAGGTAAGAGCTTCAGGGATAAAGTTCGCATGAATAGAAAGGAAGAGGTAACGTATGGAGGGAAATCGATCAGTCCACAAACACGATTTCATTGCTTAATTCGTTTTTGTCATCCTCTTTCCGGGGACAATGGGCTGACAAAATTTCACCGCAAACGGCGATCGCTTCCACGAAGCCTTCTTCAGGTTTGCCTGCCCGAATTCCGGCAAGCAGTTTGTCCCGGACTTGTTCCCAGACCTGATGATCCGCGGCGGCACCGATGCCGTCATCGGGTAAGATCACCACCCGGTGTTCATACAGAGAAACATACAGCAAAATACCGGTTGCCCCGTCGGTACGGTGGATACGGTGCTTTGCAAAGGCCGCATGGGCCGCCCTGCCGACTTCCGCTTCCATCTCCGCCGCCGGGATAAACGGAAGACGCAAAACGGGAAAGCGGGTCGCTAAAATCGACCCGATCAAAAACCCCGCCACCACCGCGACAATCGCAGGCAATAATCCATTCACCGACTGCAGGGCTCCCGCCGACTCCCAATCCAATGGAGGGTGAAAGGCCGGACAGAAAAGCCAACCCGCAGACAGTGTCAACAGTCCACAGAGCAGACCGAAGATGTCCTCAGCACGGTCATAACGACCACTGCTGGTTGCGATGACCGGTACAATTTCACCTGCGGAATTTTCTTCCGCGTTTCGCACGGCATCGATCACCGTGGCTTGCTGGGATGTGGAAAAGAATTTGGATGCTTTTTTCATGATAGTAGTCTCCGGAGTTTACCAGGATCCGCTCGCGCCACCGCCACCGGAAAATCCGCCGCCGAAGGACCCGCCACTTCCCCCGCTGTTTGCGGAAGACTTGAGCATAAAAATGAGTAAAACCCCTAAACCGGCAATCAATGCCCATCCCCAACCGCGCCGGCCCGATTTAAACAGCGAGACAATCACCCCGATAATGGTGACCAAAAACACCACCATGAGTACCGGAATCCACCAGGGGGTTTTCGGTTTGGGAAGCGCCAAGCCCCTCGCCATCTTATCCAAAGCCTCTACCCCCGCCTGTATGCCCCCCGGATAATCTCCGTTCCGGAATGCCGGCACCATCAGGTCATTCATAATATATTGTGCATCCGAATCATGCGTATGCCCCCAACCTGCACCCAATTCAATTCGGGCCCGGCGGTCTCCGGCCGACACCAACAACAGGATACCATAATTCCGTTGCTTGCTTCCAATGCCCCAGTGATCGAAAAGCGCCGTCGCATATTGTTCTATACTGAGATTTCCGGCACGCATGCTAATCAAAGACGGCAGGGTCACCGTAATGATCGGAATCTGTTCCTCTTGCAGCAAGGCCGCCGAAACTTTATCGATCTCCTCTGAGGCTTCAGGCGTCAACAACTGCGCCTTGTCCACAAAATAATGTTCGCGCGAAGGTTTCTCAGGGAACTCGGGTTCTGCGAAAGATGGCAACGTAAGAAAGGCCAGCAAAAGGGTAAAAGTGAAACGTTTCATACAATAAGCTATAAAGCAGACCGCTATTCACTGCAAGGTCAACCGTCGGAAGAAGAGTTTACCAAACCGAACCCTGAACGGTTACAAAGGAAATCGTCATCACTACCCCGCGCTATGGTTTTCTAGAGGTTTCCCGTTTCGATCAATGGTAGTCTAAACCACCGTTTCACATGGAGATAAATTGCGGTTATTCCAAAAAACTGAACACCGTCATCTGCATTGCAAGAATCAGCGTCACATCTGCAACCAGCAAGGAAACTTGGAGCCATGCGCGGGGCATGCGGTTTGGCATCTCCTCACTCCCCCGGCGGACCATGATAACCAAACCCGTGACCAGAATCAGGCCGGCAGCAAGTCCGAACAGAACCTGGCCTAAAGACAACATCAGCGAGTCGAACGGAGGCAGTCCCCCGCAGAGAATGGCGGTGGAGTTGATAAATCCATAAATGCCGACAGTCAGCAGGAAAAATAACCCTTGAAGGTGGGCAAGTTCACAGAAGACTCTGATAGAAACCGGCACCAGGCGAAACTTCATCAACAGAGCAAGAACCGAAAGCATACATAAGGAAATCCATCCCAAGGAGACGGGGATTCCCGAACTGAAAAGATAAGTTGTCAATGAAAAGGGCGGAGGAGGAATGGGTACTAATTCGTACATGGTTTAGATGCCAAATGTTGGCTGACCTTTATGGTTAAAATCCCCATTCATGATCTTTAGTAGTTTCTATGAACTCTACTGAATTCGACAACTGATTCGTTTCCACCACCGAAAGCATGCATTTATAAGCAAGCTGTAGAAAACAAAAAATCAGCAACGCGATGGGGCCGGACCATTTTGAATGGTCATGCAGCTGTGTCGACGCCCATAAAACGAACAGAAAAAACATAACATTCGGCATGCTGTTCCGCCGCCATGAGTAATGCTTTCGATGGAATGCGGATCTGACAGTTTTCCTCTGTTTTTTAGACAGGGCTTTGTATGCTGGAATTTGCGATTTCAAAAGGTACATAGCTGATTAACATTTAAAATTAGGTGCGGACCTTACCGCGTCCCCTGCGGGTCTTTGCGGGCTGAATTTTCGTTTAACTCCTGAAATAATTTCCGATGTTTTGAGAAAATGCTGCCAAGCTTTTCGTTCAAGCCCGGGGTGGCGTCTTCTGATAACACGTAGCCAGAGTAAAGGTTCATGCCAAATGTGTCCAGAGGGATTATGGGGCCATCAGTCCAAACAGGATGACCTTTTCGTAGAACCAGAAAATGCAGATCAATGCCTTTGGCTTTCAGATCCTGGGGACGCACACCACGCATTTCATTCATTGACCCGACAGCTTGTGAAAATCGCACTTCAAGTGGGGCTTGGGTGTCAGGGTTCCGGTCTGCGAACCCGGCGAGTTCTGGAAACGCAATTGCCAACGCGGAT
>CAKZLZ010000089.1 GCA_937127435.1 uncultured Verrucomicrobiota bacterium | reverse complement strand
AACCCTTTTGTGGCGGTGCATTGCGCGGCCCTCTCGGATAACCTTTTGGAGAGTGAACTGTTCGGACATGAGCGGGGGGCGTTTACCGGAGCGACGGAAACGAGGAAGGGCCGGTTTGAATTGGCGGACGGCGGCACATTGTTTTTGGATGAGATTGGAGAGATTGAGCCGGCGACCCAGGTGAAGTTATTGCGGGTGTTGGAAGAGCGCAGTTTTGAGCGGGTAGGGGGAATGGAAAAAATTGAAGTGGATACCCGCTTGTTGTGTGCGACCAACCGGGATTTGCGGCGGATGGTGGAAGAGGGGACCTTCCGTGAAGATTTATTTTTCCGTTTAAACGTGGTGCAAATCCGCTTGCCGCCACTCCGTGAGCGTCGTGAGGATATTCCTTTGTTGCTGAATCATTATCTCAAGGAATTTGCCCTGGAGAATGCCCGAAATATTGAGGGCTTTACTCCGGACGCATTGGATGCGTTGATTCGGTATCGTTGGCCCGGGAATATTCGTGAGCTTCGAAATGTGATGGAGCGGATGGTGGTGCTTTCACGGGGAGATAAAATCACGTTGCGGGATTTGCCGGCAGAAGTGAAAGAAGAAGGGGGGCCGCTCAAGAGCGGACCGGGTCCATTGCGGGGAGCAACCTCGATGCAGGAAGCGGAAAAGAAAATGATCATGCAGGCTTTGGACGATCATAAAGGCAACCGCACCAAGGCGGCGGATCAGTTGGGAATCTCCCGGCGGACTTTGCACCGGAAGTTAAACGAGTTTGATTTGCGGGAATATTGATCATGTTGCCGCTGATCTTATTGGTCTTAAGCATGGGGCTGTTGTTTTTGATATTACGTCAGTTTGGATCCTGTTTTAATGACGGGGATGAGCAGGCTTCAGCGAAAAAAGAAGAGCTGGCCGCCACCATGGAAAAGGTGACCCGTATTGAGCAACTGCTCACTGTCGGTTTGACGGCCTTGCTGCTGGGAGCGGAGGCCGGCATCACCGCCATCATTCTGTTATCGGTGGCTGATCTTTATGCTGCAGGATGGCTGGGCGGTTTCATAAATGCACTTGTACTGTCCGCTTCCGGAGGTGTTGGGGTTTGGGTTTACCGACAGTGTTTCAAAAAAAAGTGGCTGGAAAATCTGTTCGGAGGAGTGGCGGTGCTGGGAATCATCGTGCTGCTGATTCTGCGCTGGCTGTATATACACGGCATGCCTTCGGACCTGACGACGCTGGTGGAACAGATTTTTACTTCGCTCTCCCTGTAGAGCCCTGTTTACGACTTCCCCCAGCACCTCCTCTCCGATTTATTTGTCTCAGGTGAGACAAATAAATCTGAAGCGAGGAGACCGGCTTGTTTTAACACCTTTTTTCGTTTGTGCCAGACTTCCGGACCCGGATAGTCGGCAGGTTGCAGGACGCCGGGAAGCATGGGGTCTTTTTCGCAAATGGTTTTCCAAGTCTGCCACTCCCGTTGCGCCCAGTCGAGAAGCTGTTTGGCATTTCCGATATGTTGAAATTCGTTCAGGATCTGTAGGAGGTTGAGGTACTCCTGATGGATTTGGTTGAAATTCCAAGCATCCCGCACCATTCGGCGGTCTTGGTCTTTTCCTTCGCTGGCTGATTTGAGGTAAACGAGGCGGCAAGGTCGTGAGGGATGGGTTTTCAGGTACTTTTTCATGGGTTTGGGGAGACGGGGCCCCACCCATACACTCCCCTGTAAACAGCCGAATCGATTGGTTCTGAGGGTTCGGAGAAACTCTTTTCGTAAAGCGGTTTCGCAGGCAGGAAGGTCGAAAAGAATCAGATGCCAAACCCGGTCCCATTTTTTTGCCCAGGCTTTTTCAGGCCACAAATCGCCCTGGGCTGCTTTTTGGCCGGCCCGGGTCAATTCCACAAAACCGTTCAAGCTGTCAGAGGGAGGATGTTTTTCGAGATAACCCTTGGCGATCAGGCTTTCAATTTGGGGGAGAAAACCGTTTTTGTAAGCCCAGCTTTCAAAACTTTGGTGAAGAGGTTGACGGCTGGGAGTTCTCAGGTGCCCGCTTCGCCAGCTTAACAGGTAGAGGAGGAATTCTGTTTTTGTTCTCATACAACCCCGAAAGCAGCGAAAGGCAACTTTTCCGCAAAAAAATGTCTCAGGTGGGACTTTTTTTTGAGAGGATGGGGAATGAGGGGGGCGATACGGATTTCCCTGGTGCCCCCTGGTTTGGCTCATTTCCCCTTGGCGGCATGTCTACTCCTCATGTGAAGGGATTGGGGGTTACGGTTAGCCGCACAACATGCTGAGGAAGAGTTTTGTTTACTCCAAAAGCAACCAAACAGAACCTTTCAGAAAAAAATGTCTCAGGTGAGACTTTTTTTCTGAGGGGGTGGGGCGTGGCAGGGTTGAGATATGGATTTCCCTATTGACCCCATCGTTTGATTCTTTTAGATTGCCCGGATGTCTATACCTAATATTGTGTTTGTGCTTTGTGATGATCTCGGTGTGAATGATCTCCATTGTTATGGTCGGGAGGATCACCACACACCCAACCTCGACCGGCTGGCGGGTCAGGGCACGCGGTTCACTTCTGCCTATGCTTCGCAAGCGATTTGTTCCGCATCCCGCGCAGGTTTATTGACCGGTTTGAATCCGGCCCGGCTTCATTTGACTACTTTTCTGCCGGGGCGAAAGGATATGGATACCCAACGGGTGCTGCATCCGGAAATCACCATGCATATTCCGTTGTCGATTCCCACTTTACCCAAGTATTTGAAGTCGGCGGGTTACAGCACCGGCTTTGTAGGGAAATGGCATGTCGGCGATCAACCCGGTCCGGCGGACCATGGCTTTGATGTGGTGAAAGACGGGCAAGCCCATAACTCCATTCCTTCTGATACGGAAGGAGGGAAAAGTGAATATCTGATGACTTCTCAGGCACTGGATTTTATTGAAGATAACCGCGAACAGCCTTTTGCGTTGTATCTGGGACATTTCACGCCGCATATTACGTATGATGCGAAGAAACATTTGATTGAAAAAAATGCGGGGGCGTTTGAACCGGTTTACGCCGCGTTGATAGAAACCCTGGATGATACCATCGGCCTG
>CAKZLZ010000088.1 GCA_937127435.1 uncultured Verrucomicrobiota bacterium | reverse complement strand
ACGGTCCCCGTGGTAAACCCAGTGCTGCCTGCGGAGGTAGTTCCACGGCCCCCGTGGTAAACCCATTGTTTTCTGCCAAGGTAGTGCCACGGTCCCCGTGGCAAACCCTTTATTTTCCGCGGGGACCGCGGAACTACCCCCTGCGACCCAACCGTTCTCCGCCAAGGTAGTTCCACGGTCCCCGTGGCAAACCCAGTGTTTTCCGCCAAGGTAGTGCCACGGTCCCCGTGGCAAACCCATTATTCTCCGCAGGGACCGCGGAACTACCCCCTGCGCGCCCCAACCGCTCAGGGAAGAATCCGGGTCCCGTAAAGATAAACCGGATAAGGACCGAGCTCCACAGAAACTTTTCCATCCGTGCTTTTGATCGACTCGGTATCCCCCAGCATCTTCGTTACAAATCCGTTTTCAAACGGAACCGAGATTTCCACTTCTTTCGGACCTTCAATCCGGTAAGCCATAATCACGATTTGGCTTTCAGAATCCAAGGCATCACTTTTGAATTCGTAGATGTAAGTCATCTCTTCCCCGTCCGACTGAATGCCATCCAGTTTCGGATGAGGCATCAGCCGGATCATGTTCTGTACCGCAAAGGCTGTGGGACGCCAGGCGAAATCATTTAACCGGTCAAAATGTCCACCGGCAAAACCATCCGTGTCGGTAATAAACATACCGGTCACGCATTGCACCCCGAGTCGCACAGCGGTCGCATAGTAACGACAGGTATACGCGGCATGATGCAACAAGGGGACATTGTCTTTTTTATCTTTGTACGCCCCGCCCTCTTCCGGAGAAATTGTCCAGCCCCCTTCCGTATACCAGACTGTGATATTTTCTTTACCGTATTCCTCAAAATTTTTCCGCAAACTGGCCAGAGAATTTGCAATGGAATAACTCCCCCACGATTCCTTAATGTTCAGTTCAGGCGGCACCGGATTTACATAGGGATGGGTAGAAAACACATCCACTTCGGTGATATTCCGCTTGTCCAGTTCCAACACGTGTTTGACAAAGCGGAGATCCCCGGCCCCTGCACCACCCGCGGTGAAGGCAATGATTTTGGTTCGGGGTGATTTTACACGAATGAGGTCTGCGAGTCGTGGACCCAACCCGGCGTAAAGCTTTTCGCGTTCCGCTTCCGTACCCGCCTTGTACATATAATGAAAGTTGGGCTCATTGCGCAATTGCATGTAGGGAATAAAGCGGCCTTGGTATTCAGGAAACTCCTGATAAAAACTCCCGTTTTCCCCGAAGCGGTCGAGGAACTCAGAAAGTGCCTGCAGGCTCGCATCAATATAAGCATCATCCGTTTCAAACGCATCGCGCCGGCCGCCATCCGGCGCCATCAGGGTGAAATTAAGACCCGTATCAAACAGCGCTTTCATATTCTCATCAGAATATTTTCCGCCCACCCGCAGGGTTTTATACCCGACCTCTTTTATCTCATCGCGCAGCTGGTTAAATTCCCCCATCCAGGTGTAAATTCCGTACACCGGAAACGGAGCCGGTTCGATGCTTTTCACCCACTCCAAAGGAGGGAGATTTTGCGGGACATTCACCACCCTTTCCCGCATAGGCAATCCCCCGGGTTGCTCTTGTGCGGAAAGCGAAGTGGCACATAAAAGGAGCAATGCGTTTATAGATATTTTTTCGTAGTTCATCATTCGGATTATGTATTAGATTAAAATATGCCGCGCAGAGGATCTACACAGGGTCGGTCATTAACTTTCTTATGCTCATTTAAACGAGGCCGCTGCTTCCAACACCGTATCCAGCATCGCTTTGGCATAAATGGAATGCCCCAGATCACCGGGGTGATTGTTCCAGTTATGCAAAGTAGTGTACACCGGAATTCCTTTGGCGGGCAATTGTTGGAAGCGGCTGAAGACCGGCGCCAACGCCACATTTTTTTCTCCGGCTATCTCGTAAAGCACCCGTTGATATTCCAGCTGACGGGTATGTAATCCATTCTTGTACCAGGGATTCCGCGGCAAGGTCGTTACCAACAACACATCGGCGCCATCCTGATGGGCACGGTCCACAATCTGGGAAACAAACAGCTTAAATTCTTCCGGAGAATTTTTCGGCTTTCCGGGAATGGAACTGTCCATGTCGTTGGCACCGAATTCCACCACCACCAAATCCGCCTTCTTGGGGGCGACCATCTCATCATACACTTTGACTGCGAATTTAATGGTTTCCCCTCCTTTAAAAGCATGAACCGGTTCAATGTTCACTTGGGGAAAGTTTTGACGCAATTGATAGATAAAAGAGCCGCGTAACGTACGGTCTTTGGCCGTGTAGGCAATATTCTCCACATACCATTGGGAAGCTTCCGCCCCCACCATAATGCTGTCTCCCATGAAGGCGATTTTCACGTCTTCCCCTTTCGCAAGTTTTGCACTGGTCCGGCTCAGCGCCTGTGCGTTGACCGGATTTACCGCCACCGGCATATGAATGGGGAAAATTTCCGTGGCAGTGATTGCATAGTCGGCAGCACCGGCCACGGTGGCCGGATCCCCATCATAATTGGGATTGCTGGCACTTCGCCAGGGGGCGATAAACACCGTTGCCAATTCGACACAGCCATCATCCGCGGACGGTTTCTCCGGGCAAACCATTCGGGTCTCCCCTTGCTTCACCGACACAGTACCATCCGGATGGACCTGAATGAGATCAATCCGCGGCAGTGCCACTTCAATGGATACATCCAGTTGACCGGTTTTGGGTTTTCCCAGACCCTCATTCAAATTCAAAATCATCCCCCAGTCATCATTAAAATAAAAATCCTGATCACGGACTTTTTCTGCGCCGGCAGCATCCTTCACCACCAGCGTTTCCGGACGCCAATAACGGTAAAAGCTTCCCAGAATCAAAGTTTGATTCCGATCGAATTTCGGTGTGATCGCCAATGCGCCGGGCGGAGGCTCCCACTGCTTATGATAGCCTGCCAGATTATCGGGAGCCACCGGGATCTTCCCTTTCTTGGACATCGCTTTTAAGCGCTCAATTTCCGGGGGCGCAAACTGCAGAGTAACCGGTTTGACCGCCACCGAACTGCCATTCGGCAGCTTCACAGTTCCGCCGGCAACTTGTACCTGCAGGCTGGCAGGTTGCGTCGGCCGTAATGCCAAAGCACCGGAACTGGCAAGATTGATTTCGGACTGAGTCACCGGAGGCGCAAGCGCCACAGCGGGCCTCCGGGTGACCGGGGCAGCAGCTTCCGGAGCGGAGACCGCTTGGGCCAGAGGGTAAAAACGCACCCAGTCGATTTTATAATCCGCATCCCCGGCAGGCGGACCCTGAATCCATTTTTCCATGGTCCAGGCGTTGAAGAAAAATTCATAATCCGGCGTGATATAATAACGGTCGGTATATTTCCACTCATGCAGAAATTTCCCGTCCACATGCCAAATCACCCGGTCGGGCAGAATATCAAATCCCCATTCGTGAAAATCATCAGATGGATTAAAATCGAGAGGAATATCCAAATGCCAGAGCGGCATATGATCTTTCAAATGAATGGCCAAATGGACTTCACCCCTGTTCGGACCAAAGGTATGGGAAAGGAGTTCAATATCGACCTCCCCTTTTTCCCCATCGTTATCGGGAGAGGCGGTTTTCAGATTATCCCAGTCTTTGGTAAACACACTGTTCAACACCCCCGGAACCGCAGCAGCTTTCACCCGGGCCACCCAGCGGCCATAGCCGTATTCACGGGTACTCTGAATGGATCCGCCTTGAAAGGGGGCCCCCTTTTTCACGGTTAAAACCAATTCACCCTCCGAATTGACCTGGGCACGTTCTTTTCCCATCTGGGTGCCGTTCTGCTTCCATGTCGCCACCTGCCAGTTGCCTTTCCGTTTCGGCCAGCCGGGTTCAAACACATCTTCAAAGCCGGGCTCCTCTGTAAACCCTCCCGCCTGCAGGGAGGCCACCGAAGCCGAAGACGTCATCGAAAAAGCAGCCGCCTTTTGGGTCTGTTCCGATTTTTCACCTAAGGTATCCAAATTGCTTTTTTTCTCTGCCACTTTTTTACGCAGCCCGGCCGCGGCCGCTGCCGTTTTGTTTTTCCACTCCCCGTCCGGAGACAGATAAACCGACAACGAGAGGCTTTCCAGATTCGGTTTATCTCTTTTGATGGTCACCTTAAAATCATAACTTCCTGGACCTGAAATATCCCGGGTTCCAATAAACTGTAAGAAACCGCCAAATTTCCGCTCCGGCTTCATCCAGTTTGCACTCAAGGACAGCTTACAAGGCGTTTCCAGTTTCAGGACCTCTATGGTTGCAGTGAAAGGTTGATTTAATTCATAATCGTCAGGAAGGGTGATGCGCCCCCAGTCGCCCAAAGCAACCGGTTCAGCTCCCTGTATAAGGGGAAAAAGGGAAACGAAAAGTATGTACAACAGGGCGCGTCTCATGGGGGTTCCTATTAGGATTATTTAGAATGTAAATTGGAGGCCTCGGAGGGAATGCAGATTCCCAAATAGATCACCCACCGATAGGTGGATTCAACATGATCAAATGCTACCAGAGAATCAAATTCACTACTTGTAATTTTCATTGCTAATTTATGTGTTATTTTGATATCACTTCAATATGAATTTTAACCAATTCGAAACATTTTATCATCAGGATGCCTTAAGAATTACCCGGGACAATCGTCCCAAATGGAATTCATGGGAAATGCACACCCACGATTTCTATGAATGTTTTTTCGTCACCGGCAACGGAGGCATTCATCAACTGATCCGAAGTGAAGAGCCTTTGCAACGGCACCACTTGTATTTCATCCGCCCCGAGCATGCCCACGGTTTTAAAAAAGATGCACAAGACCGCTATCCGGAATTCATCAACATTGTGCTTCGATTCGATTTGGTGGAGAACTTCAGGGAGAGACATCCCGGGGCCTTTCCCGAAGACATTTGGAAATCCGGAGGACCCAAACCTTTTGACCTGGAATTGGCGCCGGGCCAAATGCGGGAATTTAATCAGGCCATTGACAGCCTGATTTTCAGCAACCGTTCGTCCATTAACTTAGATTGGTTTCTCGCCTCCCTCTCACGAATCCTCCTCCCCTTGGAACTGGACTTGGGACATGTGACCTTGCCCGTCTGGCTCCGGGAGGGATTACATCAGTTCCGGGAACCGGACAACCTGCGAAAAGGGGTTCAGGGTCTGGTGAAACAATGCCGTTGCTCCCATGAACATCTTGCCAGAGAGATGCGGAAACATTTGGGTAAAAGGCCCGTGGAGTGGATCAATGATCAGAAAGTGCGCTACGCCACCCTGCTCTTACAAACCACCGATCTGAGTATAACCGATATCGCCCTGGAAACCGGCGTGAATAACTTAAGTCACTTTCACAGCCTGTTCAAAAAGAAACATCAAATGACGCCGCTCCAGTTTCGTCAAAACTATGCCCAAAAATCGAAAAAAGACCAGGGGTAGCGAAAGGGCCCGGCAAAGAGTCTTCATTTAAAAGCACTGACTTGATTTCGATACCGGATTGTGCAAGCTGTAGGATTCAAATTCCCTACACATCCTATAAGTAAACTGACTCACGGAGCTTTTCCACCTCATGCAAAATAGACCGAATATTCTCCTCATCAACTGCGACGACCTGGGCTATGGCGACCTCGGCTGCTTCGGCTCTACCCGAAACAAAACGCCCCATATTGATGCCCTCGCAGCCAACGGCATGCGCCTTACAGACTTTTACCAGGCTTGTCCCGTCTGCTCGGCCTCCCGGGCCGCCATGCTTACCGGATCCTATCCTCCCCGCATCGGTTTTCATGACTATCAGGTCTTGTTCCCGGGCCAGGCTGAAGGTTTACATCCTGATGAAAACACCATCGCGGATTATATGAAGCAGGCAGGCTACGCCACCAAGATTGTGGGCAAATGGCACTGCGGAGATCAGCCTGAATTTCTCCCCACCGCCCATGGATTTGATGAATACTTCGGCATTCCATTCAGCAACGACATGGGCCGGCAAAGCAACAATCCGGATCGTCCTCCCCTGCCCTTGCTTCGAAATGATCAGGTACTTCAAGAGCAACCGGACCAACGGGGGCTCACCGAGCGCTATGCACAGGAATGCGTCGATTTCATTGACCGCAATAATGATCAGCCTTTTTTCCTCTATCTCGCCCATATGTATGTGCATGTGCCGCTCTTCGTACCCAAACCCTTTTTGGAAGCTTCAGAAAACGGCGCTTACGGCGGGGCGGTCGCCTGTATCGACTGGTGTACCGGGGTCATCGTAGAGCGTCTGAAAAAACACGGATTGTTAGACAACACCCTGATTATTTTCACTTCCGACAACGGCTCCCGCGCCCGGGACGAAGGCGGGAGCAACGCCCCCTGTCGGGGAAAGAAAGGAACCACCTGGGAAGGTGGACAACGACTGCCCTGCATCATGCACTGGCCCGCAAAAATCAAGCCGGGCCAAACCGTTTCTTCCGTCACCCGTTCAACGGATTTCCTGCCCACCCTCTGCACCCTGGCCGGAGTTGAACCCGATCAAAACCGCCCCCTCGATGGATACGACCGGAGCGAATTATTGCTGGGAGGAGACGATGTACATGCGGACGAAGACTTTATGTATTACAAAGGTCCCTCCTTGTGTGCCGTTCGTTCCGGAGACTGGAAACTACATGTCGCCCGGACCCCTCTCCATGGATGGGACAAGCCCGGCGAACAAATTAAAGAACTCTACAACCTCAAAGAGGATATTTCAGAAAGCAACAATGTGTACGATCAACATCCGGAAATCGTAGCCCGCCTCACGGAAAAAGTCGAAGCTATGCGAAAAAAACTCGGAGATCTCACCACGGGAATTCCCGGATCCGAGAACCGCCCCATGGGACGGGTGAACAGCCCCAAAGCACTCACTGAATATAACGAAAACCATCCCTACATCATCGCCATGTACGACAATGCGGATATGCCGACGATGTGCGGCTAATTCCATCCAAATTGTTCTTCAATATCCCACCCACCCTACCCAAAAATGAAAAATATTATTCTCCTATTCGCGTCTTTATTTTTAGTCACAAATTGCGGACAACCCCCTGCAACCCCAACCGCCACGCCTGCTGAATCCACTGTCGATTCTCCATACGCCGAAACCCTGACGATTTTGGATGCCGGGGGAGTCACGTATCAATTGATGGACGGCGCCTACGAATGGCAAGCGATCAAACCGATGCTGGACTTTTTCAGCACCATGGTTTTTATGGGCATCAAGGAAGGAAGCCCTGAAACCCTCAGCCCCGAAGTCATTGAATCCTTAAAAGGTCTTCCCCGGCGGATCGGCTTTCAGGA
Organism: uncultured Verrucomicrobiota bacterium; assembly: GCA_937127435.1. Lineage (GTDB taxonomy): Bacteria > Verrucomicrobiota > Kiritimatiellia > SS1-B-03-39 > UBA6053 > UBA6053. The sequence goes on along the minus strand of CAKZLZ010000088.1, from coordinate 10,265 downwards.
AATGCTGGTGCGCGGATCCAGCACCATCGAAAGTCCGGAGGGTGGATACCTCTCCAAATTCGTGATACAGAAAAAAGCCGGTGCCAGCGGATGGATCTGGAATCTTTCCGGAGAACAAATCGATATCGCCAAACGCATCCGGCAATTTCCGGACACCACCGTATTGCTTTCCCACTACGCCCTCAATGCGCCTTTACTGCAACAGGAAATCAAAAAGGAACTGGCAGTATTCCCTCAGGCTTTGGATGCCATGACCCTTGGCGAAGCGACCCTCAAGGATATGAATATTCCTCTCGAAGCGATGCTCAACAGCATCCAAAAAGGCATCAGCTTCGGTGTGACCTTAAACGAACAGGCCACCTGGAACCTGCCGATCCCCGACCTTGCCCTCAGCATTCCTGAAACGGGGTTTGTCATCATGCTTCCGGATGAAAACAGCGAAATCATGAATTATCTGGTGACACAAATCCAGGAAAACATGCCTATTCCCCTGCTGATGATCGATGCGGAAGTGGAAGGTATCACCGTAAAAACCCTGCCGGTGCCTGCCCCGGTATCGACGGCGGTGAGTCTGCAAATGGTGAATCTTGACGGTACAACCCTGATCGCGACTTCGCCCAACTTGATGCAACAGTTAATTCAACGCCGGGACGGCAGCCAGGATGCGCCTCTGCTCGACAGCATAAAATCCCTAGACAATACCCAAGCTTCCTTTGCGCTGATCGGAGATCCGAAAATCGGAAAACTTTTCGATGACTCTTCCGAGAAGATTATTGCGATGATCGACGAGCCGGAAGCCGAAGAAATGATGGGACCGATGATCGATTATTACAAAAGCATCTTTTTCAGCATTCCCCAAGTGACCTTAAACCGGAATGAAGGAAACGTAAATGTCTCGGTCATGATTCATCAAAACCCATTGGCACCGCAATATTCCGGCAGTTCAGCCATGACCCTGCCTATGATGGGCGGGTTGATGGCTGCGATTGCACTTCCCTCATTTCAAAAAGCCAGAGAGTCGGCACAGGAAGCCGCCTGCACCAACAATTTGCGGATACTCGAAGCCGCAAAAGATCAGATCGCGATTGAAAATGATTTGGCCAGCGGCGCCCAGGTCACCCCAGCGAAGGTTTCCGAATACCTGCACCAGGGCAACTTTCCCGAATGCCCTCAGGGAGGCACTTATACCCTGAACCCCATCGACACGCCCCCGGCTTGCTCCATTCATGGACAAATCCAATTTTAAGACACCGATGGGGGGGGGGGGACAAATTCCCAGAGGCTTCCCCTCCCCTAGACCATGGACGACCGAAAAATATGGATTGATGTGAGATTGTTTGTATGGGTGAATGATATTCAGGAGAAAACTTATGATTGTCTGGGGAACCAAAGAGGTGAAGAAAAATTTAGGGTTTGTGGCTGAATTTTGTCCTATATGCAGGGAAATTGAACAATTTAAAGTTACCCGCTTATGCCACGCAAATCATATTTATTTCATCTCGTTGGGTTCAGGCCAAATCGTGGGCTTTCCCTCTCGTTGTCAATCTTGTGGCCTAACCTTAAACTTAGATGCCGTATCATATCCTGAACTGTCTAAAAGAGGATACCCCAATATACAGGCTGCCATTCGGGAAAGTCATCCTGATATTTTGGATAAATATGCAGTAAGATTAGAATTAGAAGAGAAAATCAAAAGGAAACAAGTCCTTTCAACTGAAGAACGAACCACGCTGTTAAACGAGCCTTTTCAGTTATACGCAAATTTTATAGAAGCAAGGTATAGCAAGGGCACCCCATTGGATAGAGAATCAGGTTTGGGCTGTTTGGCCACGATTCTGGTTCCTGCTTCTTTGCTCTTTCTGCCTCTGTTTTTACTGAACGATGCACTCATGGAGAATGTCTTTATTCCTGCGGCTTGGGTTGGAGGCAGCATTTGTCTTTCACTGTCGTTCTATTTTTTTATTACGGTTCACAAAAGGTATATAAAGAGGGAGGTACTGCCCATGCTTGCAAAAAGCCTCAAGAGCTTAAATCCAACCCCCTCAGAGCTGGAAGAAATCATTTCCCGTTATAAAACTGCAGGGCTTAAATTGGGCAAAACTCTAAAAGCCCAACAAATCTTGGATGAGATCCAGTCAAATGCGACTTTTGGCAAAAGCTTTTGATGTCGCAGAACTCCAGATGACATCTGGACGAGCATTTTGGTGTCATGTCACTTGCGATATCTCTTTCTTTTCATGTTGTCCTCTCGGGCTGCTTACCCGGTCAAACTAACTTTGCCAACTCTCCCGTTTTCGGAGAGCGCGCCACTTAGGGGGCTGCACCAGATACCCACAACAGGCTGATGCCCCTATCGAGCCGAGAAACTCCTATGCCCCTGTGTTTTCATCAACCACCGCCACAGCCCCCACATCCTCCGCCACAACCGCCTCCACAGCCCCCGCCGCAGCCGCTTGCCCCACAACTCGCGCCACAACTGGATCCGGTGTTATACCAGACAGGGGAATTATTCATTCGGTAGGGTTTGTTCTGGATTCGCTGATACGTACTTGATTTCGCAATTTCATGAATACCTCTTACCGCAGAAAACGAGGTGCCATACAAAGCAAATCCCCATGCTTCCGCCTGATCGAGAGACAACGCACTTCCCGCAGGGGCATGATTTCTTAATTGCGCCTCCAGATTGGGTCTTGAATAGGTCCATTTTAAATGGACGTACAACTTTTGACCTTTTGCCGTTCGCAAGGTTGAAACTTTTCGAAATCCCATCATACAAAAAAAGGTTCCCCCCAAAGCCAACAACAAATAGATTACCGGCTTTCCCCGGGAAAGTCCCACGCCCCCTTTCACAACCCCGATCCCCATCAGCATTGCATAAGCAAGCACGCCGGTATTTCGATACGCAAAACTCTCCTGATACGTTGGCCTCAATCCAGTGGAGGCGACCAGGTGTTCCAGGCGGATACTCCACGGACGCAACACCACTTTTATTTCTTCAAGCGTGGCCCCCTCCGCTTCGACTTCCTGCAGGAACTCCAAAACTTTTTGCTCTGCATCCAATGACGCAGGAACCGACTGAAGATAATAAAAACGCCACTGTCGTTGCTTGCCTTTGCGTATTTCCGTCGACTTTCGCTGCATCAACGAATGCAAAAGCGTTAATGCAAAATGCTCTTCCCCTCCCACCAAAAAAGCGACCGCATACGGATCACGCTCCACCGCTTCCGTGTGCAAATTGTTTTGATACTTACGGGACAACAACCACTTTTTCACCGCGGTCCAGACCGTGATCAGCAAGAATACAACACCATAAAACTGAAGAAACCTCGGGCCCCGCAAATTTAAGGGATCCTGAAAGAGCTCCCACACCGACGCCGCCTGCCCCAGCATCGGCAGACAAGCCCACAAAATCACCCATAGCCGAAAAGAGGTCCATCGACTGAGCCAACCCGGTTTGGGCAATACCCATACCCGTTGGGGATTCACCTTCACCCCCAGCGTCACCTCATTTTTGGCCGGCCAAATATCCCCCGGTGCCTGCTCACCAAATATCTTCTGATAACTTTGTAACGTATTTTGATACCAAGACGTAAACTTCTCATGCTCCCCGGATCCACCCTGTGAAGGCAAATGATGAAAAGGCTTTTTCAAAACGTCCCGACATAAATCATTCCAATAACTCTGGGTATACAACAAATGTAAATGCCACGCTTCATCCACCGCTTGCGATGGAGAAACCGGGTGCTCCGCCCGCATCCCCAAATAAAGAAACCGTTTATATTCCTCACAGACCCGGGCCGCAAACGCCAGGGACCAGCCCTGCTCCTTCGCCAAGCGGGCGGAAAAAGGAAACAGCGATTCCTGGTCATCCAACGGAAATGCCAAAAGGTGTTGCCAAAGTGTATCCTGTTCAAACATCTCCTCCAAATCTTACACACCCCACCCTTTTGTTCCACAAGTTTATACCCAAAATTCTCAACCAAAAAGAGGTCAGAGCGTACCGTGCCCCCCTTCCCGCGCAGACAAAAATAAACCCTGCTGATCCGAAGAAAAGCAGGGAATAATGGTACACCCGAGAGGATTCGAACCTCCACGCCCGTGAGGGCACTAGAACCTGAATCTAGTTATTATGTCTATTTTAAAGGGTAATATTAATATGTAGTAGCTTTATGGTAGACTTTCAAACGGTATATAGTATATATTTTGCATCAAAACGAACACACACGCAGGTGAGCGAAATGGCAAAGCACAGAACAGGTCATATCTACCGGATAAAGAAACCGAACGGAACCCTTGGCAACTATTATTTACAATATCGAATCGACGGAAAGCTCTATAAGCAGTCCTTAGGTACCACCTCAAAAAGAGAGGCGCAAAGAAAAGCCGACAAGCACTTAGAGGGTTTAAAACTCGCAGATGAAATTGACGCCCTGTCTGTGATACAGACTCGCATTGATCGTAAACAAGACAAGCTTGATTCCCTAAACAAAACGGAAGCCCTGCTCCTTACTGATACCTGGCAGGCGTTTGTCACTTCAGGAAACCGTAACGAAGTTTCCGCTTCAACGCTCAAGGTCTATCAGTACACATGGAACGCATTCCTCCGGTTCATGCAGGAGAAGCATAGCGATGCAAAAAGTATGAACAGCGTGACCTATGAGATTGCAGAGGAGTACAAAGAATGCTTTTCTGAAAAAACAGGTCGAACGTGGAACGCACATCGAGCACTTTTGTTGATGGTCTGGAACATCTTAGAAGAAAAGGCCCAAACAACCGATAATCCATGGGAAAAACTTAAACTCCGACGCGAAAAACCTCAGGGACGCAGAGCACTGACGGTTAAGGAAATCCAGACGTTACTTGAAAAGGCTACCGGCGAGATGAAGCGTACTATCGCTTTTGGTCTCTACCTTGGTGCACGGCTTGGGGATGCATGCCGAATGGAATGGAGTATGGTTGATGTAGCATCGAACCGAATCACTTACACACCGCACAAGACAGAACGAAAGAAAAATAATACCCTCGTGCTTCCAATCCACCCTACCCTACGGGACATGCTAGCAAAAATCCCCAAAACGAAGCGCGAAGGATTTATTACTCCAGAATTGGCAGCCTTGTATACGGACAAAGGACCCTATGCAGTGAGTAAACAAGTCCAGCAATTATTTACTGATTGTGGGATTGTTACCCAGCGAGAAGGAACTGGCGTTCGGCGTTCTGTTGAAGCGGGATTTCATTCACTCCGGCATTCAGCCGTATCGTTCATGCGTGCAGCTGGAACGGCGCAAACCACTTCACAGGCGGTTGTGGGTCATACGTCAGCCGAAGTTCATAATCTTTATACGCACGTTGATGAGCACGCTTTGGAGATTGCGATAAATGCGATACCTTTTCCTGAAGGGAAGGATAAAGCCAAAGACCCTGTGAAGGATCTAGTAACACTTCTTATGGGTGAGCAAAAGAGCATATCCCGGAATCAACTTTCCAAGGCTTTAGCTGCTAACCTTGAACGGATTAAAACGGCAGATTTTAAGTGAAAGATCACTTCGGTTCAGATCCGGGGGAAATTTCATCATGGAAACTAGGGAACATCAGTAAGCGTCACCGGAAGCACCTCTTCACAACTTCCCCTACGACTGCTATGAAGGAGAGTTTGTCGTAAACGTCGTAGTACGACCACCTACGACATCTACGATGCTTTGAGTATTCCACGCATTGCGTAGGCAGATGGCGTAACTTCTTTGATCTGCTGGTTGGTCAGGGATGGCAGTGTGTCGATGAGATATTTGATGTACGCCCTGGGTTCCACGTCGTGGTTCCGACAGCTGATGATCAGTAAGTAGAGGATTGCGCTTTTCCGTCCGGCATCCTTTGCGCCGATGAACAACCAGTTTTTCTTTCCGACTGCAGAAGGCCGGATGGCATTCTCCACCCCGTTGTTGTCGATTTCCAGTCGTCCGTCCCGGAAGGGAACTTCAAGTTCTTTCCAGTGGCCCAGCAGATACGTCAGGGCCCTACCCAAAAGACTTTTCGGGGTGATGCGGCTTCGTTGTTGGAGTTTGCGGGCGGCCTTTTTGATCCGCCGAAGGACTGGAAGGCTTTCGGTTTCACGAACCACCCTCCGCAAGCCGGGACCGGCTCGACATAATCGACTACGAAAGCTTCCGCACATTTCCGGGTGATTCCTGGGATGCAACGGAATCGGACTCTCCCCAATGACTCGCTATCCACTCTTTCAACCCCAACAATAACAAGGATTTTCCCTTCCGCAACGCGCCCTCTGGGTCCTTCAACCCTCCCTCCGACATACGCCTCATCAATTTCGATGCGTCCTTGTAGCCGTTCACGCCCTTCCCGAATCATCACGCTTCGTAACTTGTGCAACCAGCCCCAAGCGGTTTGGTAGCTCCCAAAACCGTACACGTCACAGAGTCCTTTCGCGCTCAGGCCGGTCTTATGTGCCATCATCAGCCACATCACATGAAACCAGACCCGGAGAGATTTACGTGTCCCCTCAAACACGGTTCCCACCGTTACCGAGGCTTGGTGGCGACAGCTCCGGCACAGCCAAAGGCCCCGGTCGGTCTTCCATGCATCCCGACTCCCGCACTGCGGGCAGACAAATCCATCCGGCCATTTGATCGATTCAAGATAGGCAACGCATTGCTCTTCTGTGGAAAACCAATCGAGAAATTCTTCGAATGTTTTCGGATAGGGCTCAGAATCCAGCATGGGCCAACCACTACATATTGGGGTAGGTTGAGTCAATCAGCCAGGCAGGTTACTTTTTAGGAGTCTACCAAGACCTTGACGATCCCGAGTATGACTTTCCTGTCTACATGCGGTATTTACATGACATCATAGTACAAGGGCTCGGTAACGATGATGATGGCGTCCGCAAGAAATATGAATGGATGAAAAAATATTACAACGATGCAGCAGATGCATGCCATAACCCTGATTGGTTGGAGCGAATCTCAGCATCCGAAGGTCATGATGTTGCAGAGGCATTTCGAGCTGTGAAGAATATCGAAACTAAATGCCTGAGATCAAAAATGAGAAACTGGTTTTTAAAGTATTTCAAAAAATCACTTTAGATGTTACCTGTTATCCTCTCATGTCATACAAAATCCGAGAGATAAGGAAGGCAAGGATGGATAAGGGCTGCCTGGAGGTCTTGCAAAGCTGGGTGGTTCGCTTCCGGAACCCAAAAGAATCACCACAGAAACTGCTACACAACCTGTTCAATCACATGGTCGCCCATCTGCTTCCAAACCGACCGGGCCGGGTGGAACCCAGAGTCAAAAAACGAAGACACCGGAAAGTCAGGCTGATGACAAAGCCACGCCATGTGTTGAGAGCTGAAATGATGGTGGCAAAGGCATGCTAAAACCTCTTATCTTACTGCCATTCAAGCCTGGTACCTTTTCCTGACCCCTTTTTTGCCGTCTTCCTTTTACTTTCACTTTTAAATAAATGAAGAAAACTACTTAGGGGTCACAATAGCTTCCTGTTCGATTCGGAAAGCTTGCCGAAGATCTGGTTCAATTGGTTTTGGGAGTGTCCGAACCTCCTCAAGCTTCTCCATCAATGAAGTTAATTCTGGATACTGTCTCATCACCATCTCCAACTGCTCCACATGACGGGAATCTGCGAAATCCAATATATTTTCCATAACACCTTGAACTGTTATAATGTACGTATAACCCTTTTTAAGCGACCGAGTTTCCATGTCAATAAACTCATCGAAATAGTCCAGCAATACAGGAACGGTCCAAGCCTCCTTATCTTTTAGTAGCTGATCATATATTTTTCCACAAATATACTTATTGTTTTGCTGAAAGTTTCCATGGACTAATTTTTCTACTAAAACTCGACAAATCCAAATCTTCTCCGGTTGCTTCCGTACCACATCTGCACACCATCTAGGCCAGTCCTCATTGAGACCTATGTATTTTTTTTGTTTCGGAACTTCATTCGTCTGCTTCCAATTCAACTCAATGAAATAGTACCAGGTGCCCATTTCCTCACAATCTCGGATAAAATCCTTCCGGATGTATCCGGTTGCGCCAGTCAATGGGATAATCTTGTCTCCCGGCTTAAACGTTACAACATCAGGCACGACTTCTCCTTCATAAGTAGCCACAATTGGATTTGGATCTGGTTTATATTCTGGAATCGCATCATATATGATGCGCTCCCAGTCGCGCCCGATAAAAGCTTCAATATCTGTTCCCCGTAGAATTCTTTCGTAGCAGATGCGTGCCGCGAGACGCCTCGGCCACTCAAGGGTATCGTCTACGGCCGCTTGTGCCAACCGTGGCAATGCACCTTCCCCAAAACCAACGATTTCGTTACGTGCTTCCAGGTATTCCTTTCCATCCAGATTTACCATTTCCTCTAACCGTGAGGGGATTTCTAAAATGTCTGCTCCAAAGCACTGTAATGCTAAGAGAACAAGTAATACAGATATCATTTTCATTTCAATTTACTCCCAGTTAACGATTTTTTTCCACCAAAGCGGTTGAAAAGGCATACTACGCTCAACGGCAGTTGCACAATGGATCTCACCCGATGCACAATGAAGTGTCCAAACATTATGCATCACTCTAGTTGGTAATTCATTCAAAATATATTGTTCAAACTTTAAGCAACCTGTAAAGGGTGTATGTATTTTCCCATTCCCGTTATTCAGGCAGTTTACTATATTAGAACTTTTGGCCATCAGACCTGGTCCTATGTCTGGGTTAACCCCAAACAAAACAGGCATAGGCACCAGTGTTACATTATATTCACCCAGAGCACTCTGAAGTTGACTTCTTACTAACACCATTTTAGAGGATGCTGATTTGCTAGGCGACAAGCCAATCGGCAAGTTCAGCTTCATATCCTCAGACAAAGCGTAAATCACTACCCCATCATCATGCAATACTGGAGTTGTTCCAGCTTGCGCTCGCGTCACAGTTATGGTGTTTCCATTCACTGCGGTGACCTTTAAGATTTCGTTATCAACCCTCAAATAATCATTAAGTTCAAAAACATTAACGGGAAACTCTAGTCGGTCGTTGCTCCTGTCATCCCTGTGGGAAGCACATCTTTTTTAAAACCTCCACCCTGTTTCAGCGAAATAACTACCTCTTCAATGGATTTCACCTTGCTGTCATTATTTTCATAGCCATACTAAATAGTTCTCGCACCATTTCCGGCGACTATCTCTTCATGCAGCAAGTCAACAGCCTTCCAAGGGCTAGCATACAGAACCTTGGTTGGACTAACCCACATCAAGATTTCATCCACATGACCTACCTCCAACCACTTTGTATCAATCTCTGCTACATGTTGAATTCCCTGAGCGGTCCAATTTGGTTTGGATGCCAATTTTTTTGTACCAAGTAATATTTTTCCAAAAGGTGCTTCAGGTAGTGGCGGAGTAGCCATCATATTTCCACCATGACCACCGACATCCCATTCCACATATGAAATGTTTTTTTCATCTTGTAATTCTATCGATAAGTCTCCATTATATATAGTGTGTCTCAAAAACACGCCAAGTGTGCTATTGCTCTCAGGTTGAACCTGAACTTTCCCAAACTTAACCACATCCTGCATCCAAGGAAATCCATCCTTGGGCACAAGTTTAGTAAACCCATCGATTTCGAGGGCCCATGAATAAACCTTCGAAGCAGAGTTACATTCTGGGGGAAGAATAACTGGCGCAACTTTGAGTGCCACGGGATCGGAACTGACAACCTCGTCGTTATTGTCAAGAATTTCAAGTTGAAGGGAAAATGCATTCGGCTTATTGTCTTGAATTTTCCGAGTACGTAAGGAGCCTAAATAATAGGTTTGTTGTGTAGTAGGCCATGGATCGATAGCTAAAACACCATTACCGTCAAAATCTAGCCGCTCACCATCCTCATTCAATAAGTACAAGTCGGTTTTCGTTTCTTCATCTATTAATTTTAATTGCACGCTATAACCCGCAGGTTTTTCACTACCAGGTGAACGAAGCAAGAGTTTCGTAAGTCCTGACGCGAATGTGGGGTTTTCAGATGTGGTAAACCTTGGTATCACCAACGCGCCAGCCTCCGTCGTCCAGAGATTCTCATCTTCATTTTCTGCGGTAACATTTCCACCTTCCCCATCAACAATGTCTTCGTCCTCATCAACTGTACCGTCACGATCTGTATCGATATCTAAATCTAAAGCAGGAAACTTCAAAGATTCCTGATAAGCATCACCCCCAGGCACACCAGCTAAAGTTA
>CAKZLZ010000087.1 GCA_937127435.1 uncultured Verrucomicrobiota bacterium | reverse complement strand
CGCTTGAACTCAAGCACTAAATACAGTATCAAAATTCTCTAAGCCCCGCCACTGTCCGCGAACTGGGGGAACCTCAGGGTTTTCCGACCCCCATAACAAATGGGCCGGAGTCCCGCGTTCACGCGGAAGCTGTCAAGGGGCGTTTACGTCCCGGTTTCACAACCACGGGCTCCGCAACCCGGGGCCTAAAGGCCGCTTGAAGACTTCCGCGTGAACGCGCCTGCCCGCGCGTGGCGCGAGCCTCGGCCAGGGGGACTCCGGCTCAGCGTCAGAACTACGGGCTCCGCAACCCGCGTCCTAAAGGCCGCTTGGGGACTTCCGCGTAAACGCGGGACTCCGGCGCTCTCATTTAAAACGAAGCTCTCCGTTTGGCGCGTTTGTATTTCACGTTGCTGGACATGATTTTCATGTTTTCTTTCACGCTGCAATCGGTGGAACTGAAGCTGATCCGGTCTTCGGGTTCAATATTCATTTCTCCGCCCACTTGATCCACATCGATATTGGCACCGAGAAAAACGAACTCCCAGTCGTACTTTCTTTTCTGATGTTGAATCATGTCGGCGATTTGTTTGCCGTCAAATTCCTGGCTGGCATTCTCATATCCGTCAGTGAGAATGGTGAAAATCACCTGACCGGGCCGTTCGGCTTCTGGGCTTTTCTCCAGCAGCCGGCCCAGATCGAGAATGGCCTGACCCACCGCATCGTTCAACGCGGTCATGCCCCGGGGCTGAAAATCATCCAGTTTCATCAGCGGCACTTTTTCCAGGGGCAAACGGTCATACACCGTATCCACTTCGTTATCAAACTGACGCAGGGTGAATTGCACCTCACCCTCTTCGGTTTTCTGGTCGGTCACAAAGGCATTGACCGCTTCCACGGTACCACTGTGAATGGCATCCATACTGCCGCTGCGGTCTAAAATCATCCAAATTTCGGTGAGCTCTTTGTTCATGTCTTTTCTCCTTGGGGTTATGATGGATGCATCCTAACACAGGGGGTAGGACAACCACGGTCCGAGCAAAATTCAACCGGCTATAGATCCGTCAGACCGTCGTTGTCCGACCCTCTCTGCTAAGATCCCTGCATGAACTACCACATCCATCTTCCCGGCTTTGAAGATTTTCAAAGCGCAGTAGAAAAATACCGTCATCCGATCATCCTGCTGGAAGGCAGTCGCACGGTGGTGGAAACACAGCGCCCCGACCTTGTCCGCCTGGGAGCCATGCTGGCGGAAGCCATGCCCCGTGCCCTGTTTCGTTCGGGCAATGCGGAGGGATCGGATTCACTGTTTGCCGAAGGGGTGACCTCGGTCGATCCCTCCCGCATGCAGGTGATCACCCCCACTGCCGGACACCGGAAAAAGAACCTGCATCCCGATTATCAGGTATTGGCACTCCATCAGGTGTCGGCGGTGCATGAAGAGGATCTGGTGTCGGTCAGCAACATCGCCACCCCCAAAAATAAAAGCCTGATGGCCAATCGCAGCAAGATCCCCAGACTGGGGGCCAAAGCCCGTTACCTGCTCCGCGACACCTTGAAAGTACTGGGAGATCCGGAAAACGGACTGGCACCGGCGGATGCGGGATTGTTTTATACGAAACCCGATCCCATGTCCGGCGGCACCGGCCACACCATCCGCGTCTGCCAACAACAGGGCGTCCCCTTTTATCTCTACGAACATTGGCAGCATTGGATTAAATGAAGCAATTCCGCGGTCCCCGCGGTAAACTGTTCAGAAGATGTAGCTCCGCGGTCCCCGCGGAGAACTCCTGGTTTTCCACGGGGCCCCCTGGCCGCTGGGGCGTCCTTCCCTGGCCGTTCACGTGCCGGAACGGCACGGGCAGGCGGGCAGGCGGGCAGGCGTGGAACTACATTTGTCCCCCCCCTACCCAATCCACTTTTGTATTGATCTTCCCTCCCCCGCAAATCAGCATAAAAAATATGAAACCCTCCCGATCCGGTCAAACCCGCCGTCCGCTGGCACGCATCCATCTCATTCACGAGCAACTTTCCGCCGGCACATTTCCGAACTGCAGCACCCTGGCCAAGCGGTTGGAAGTTTCGACCAAAACCATTCAGCGCGATCTGGATTTTATGCGCGACGAATTCGGGATGCCCCTGGAATTTGATCCGCAGCAGAATGGCTATGCCTACACCGCCCGGGTCGAAGCCTTTCCTCCTCTGCAAATCGGGACCGAAGAATTGATGGCCCTGTTCGTGGCCCGCAAAGTGTTGGCACCGCTGGCAGGTACCGCGATGGGGGCGACCCTGCAGTCGGGCTTTGACCGCCTGGCGGAACAGGCTCAGGGACGGGTGACCATCAGTTGGCGGGATCTGGACCGGGCCTTCAGCATTCACGAAAGCGGCATGATGCAGGCGGACTTAAACATGATCGAACTGCTGTCCACCGCGCTGGTGAAACAGCGGAAGCTCTTCCTCCGCTACACCAATGCCAAGAACCGGCGCACCAAAGCGCGCACCGTCCGTCCGCTGCATCTGGCGCAGGTGAAGGGGGGCTGGTATTTGTTTGCCTGGGATGAAAAGCCCAAAGACATCCGCATCTTCGCCCTCCCCCGGATCAAAGAGTTGGAAGTGTTGGAGGAAAGCTTTTCCGAGCCGGCCCATTTTGATTTGGATGAATATCTGCACGGCAGCATGGGACTGATCACCTCCCCGGAGGCCCCGGAACAAAAGGTGGTGATTCGATTCACCGGGTATGCGGCCACCCTGGCCGCCGAACGCATTTGGCATGACAGTCAGCAAACTGAAATCCAACCCGACGGCAATCTGCTGCTCACCCTTCAACTCCAGCATGTGGAAAGCATTCCCGGCTGGGTTCTCAGTTGGGGCGGATTGGCGGAAGTGATGGAACCGCCTGCACTCCGCAAAGAAGTTGCCAAGCAAGCCAAAGTCCTTGCCTCGAAACACCGCGGAGAACCTGTATAACCCCTCCGGTCCGGCACTCCCTTTCCATTGCGTCTTTCGGAAATCCCCTTCAAATCTATTCCGACGACCGAAAATTTCTTTGATGACTGACCCGGGCCGACCAGATGAGCACCGCCCCCAAGAGAGGAAGCGGAGAAAGCACCAGGAAGGTGGTTTCTAATCCGATTCCGGTCGCAATGAGAACCGTCAGGAAGGGCGCGCCCGCTTTGGCCAGATTCGGTCCCAACGCAAACACCCCCGCCAGCGTGGCCAAAGTAGGTCCGCTCCAGGCACGGGCCACCAGGGCAGCCCGACTGGGCCACAGCGCCCCATAGCCTAATCCGAAAATCGCCGCGAACAGATAAGCCCCCTTCGCGGTTGGAAGGGATAACAACACCCAAACCCCCAGCGTCATCAGCCCGAAAAATACGGTGCTGAGCACATCCAGTCCCCGTCCGTCCCCGGCGCGGCCGAAGGAGAGTCGTCCCACAATACCAAAAATAGCGATGCTGCCCGCACATTGCGCCGCGAAACGGAGGCTTTCCCCCCGCGCCACCAGGAAGGGAACAAAACTCACCGGAATCGCGATGGCGGTGATCGAAATAAGAATGAATCCAATCTGTAAGCGCCAGAACCGGCTTTCTTTTAAAACCTGACGTAATTGCAACGGATGTCCCTCCTTCGGGGCCGGCAGCCAGTCGTGTGCACGCGGCAAACTGAGCAGCAACGGAACGGCGACCACCAACAAACCCACACTGAGCCACTGCAACGCGCCCCGCCAGCCCTGCCCCTCCACCAATCGTTCGGTCAGCGGAAGAAAAATGGGACTCGCCAAGGCGCCGAAAAAGGTCAGCAACGTCAATGCGGGCGCCCGCCGCGCAGGAAACCACTTCGCCACCAAATAAAAGGCCGGCTCGTAGAGACAACCCGCCATACAGATCCCCATCAGTGACATGACCCCCAGGTACACCGCCGGATGTTGAACCAAACTCCACAAAACCAACATGCCGATACCCAGTACCGCTCCGGAGAGCATCAGGACCCAGGTGCCAAACCGGTCAAACAGCCATCCCAAAAAGGGACCGCTGAGCGCGTAGCACAACAGGGTCAGAGAAAATCCGGCAGAGATCACAGAGGGATCCCACCCTAACTCCGCCTGCATTGGAACCTGAATCACCGAGAAGGTATAATACAACCCGCCCCAGGAAACCAATTGTTGAAGAGCCAGGCGGACCAGTCTCGCCCAGGGGTCATTTCCCTTCGTCATTCCCCTGCCTCCGCAGCCAACAACAGCGATACCAGTTCCGCATTCCCCGCCACATATCCGAAGGGCGCGTCCACCCGACTGTCCGCCCGCAACGGAAACACATCGGCACCTTTACCATGCATTTCTAATCCGCAGGCCTTCAACAGTGCGGCCGCGGCCGCAATATCCCAAACCTTGATGCCGTGCTCCATCACCGCATCCATGCGTCCCAGCGCCACATAGAGCAAATTCAAGGCCGCGCTTCCCAACGAGCGGATTTTGTAGGCCGACAGCACCGACAGCACCGACAGCACCGACAGCATTCGTAAGTGAACCTCCTCCGGCAACGGAAAATGCACCGCCAGCAGACGCTGTTCCGGGGCCACGTCTCTCTGCATGGGTTGCACCCGCGACGCGCCACAAAACATCCCCAGACCGGGACCCCCATGAAAAACGGCATCTAATCCATAGTCATAGATCCAGCCATACACCGGCTCGCCATGCCGAAGCAATCCCAGCGAAATCGCACAGGAAGAAAGACCGCAGGCATAATTATTGGTCCCGTCCACCGGATCCAACACCCAACAATATTCATGCTCGGAAAAACAGGCAGGATCCGGCAATGGCGCCTCCTCGCTCAGGGCCAGGTCCTGCGGAAAATCCAAAGCCAGGGCGGACAAGATTTCCCGGGAAATTTTCAGATCCACTTCGGTTACCCGGCTGCGGTCCGCTTTCCACTGGCTGTCGACCTGACCAAAGTGTTCACGGAAAAACGGAATTTGTGCGTCCAGCAGACGACGACCCAGGGAGAGACGGGGAGAATCAATCATAACAATTTACCGAATTAATTTTTTGCGGATCTGGGCGGAAAACTGATCAAGTGCAAACACCGTGATAAACAGCACCAACAGGATGGTGGCCACATGACCATAGTTAAACATATCATAACGACCCTTCAACTCCTGTCCAATCCCTCCCGCACCCACAATCCCGATCACCGACGCCATGCGCACATTTCGATCCAGAATATACAACGTGTAAGCCACATAGGAAGGAAGCACCTGCGGCATCACCGCATACCAGAGCACTTTCGGTTTCGAGGTGCCCAAACTTAACAGCGCCTCCTGCGCTCCCTTCTCCGCATTCTCGATATCCTCCGCGAAAAATTTCCCCAGGAATCCCGCGGAATGCAAACCCAGTGCCAAAATCCCCGCAATGGGCCCAAACCCGAAGGCCAACACCAAAAACAGCGCACTGATCAATTCCGGTACCGAACGTAACATCCCCACCAACGCCCGGGCTCCCTGATAAAAAATCACATGCGGGGTATAATTCCGCGCGCTGAGATAGGCCAGTGGCGCACTGACTATCAGAGAGATCACGGTTCCCCAAATGGCAATTTCCAAGGTTTCCACCATCTTTTTCAGCACATGCTGAAGGTAGCCCACCGGTTCCACCAGATACTCCACTTCGCTGACCGTCTCCACCATTTCAAAGGTATCCGAATTCATGGTCATCTCCCGGACTTCCTGAATCTCTATCCGGGAAAAACGCGGAAGGTTTTCCGGGTCAAAATTCTCCAGGCGGCTCACCGGGGTTTTATCCGCGATGACCAGCGGAAACAAATCCTCGCCCACTTTCTGGAAGCCGGCTCCCACTTGAGAATTTTCTTTGACCCCGATGACATCCAGTCCCCAGTCTCCCAGCAGCCCCATCATGCGCGGAATTTCGGTATTGTGTCCGGTCCAGGCCAACAAAACCAAGAGGCAAAATGCGATAAAGAAGGACTTGGCTTTAAAGGGCGGTTTATGAAACCATTCCTCGGGCGGAATAGCTTTGTTCGGTGTCGGTACCACGGTCGGATGTAGTGTGCTCATAAATTATCTCAGGCAACCCGGGGGTTGCGACTCTCGGTTTTGTCTGTGGAGAAACTGGGTTTCCCATCATAAATCAGGTTCAACATGTCATCGGTCAATTCGTCAGCCTTGCCGTCAAAAACGATCTCCCCGGCGTGCATGCCGACAATGCGGTCCGCAAACTCCCGGGCCAAATCAATCTGATGGAGACTGCACAGTACCGTGGCACCGCGTTGGTGCGCGGCTCCGCGCAGCAGGGTAAGAATTTCCCGACTGGTTTTGGGATCCAAACTGGCAACCGGTTCGTCCGCCAACACAATCCGCGGATCCACAATAAACGCCCGGGCAATGCCGACACGCTGTTGTTGACCGCCGGACAGCTCACTGGCCTTGCGGTAATACTGGGCTTCGTTCAACCCCATTTGATGCGCCAGCTCGCGGCTGCGGCGTATGAGGTCTTTTCCAAACCAAAAAAGTCCCGCCCGCCAGCCCGGGGTGTGTTCCAAGGCTCCGGCCAGAATATTGGTGGCCACGGTTAGCCTCGGAATTAAATTGAAAGATTGGTGGATCATGGCCACCTCACGCTGGATCGTACGGCGGTGCCGCTTGTCCATGGGCAGGTTGTCAATGGTGAGTCCGCCCTCACTGGGCAGGGTCATACCGTTTATGCAACGGAGCAAAGTGGATTTCCCGGCCCCGGAGGGGCCGAGAATCACACAAAATTGCCCCTCGGGAACTTTTAATTGAATATCACTCATGGCGCGGGTCCCATCGGGATAAACCTTAGAGGCATTCTCGAATCGCAGGATCGCGTCGTTTTTATTGTCGGTTATGTTTTTCATCAATAGTCCCAAGGGGCAGGTTTTAACGTTCTGAAGCGCGGCGCAACATCGCACCCCGCACGTCGTTGGTGACCGCAGCCAGTGCTTCTCCGGCTTTGGTGAATATCTCTTCGGAGAAATAGCCGTCGTAACGGTCGACCTTCTTGCCGCCGTATCCACGAATCATGTCAGGGGTCACCCCTTCTGTTTTGTGGATACTGTCAAAAGCCGCCCGCAACTTGGCACGGGTTTCTTTGTCCAGTTTGGGATGCATGGCCAACGGCGGATACGGAATCGGATCGCTTTTCACCAATACCCGGATGCTTTTAGGATCAATCGCACCGGCATTCACCGCTTTCAGATAAGAGTCAAAGGAGAAACAGGCGGCATCCACCTGACCGGAGGTCAACGCCCCCAGTGAATTCGCATGACTACCGGTCATCCGGATTTTACCGAGGTCGCGGGCA
The DNA here is from genome assembly GCA_937127435.1 of uncultured Verrucomicrobiota bacterium. Classification (GTDB taxonomy): domain Bacteria; phylum Verrucomicrobiota; class Kiritimatiellia; order SS1-B-03-39; family UBA6053; genus UBA6053. Next base: position 49,400 of record CAKZLZ010000087.1, on the reverse strand, counting down.
GGATCGATATCGTTCTGCAACATCAGGGCGACCTGATAGGTGAAAGAGGAGGTGGAGTTCACATCCCCAAAGGCGACGGAGCGTCCTTTGAGATCTTCCAGTTTCTGGATATCGGAATCTGCCGGCACAAAAATACCCGCGTAATAGACGGACTCGCCTTTGCTGACCGCGACCGCAAGCAGCTCTGCGCCACCCCGTTTGCGGGCCTGCAAATATGAGATCGGGCCGAAAAACGCCACGTCAACCAGTTCGTTGGACATCGCTTCCACCACCGCGCCATAGCTTTGGCCTACGCGAATATCGAAGTGAATGTCGGTACTGCGGGTTACCGCGTTAAAGATCGGCTGGAAGTCGGCAATGGTGCCGTCTTCGGTTCCTCCATCAGCGGGGATCAGCATCACACGCAAGGGATGTTGCGCGGAGCCGTCAGGCTTGGGAGCCTGTGCGAAAGTGGCGAGAGGCAGGAGCCCGATCGCCAGAATCTGTAGAAGTGTCTTCTTTATGTTCATGTGTAGTTACCGTTTAGGATTTTAGGGTTAAGTTTCCCCTGTGAATCAGGGAAAGGGGTTGGTTTTCCACCGGCAGCGCCACCCCTTCGGGCAACGCGTCGGGATGTTCTTCGAGCCATTGCAGAATGGCTTCGTTGAGGTGAAGGAGCCAGGTGGTTTCGGGAGCCAGCTGCGCGTGAATCCGCAACACCTGGGTTAAATCGTTGTGGGCAGGATGCGGGGTCTCGCGGGGCGGGTAGGTGCAGTCAATGGCAATGGCATCGGGTTGCCAACCGCGGAGATATGCCAGCGTTTCCGTCGGAAGTCCCGACGTGTCGGTCAACCAGGCAAATCGCGCCGCGGGCGTTTCCACACACCAGCCCAGACAGCATGGCTCATGGTTTAGGGGAACGGGTGTGAGCACAAAGGGTCCAAAGTCAATGGTTTGAAAAGGCTCTACTCTTCGCCAATCCAGTCGTGAAGACCAGGTGGTCAGGTCGGCACAGCCTACTTCATCCTGAGGCGCAAAAACCGGAAAGGGTTCACCTGCGGCCCAGCGCAGGGGGAACAAACCCTGCACATGATCGGGATGGAAATGGGTGACACATACCCCGCGAAAAGGTTTATCTTCCAGCAACTCACCCACATCAAAGCGTCCCGCGTCCAGAAGCAGTCCCCAACCTTCCGCTTCCACGTAGGCGCAACTTGGATGCCGCCGACGCGAAGGGTCCTGTCGCGCCGCCACACTTTGCGGATGCTGACTGCGAAACAGGGGCAACGATTTGGCACCGCTGGTGCCGAGGAAATTCAGTTGCATGTCAGCTCTCCCTGCTTCCACACGCTTTCGACCACCTGAAAGGAACCCGCCCGGCGCACCGCAATCATATCTGCACGTTTCCCTACCTGCAAAACACCCCGATCCTCCAGGCCCGCCGCCAGCGCGGGGGTCAGACTGGCCATGCGTACCGCCGACGGCAAATCCATCAACCCGATGTCCACCGCGCGAAACAAAGCCGGCAACATCGCCGCCGGTGCGTAGTCACTTACCAAAATATCCGCGCCCCCGTGACGCAACCCCTCTTCGGCACTCAGTCCGCTCCCTGAACTTTTTCCCCGCATCAGATTCGGCGCTCCCACCATCGCCGACCAGCCCCGGGACCGGGCGTGCACTGCGGTTTCGAGGTTGATAGGAAATTCACTTACCCGCACTCCGTGCCCATGCAGCGCATCGATCTTGGCCGCGCAATCATCATCATGACTTGCCATGTGGATGCCCGCTTCCCGTGCACAGGCACTGAGGATTTCAATGCGCTCAAAGCCGGACTTGCCCGCCTCCTGCTTCCGCAGGGTCATCTCGTTTAAACGCTCCGCATCCGTGGCATAGGTTTTGCGCAGAAAATTATGATAAGATTCCACCGATCGGAACTGTCCCTGACCCGGGGTATGATCCATAAAGGAAAGGAAACTCACCCGGCCGGAATTTATCAGCGTGCGTACCAACTCCAAACTGTCCGTGTCCGTAATCTCATAGCGGCAATGCAGTCGATGGTCTGCACGCAAGTCACGGGCGTGGTCATGCAGCGACGCCACAATTTCCGCGGCCATCGCGGGATTGCGAATCCCCAACTCGTCCCCGGCAAATGAAATCGCGTGATAAGCGGTGGTAATCCCGTTGCAGGCGCAACGCAAATCAATCTGACGCATCGCCAGCTCTGTCGAAAAGTACACGCCGGGCCTGGGCTCGATTTCTTTTTCCAGCGCGTCGCCATGCAGATCCACCAAGCCCGGCAACAACAGCGCGCCACCCAGATCAATCTCCGGTCCATGGGGAGCAACGCTGTCCACACCTGCAATATCCCCGTCTTCCACCCACAGGCTACTGTTTTCAATTAAGTGATCTTCAAGCACCAGGGTGGCATTGATCAAAGTATACGTTCCGTTCATATCGATTCTCCATTCATACAAATTTCAGTGGTGGCGAGCGCCGCCACCAGTTCCGGATCATGAAAGATCCCCAGCATGCCAATTCCCCGCGACAACTGTTCCCTCACCGCCTCGATCACAATCGCCGCCGTGTGTTTATCCAGACTTGCCGTGGGTTCATCCAACAAAATAAGCCGGGGCGATCCGATCAGCCCCCGCGCCAGATTTACCCGTTGCTTTTCGCCACCGGAAAAAGTTGCCGGAGAAACCCCGTGCAAATTTTCAGGCAGTTTAAAGCGATGCAACCAAGCCCGCGCCTCCGCTTCGGCTTCAGCTGCCGGGATACCTTCCTGCCACAGCGGTTCCGCCACAATATCCAAAGTGGAGCGACGTGGGAGGAAATGTAAAAACTGGGTGACGTAACGGATTTCGCGGCGGCGTAATTCGAGGATGCGCGACTCGGGGGCCGTAACCAAACTCTCCACCCGACCGGCCGTGTCCCGATACAGAATCTCTCCGCCACTGGGAAGGTAGGTTCGGTAAATAGCCTTCACCACACTGGATTTCCCCACGCCGGAAGGACCGGTCAATGCTGTGAGCTCACCGGCACGTACCTCCAGGTCAACCGGACGGGACGAGTCGATACCCAGTCCACGCTCATGCAGAAAAAAGGATTTCCGCAGTTGGCGGACACGAAGTAAAAGATCTAAAGGAAGGTCGTTCATAATGCGGAGGCCACGAGTTGTTGAGTGTAGGCGTGTTGCGGATCCTGCAGCACCTGATCGGTCAATCCGCTCTCCACAATACGTCCGGTTTTCATCACCAGGGTGCGGGAGGCCAGCAGGCGGATGACGCCCAGATCATGGGTCACCACAATCATGCTGATGCCCAGTTCACGTTGCAGTTCCAGAATGAGATCCAAGATCCGGGCCTGCACCGATAGATCCAGCCCCGTGGTCACTTCATCGAGCAACAGCAGACGCGGACGGGTGGAGAGCGCCTTGGCAATTTGCACCCGTTGTTGCATACCCCCGGAAAAGGTTCCGGGAAAATCATCCATGCGGCTGACCGGCACCTCAGTACGCACCAACAACTCCGAGGCAATGCGGCGGATGTCGTGATAACGTCGGTTACCACTCATCAGCAGGCGTTCCGCAATGTTGCCCCCGGCACTGATCTGATAGTTCAAACCCAGTCGGGGATTTTGATGCACAATGCCCATATGACGGTCCCGCAGTTGCCGGGCCTGTGCCCGATTCAGCGCCATCAGATCGATCGCCGACTCTTCTCCGCCATGGAGCAACGCTCCACCTGCCAGCGCTTGATCCAGCATGTACAACAGACGGATCACCGTTGATTTTCCACTACCGGATTCGCCGATGATTCCCAGGATCTCTCCTTCCATTAATTGGAAGCTCACATCCGCACAGGCAACAATACTTCCGCAATGCGGACATTGATTGCCTCCGACCTTCGGACCCGTAGCGGCGAGGCAGCCGTCACAACTTTTGCCATGAATCCGGGTCAGACCTTTCACATCTAAAATTGGTTTCATATCACACCCTCTGCTGCTTCAGCGGCTTCAAGCATCGAGGCACAAAAGTCCGTATCCGAACATTGCCAAACCGATCCGCCATCCGCCTGTTTAAATTCTTCCAGAAAACTCCGGTCACTGCCGCAGACCTCACAACAATATCGATCGCCGGTTTCAGGATGGGTGAAATCCTCCACTTCAAACGGAATATCATCCAAGACCAGCGGCCGGGCTTCGGTGTAGGGAGGCACCGCATAAATTTTCTTTTCACGGCCTGCTCCAAACAGAAAAAGATTGGGGGCCTGATGCAAACGCGGCACGTCGTAGCGGGGGATCGGTGACGGATCGATCACGTAGTGGGTATGAATCTGTGTGGGATAGCGATGGCTCAAGGTGATCTTTTTAAAATGCACCATATCCTCATACAACTTCACCAGCAGCCGCGAATAATCCCCCTCCCCGTGCATGCACTTGCGGGTCGCCTCATTGGATTCCACAATCACCAGTGAATCGGGATACGGCACTTGAAAAACCAAGACCTGATCTTCCCGTAACGGCACCTCCGGTATGCGATGGCGCGTCTGAATCAAGCTGGCTTCTTGCGTGCGCAAGGTGGTTTGAACCCCTTCGCAAACGTCCTGAACAAACTGACGGATATTGACTGCGTTCACCGAGTCATCGCTCCCCTGATCAATCACCTTCACTACATCCTGCCGCCCCACCAGTGACAAGGTCAACTGCAACCCTCCCGTCCCAAATCCCCGTGCCATGGGCATTTCCCGCGACGAGTACGGGGTTTGATATCCGGGGATGGCAATCGCTTTGAGAATGCTGCGACGAATTTCCCGCTTCGCCTGATCGTCAATAAAGCCAAAAGGTATTTTTCGTTTTGCCGTGTTCATGCGTCCTCTCCTTTCCCCGCCGCATTCCGGGCTTGCCGGATGCGATCCAAATCAGATTCAAAGGTGATGTAATGGGGCATTTTATAGTGGGTGGCAAAGCCCATGGACTCGATGCCGTCCACGTGCAGCAGCACAAATTCTTCATCTTCCGATGGATTCGACGGCCCTTGCTTCCGGCCAATATCCATCGACCGATCCAACACCGCCATGCAAACCGCCTTCGCTTCGTTGCGACCAAAACAGGCGCCGTAGCCCAAAGTAAACACCGGCGGTGCGCCCTCTTCATCCGCCTCGAACATGGCCACCACCTCGCATTCCGTCATTAAAATTTCTCCGGCCTCCACCGGCTCGCCTGTCACCGAATGCGGCACTGTAATGGGTAAATACCCCACCCGCAATTCTGCAACCGTCGGATGTACATCCCCATAACCCCGCATATTGGAATAGCCCATCGCCAGCACCGAACCGGTCTCACCCCGTGCCATGATCGACAACCCCGCCGAACGCGGCAGCGGAAAGACCAGTGGCTCGCGGGTAATATCAAACGGACGCTTCTCCGCGGCATCTTCCGCCGGAGGCAACAGCCCTTCCGCCCGCAATGCATCCAATACTTTGGGAAAGGTATCCGGAATTTCTGTGTCCATGCCCGGGGTGGCAAACCAACGTTGGGTCACTTCGCTGAAGGCCTGCTGATCTTCCTTCAGCAATTCAAATCGAAAGAGCCGTTGCAAATAATCCGGTGTCGGACCCAAAATTTGTCCGCCCGGAATATCTTTAAACGCCGCCGAAACCCGACGGATCACCCGCATCTCCGATCCACAATGCACCGGTGTCTCCCCCAGCCGCGGACAAGCGGATCGATGCGCACGTAAATAGTAGGCCGCCTCCAAAGTATCACCCGCCGCCTGCTTAATCGCCAGCGCCGCCAATTCTTCGGAATAGAGTCCTCCCTCCGAAAGTACCCGACTGAGCAATCCGTGCAGTTGGGTTTTGATGGTTTCCAATAAAAGAGCGGATTGATCTGTATTCCGGGTACGCAAATATTCCATGGCCTCGTTGGCGGCTTGAATTGCCTTCCGACCTCCCTTGGCAGCGACATAACTCATATTCCTTCCTCCGTCAGTACGCGGGTGGTGCGCGGTAAAGCGGCCACGCGTGCGCCCCTCAGCAAAATGAAATCAACGCCCATAGGAAAATGCCGTACCCAGGTTTCGCGACGTTCCAGCCAACGTGAATGCAAGCCTCCTACGTCCATAGAAACACCCGACGGATGAATCCCCGGCCCCTGCAATTTAAGCACATTTTCTGCTGTAGCTTCCGGAAGCATCAGCACAAAAGTCGTGGACAGATGCGGATCTTCCAACGTACCTAAACAGGGATGCTGACGTTCCGCCGCCTGAGCCGATGACCCATCCGCCACCACAAAAAAAGCAGTGTCTTCTGATAAAACTTGCGTCCCAATATGCAGACGTGTCCGCTCCCCCACCCGGTTTTCCGCATCCGCAAATCCCGCCGCGGGATCACACAAGGCCGTGAGCACCAGATCCAGTGGTTGTGCCCCGACAGGTAAATCTCCCCAGGTCCCCGGACGGGCCATGGCCTGCATCAACACTTGGAAAACCTGCTGTTGCACATGCGAATCATCCATGCTCACCTTCATACCGACTCCTCCCCATCCGCATCGGACAACAAACTGAAATTCACCCGGGTACGCGCCCGCATATGCGCCCGCTCTTTCTCGATATTTTTTTTGATTTCGAACCCTTCCGACAACAATCCGGTAATTTCTCCCGCGTCGTCCAGTTCCGCCGTCAGTAAGGCATCTAATACCGCCACCGCCTCGGTCAGCTCTTCAGAAACGTCCAACAAGGCGGCACCCCCCTCCAGCATTTTGCCGTGATCATTTTGCAAAATCACCCGCACTTCCACCAAGGGGATTTCGCCCAAATAAAACACTTCTCCGCGGGTGCTCTCCCGTAAAGGAAGCAAACGTAGCCCCTCGCGGGCCACCCGGTCCAATTTCCATCCGCCCTCTTCCAACAGACGGGTTGCCACTTCCGTTACCTGGGCTTCAGGTAACAAACCAAGCAACACACCCCATTGCGCTCTCGGCGGATTTTCAACTGATATAGAACGAATCATTGTTTCTGCCTCAAAGTTGAATGTTGAGTTCCACGCGATCAGCGCGAAAGCGTGACAAGACATATTCCACCGGCTCACTACTTTCCGGATGCACGTTTAAACTTTTCACCCGCAACACCGGATGATTTCGGGGCATCAGCAAAAACTGAGCATCCCGGCCGCGGGGCAGAATCGAACTGATCCGGCTCTCCACCCGCACCGGTCGATAGCCCAGATGGGTCTCCATAAATCCATGCAACGATCCGCTGACATAGGACTTGCCGAAGACCTCCATCAACTCCGGACGAAAATAATGGGTACTCAACGAAATCGGATTGCCGTTCGCTTTTCGTAAAACATCCAGACGACAAAGCTCCGCGCCACTCTGCAGACCCAGTCTCTCCGCCACCCCACTGGACCCCGGTTCAAGTCGCAGACCCAATTTAGTCACGGTGGATTTCAAACCTGCCAACTCGAGGTTGGCCGAAAAGCGGGTGCCTGACTCCAGAGGATACGCTACCGCATGCTCTAACACAAATACCCCCACCCCGTGCCGACGCTCTACCAAACCCTCATGCACCAACACATCCACCGCATGACGAACCGTGTGACGATTCACCGAAAACATCGCGGCCAACATCTGTTCCGACGGCAACTTGTCGCCGCTGGTATACGACTCGATGATCATCTGTTCCAGCTGTTGACGAATCACCTGATAACGCGGCAGGGCAGTAGAATTTTGGGATGTAGAATTTTTCATTTTGTATAGATGTCTAGATAACTCGTAAGGCAGAAACCGAAGATTTTCCCCTCGGCACAAGTGCTCCATACAACCCCTTTCACCCGCTGTAAACGGTCATAATGACCCTGAACCGACATCTAACATTTCTTACATTTTCTCCTCACAAACCCCCACCTTCTAAAACCTTTTGCTCATATTTCGGGATAAACTTTCAAAGATGCCAGATATTAAATATATTAATTTTAACCACCACTTATAACCGCATTCTTTGCCGGGTTTCATTGATCAATACTGATACAATATACTTTTCAAGTTTCAGGGAACCTGCATACTGAAGCATGTTTAAAACCCATGAAACTAAAGGAGAAAAGGATGATCAGAGGAAGTTGCCACTGCGGTGCAGTCAAATACGAGATCCATGGAAAATTGTTGATGTTTGCGTATTGCCATTGTCCAGACTGCCGGAAATATTCCGGATCTGCATTTTCCTCGGTGCTGGCCACGGAAGCCGATGGTTTCAGGATTGTTGCGGGTGAAGAGCAGCTCACTGAATATCAGTCCTCACCCGGGAAAAACCGTTTCTTCTGTGGAACCTGCGGATGTCGAATGTACTTACGCGCAGCCCACAGACCCGACATGGTCTTCATCCGTGCGGGCTCACTGGATGATGATCCACAAATGACACCTCAAGCCCACTACTGGACAAGTGTCAAAGCGCCGTGGTACGAAATAACCGATTCGCTCCCACAACATCCGGAGGGGTTCACCAAAAAATAAATCCCTACCCGGGTGGGTGGACTGAGAGGCTCCCGTTCAGGACTCCGGTCGATCCGTGATTTCACCACCGAGGGTCCTAGGAGACCAAGGGATTTTAAGCATCCCTATCGAAATCCCCAACCCATGCAGCCCCGAAGGGGCGACTCTCCACAGGCCGGCCCGCAAGGGCAGGTTCTTATGCACAACCCAATGGCTGAGCGCTGAAAGTGCGGCTCTCAAATCCCACAACCTGTCTTCCCTTGAGCGAAAGGGAAGCGTCAACATTTCAGATAACATCAACCACACCGTACACTTGAATCCTACGGATGTTTCAACTATTTTACCCGCACAACAATGACGACGATCTCCTTCATCACACTTTTGGTTACCATGATTCTGCTGGCCGCGATTCCAAGCGCGAGTGTCGCGTTGGTGGTGACACGGTCCGTAACTCGCGGGGTGAAAAATGGAATGGCCGTTGCGGGAGGCATCATCCTCGGCGATTTGGTTTTTGTTGCCCTGGCCCTGCTGGGAATGGGATTTCTCGCCGAGACCCTGGGTTCATTCTTTGTCCTCCTCCGGTATGCCGGAGGCGGCTACCTCCTTTGGTTAGGAGTCAGCGTCATCCGCTCCAACGGAAAAGAGCGTCCTGCTCCGTCCACCCCATCCAAGCGATCCCTGCTGGCAAGCTTCGTTTCCGGATTCCTGCTCACCCTCGGAGACATCAAAGCCATTTTGTTCTATGCCAGCTTATTTCCCGCATTCGTTGACCTGTCCAGCCTCAGTTTAAAGGATGTGGTTGGCATTTTCGCCGTGACCCTCATTGCGGTGGGTGGCGTAAAGATTTTATATGCGGTCGCCGCACAAAGAATAGTGACCTCATTCAAAAACCAAAATGCACAGAAGCGAACGCAATCCATCGCAGGTTGTTGCATGCTGGGTGCAGGCGTCTATATCATAGCCAAAGCATAACCCACCGCGTTCAGCTTCCCGTGGTGCGCCCCTCATTTTTAGCGCCGAGCATGACCTTGACAAACCTTGACGGATTTAGAGTCTTTTTATGGTGTTCTTTAACATGCTTGTTTCATTTTCAAAAACAGGACACCATCGTCATAAACACTTTATAACCAAAAAAATAGCCCCGAAAAATCGAGGCCAAGAAATGGTACCCAGGGCGGGACTCGAACCCGCAAGGCCATAAGGCCGAGGGATTTTAAGTCCCTTGTGTCTGCCAATTCCACCACCTGGGCAGGTGTGAAGAAAAGTCGTTTTAATAGGAAAGCGGGCGAAGGGCAAGTCTTGAATTGCCTTCAACTGCGGTTGATGTAGGAGAAGGCCATGGAAGCAGGACTTTATTTGGTTGGAACCCCTATCGGAAACTTGGAAGATATGACCTTTCGCGGCGTGCGCACGCTGCAGGAAGTGGATGTAATTCTGGCCGAAGACACCCGTAAAACCGGCATTTTGCTTCAACGCTATGAAATTTCCAAACCGCTGGTCTCCTGCCACGAATTTAATGAAAGATCCCGGGTGGAACGGGTCATTTCCGAAATTGAAGCCGGGAAAGCGGTTGCGCTGGTCAGTGATGCCGGCATGCCTCTGATCTCGGATCCGGGCTCCCGCATGGTGCGGGCGGTGCGGGCAGCAGGGCTTTTTATCACTTCGATTCCCGGTCCCACCGCAGTCACCACCGGATTGGCGCTGAGTGGATGGGGTCAGGACGGATTTATCTTCGCCGGTTTTCCTCCCAACAAAAGTGCCGGTCGGCGCCGTTTATTGGAAAGTTTTAAAGAGGAAGCCCGCAGCGTGGTACTTTACGAATCCACCCACCGCATTCAAAAGTTGATGGCGGATATTCAGGACCTTCTGGGAGAACGCGAAGTTTTTATCGGCCGGGAACTGACCAAAAAGTTTGAAACCCTGCAAAGCGGCACCGCCGCGGAACTCGCCTCCTTCCTGGACAGCCACAGCTCCAAAGGGGAATTTGTGGTGGTGCTGGCGCCTTTGGAGAAGCCAGAGAAAGCAGAAAAAAAGAACAAGTATAAAGACTGAAACCTGATTCAGTTCAAAAAGGCGGAGGCAAGCCTCCCGCATTCCAAGCCGCTACCGATTGAGTCTCGCCTGCACTTCCGCGCGTTGATTGTAGTCCGGAAATCCATTCAGAATGACGTTATACACCCGCTTGGATTCACGGTCATTGTTGAGCGCTTCCGCGTAAAGATCTCCAATTTCCAACAACAGATCCGGATTGGCCGCGCCGGCCTGTTCCGCAGCCTGTAACATGGCGGTGGCGGCCTCTTTACGTCCAAGATCGGTGGCCAACAAAATACCGGGGCGCAAGGTCATGGCCAATCCGGGCGCTATCTCCCGGGCTTTTTCCATGGAGACCATAGCTTCGGTTTGACGGTTTTGGCTCAGCAAAAACTGTCCCAACCCAAAATGAGCGCGGGCGGAATCGGGCGCCAGGGTGGCGGCGGCCCGCAGAGAGCGTTCACGTAAATCCGTGCGTTGTGCACGGGCGGCCACCGCGTTCGCACGCAGGCAGTATTGCAGCGCGCTTCTTTTGTCATCCTGCGCGGCCGCAGTGGAGGCCTGATCCAGCAAAGCTTCAACTTCCCTGCGTACAGGATCCGGACGGGAAAAATCGCCATCCGCCTGTCGTTGCAACATGATTTGAAGACGCTCATGAACCAATGGCACTTTCTCATCTTCGGGAAGAATGCGTAAAAAGGCTTCATAATGCGATGCCGCCTGCGCGGGATCCAGGCGGTGCTGATCCAAGAGGGCCGCCAAATTCAATTGCGCCGGCGCGTAGTTCGGGTCCATGGTGACAGCCTTCTGAAGCAACATACGGGATTCGTCGATGGACAACTGCCCTTTCCCCGCCACCGCCAGGGTTGTGAGCACCCGCACATTTTCATCGCGGGCCCGTGCCTGTTGCAAATACGAATAGGCATTATCCATGTTCCCCTGCCGAAGGGCAATGCCCGCCAGCGCTTCCAAAGCCTCCGCACTGCCCAGAGCCGCCGCCTGCTCCAAATAGATGGCGGCTTCATCAAATCGGTTTTGCTGTATCAGCAGGTCTCCCAAATTATAATTCGCGGTGAGATTTCCCTGATCCAATTCCAGAGCCTTCAGCAGAAAACTTTCCGCATCCCCTTTCCGGTCTTTCACGTGGGCCGCGGCCAATCCTGCATGTCCCCAAATTTCAGAGGCATTTGCGCCCTCTGTTTTTTCCGCTGCTTTTTCCAGCAGGCGGGCGGCCTTGCTATACTCCCCGGCATTGAGCGCCTCGACACCTTTGCGGTTGAGGGATTCCGGATTGCGGCCGCAAGCGCTGAGCAGAAAAATGAGAGAGAGAGAAAGAATGAAGGTTTTCACGGGAGTGACTATAGATTCAAGCTCCCGCAGGTGCAATGGTAAAATGGATTGGGGGCGCCTCGCCCCCACGATTTCATCCTTTCTTCTATTTTTTGCGGGGGCGAGGCGCCCCCGGTCCTCATTCACTACGGCTGGGTAATGCGCATAAAGCACATGGATCCCGTCAAGGCCTTCACTTCCGTCGCAGAGGCGGCGGCAGGCAGCAGAACCGAGGAACCGGCAGGAACCTGAACCGTCTCGCCCCCGGTGCTCACTTGCAAATCGCCATCGATGGCAAAGAGCACCTGGAAACTTTCCGGGTGGGCGGGCAAGCTGGCAGAAGCTTCCAGGCTTAATTTTTCCAACAGAAAGTAAGGCGAAATCATAATCTGCTCTCTCGGCAGACCTGCCAGCGGCGCCAAAGTTTTGGCAGGGGTCAACGCAGACCCTTCCTCTTCAAAAATGCTCACCTGCAGGGCCTGGTCGATATGCAGTTGACGTCCTTTGCCGTCGGCATCCACCCGCCCCCAGTCATAAATCCGGTAAGTGGTATTTGAGTTCTGCTGCACCTCCAGCAATAAACATCCGGAGGCAATGGCATGTACGCGTCCACCGGGCACAAAAATCGCATCGCCGGCTTTCACCGGGATTTTTTTCAACAGCGGCTCCAACGTATTGTCCGCAATCGCCGCCCGGAATTGTTCGGGACTTACACCGCTTTTAATTCCACAATACACGCAGGCATCCGGATCGGCTTCGAGAATATACCAGGTTTCCGTTTTGGCTTCCCCTCCGAATTCCGCGGCCGTTTCATCATTGGGATGCACTTGCACACTGAGGGTTTTGGCTGCATCGAGCACCTTGATTAATAAAGGGAAATCATCCTGCTTCACCCGGCTTCCCAGGATTCCGGCCGCATCTTCCTGCAGAAGCGCCTGAAAAGTTTTTCCGCCGTGCGCGCCTTCGGCCACCACCCCCATTCCGTCTTCGCGGGAAGAAACTTCCCAGGACTCGGCCACAATGCCTTCCGGGGTATCGCTGCGCCCCAAACGGCTGCGAAGTTTTTCTCCTCCCCAAATGTAGGGCTGATAAACCGGGCGGAAACGAAGTGGCGTGGTAATGGTGCTCATACTGCGTCTGTTAAAGCAGAGTGACGGCGCTGACAAGCAAAGGCAAAGACTTTATTGATAGAATTGTTTTTTAAACCGCAGATGCTCGCTATTGCGCACGGATGCTCCGGGGAACTACATTAAATATGCGGGAGCATTTTCTGAAACCCTATTGTTCATTCACCATGAAATCTCTGTTGATTTTTTAACCACAAAAAGGCACAAAAAAAACACCCCCTATAACCCCGCTCCGGGATTTCGGGGGGGTACCTTTTGTGTCTTCTGTGCTTTTTGTGGTTCCTCCCTCTCCTCCTGCGGAACGGGGCTTGGAGGAGGCGTCCCCTTTCGCGTCCTTTCGTGGCAAAAAACTTCCGCAAATGGGCCTCCGCTCCATACCAACCTCAGCCAGGTCCGTCGGAACGACGGGCCGGGGTTTCGAGGATTTGCATTAAATCAAATTTTAAGGTCTAGGAGTTTTCCCCGCCCGCATCTGCAAGGATCCGACAGACATCGACGGCGCGGGTGGCATTTTCCAATTGATCCCGAATCCCGGTCTGACGGAACCGTTTGGCCACCCGGGCCAGGGAGCGCAAATGAATTTCAGGAGAATCATCCCGGGGACTGAGCAGGCTAATCAAAATTCGGGGAGCATTTTCCTGTTCGAAGAAGGGGGAAATCGGGTCCCCCACTCCCACCAGGATAAGCGGACCCACCCGGTTCCCACAATGTCCATGCAGTAAAATCACATCTTTTGCCAAAGCCACCGGGGTTAACTTGGCCGAATCGATCAGGGCGGGAATCGCCTCGCCCACCATTTCAGGATCTTCGGGCAGTCCTTCGGTCATGAGTTGCGCAATACATGCTTCTGCAGGGTGATCCGTAGAGAAGTCGACCCCCCGGATTTCAGGGAAGGAGTCATCCGCCGGCAAAGCGACCGGCCCCTGGAAATCCTCCTGACTTTCAGTTTCAGGATACACCACGATCAAATTGTTATCCGGGAACTGGCGGGCCATCAATTCGGGCAGCGGATCGAGGGTCGGTGTCCACAGGGCAGTATCCCGACGAATTTGCGGAAGTAGAACCAAATCGTCCGCACCGATATCGGCAAACAGTTTTTGCCGGCACTCTTTCCAGGTTTTACACAGCGTCACTTTGGTTTCGCAACCGGGTTGCATGTTTTCAAATGCGTCCTGTAATTTTTCCGCGGAGGGACCGCTCAGATAAAGATGAATCTTCACCCCGGCCTGCTTGGCCAAATGTTTGCTTTCACGTATCAGGGTATTCAGATCGTTCCGGTACTCGGAGAGCGGCGGCATCGGCACCCGGAGAATTTTATTGGTGGCCAGGGGTTTGGGTAAACGACAGAGCATCACCCGGGAAGGACAGACCGCGGTAAGATTGTGCTGGGTGGTGCCAAAAATGCGTGTCCCCGGCGTGGGCCTTTCATTCCATCCCGAGATCACCGTGGTGGCCCGCAATTCTCGCACGCCACGCACGATACCGTCGACGGCGTTGATATCCACCCGCAACTGAGGTTCCACTTCCATACTGGCGGCCGAAGCGCGGTTAATACACTGGGCCAATAATTTTTCGCCGTTGGTCACCGCGACATCCGTGTCATGCTGATCCGATACGATGGTGAGCGGATACAGTCCGCCGGGCGTGGCTTTGTCCCGCAAGAGCAAGCCCATCTCCATCAGCGACACCGCCATTTCCGGTTTATGAACCGCAATCAGCAAACGCTGCTCCAGGCGGAGCACCCGGGTGGTGCCCACATCCGCCAGGGCCATTTTCCGTCCGGCGCGCTGCACCACCCAACTGCCCAGGGGAACCGTGACCATGATCATCGCAATGGCCCCGTTCAAGGCCGCATCATTTAACAGTCCGGCATCAAAGCCCACCAACGCCGCGGCCAGGGTGGCGGCCGCCTGCACCACGGTGAGTCCGAACATCACATTCCGTTCCTGGGTTTTGTACCCAAACACCCATCCGGCAATCCAGGCTGCCAGGAACTTGGTGACCACCACCATGCCCACCATGACCCCAATCACTTTCCAGGTTTCCGGATCCGCCACCAAGACTGCCGGATCAACCAGCATGCCGACTGAAATCAGGAAGAAGGGAATAAACAAATAATTGCCCACAAACTCTAAACGGTTCATTAATGCGCTGTGTTCCGGAATTTGACGGTTAAGCGCGGCCCCGGCCAGAAAGGCGCCGATCAACGGTTTCATCCGTGCATACTGGGAAAAATACGCACAGGCACAAACCACGGTAAGCACAAACAAAAATTGCGTGCCTCCGGACTCACTTACGTGTTTAAAGAACCAGCGGGCCAGGCGGGGAATGATGAGGGCAATGGCAAAAACCAACACCAGCAAAGCCAGCACCAATCCCCCCCAGAACTGTGCATTCAATTCGATATCGTGGGAGGCATCCACAATCACCGCCAAAACCAACAGCGCGAGGGTATCGGTCACAATGGTCGCCCCCACCGAAATGGTCACCGGCTGCGAGCGCTGTATCCCCAATTTTGCTGCCACCGGATAAGCCAGCAAAGTGTGCGAAGCAAACATCGACGCCATAAGGATGGCTGCCGACCAGGTCCAATTGCCCAACACATAATACACCACCACCGCCCCCAACACCTGGGGAATCAGGAAAGTGACAAATCCAAAACTAATACTTTTAAATTTGGTACGGGAGAATTCATAGAGATCAATTTCCAGACCGGCCAGAAACATGATGTACAGCAAACCGATTTCCCCGAACAGGGTAATGGCTTCGTTCCGTTCCAGAATACCGAAACCGTCCGCTCCCAGGGCCGCTCCCGCGATCAGCAACAAGACCATATCCGGAATGCGCAGCAGGGCTCCCAACAAAGGGGCCAACAAAATCATGGAAATAATGATCGTGAAAATGAGTACGTGGTCGGTAATCGGAAGCATAAATCCATCCTAATTCAGAGCAGGAAAGGTTGCAAGGTGCAGGAAGACAATTTCAGCGAATTATTTTAACGCGCTTTCCTGCAAGTCCCCGGTAAACACCGAACCACCGGGACTGGTGAAGGTCACTTGCCGGAATCCCGGACGGGAAACCGGCCCCAGGGTTACCGCCCACTCCGCAGGCAGTTGCCCTACCACCTGGTGCGGCGGTTCTGAACGGAAAATCATGGTGGCACGGGGCAAGGTCACTTCCTGTCCCGGCTTCAACTGCGTGACATCCAGTTCGCCGGAGGCCACGCCCCAAAGTCCCCGGTTTTTTTCTTTGGCCTCTTTTTCAAGTTTTCGCAGCCTGGACCAGTATTTTTCCTGCGAAGTCCCGTCAGGCAATTCACTCCCCATCCCGTAGACCCGGGCATAACCCTGCTCAACCAGGAGTTCACTCAACCACCGTCCGTCCACTTCCACCATAGAGTAATACCGCTTCATGGCACTGGCGCCCCGGGCATTGGCATAACGGGTGTGCACGGTCAGCGGTTTGTCTTTTAATAATTTCCGGACATACTCGGCAGCCTCTTTGGCTCCTTCCACCGCCTGTTCCGGGGTCACCCCGAAATATTCCGCTTGCGTCTGCACCCGGTCGGGATAGCGCTGGTCGGTCTCCGGGGTATCCACAAAGTAGAGCCGTAACAGATATTTGGAGGAATTGCGCTTTGCATGAAAGCTGTCCCCGTCATTGGCATCATTTTCTTCATACGCCACCCCGTCCAATTCCGTCCATTCACGGGCCTGTACCGTCATCCCAATAAGGAAAACCAGCCAAATGCCGTTTCGAATACTTCTGAACTTGTGCATGCCGAAATGCTGAAGAAATTCCGGCAACTTGCAAGCAAGCCTTTTCAGAAAAACCGGCTTCGGGTTATCAGGAAAAGTCCTGCCCAGAATACCAGCAACAGCAGGAATAAGAACGGAATCCATCCGGAATATTTCACAAAGCCCCCGTCTTGAAAACAAGCGTGCCTTGTTTTCTTCGATTTGGAGATATCCTTTACGATACAGGGCTGTACCCAAAGCCCCACCCAACGATTCCGATACTTCTTTAATCCCGGGGGTAAACGCCGGGGCCGGTACCCGCAGTCAATCCCTTTACAGAAAATACAAGGTTGATCACGCTCAGGTCTGATTGGAAAATAGACAAAACGGTCCATAGAGATTCGAAACATATCCCAGGTGAGATAAATCAAGTCTAAGGGGAACAAGAGTAATTTTAATAAAGAGGGCATCAGAACTATTCAGCTTCGCCCAGTTTACAAAATACACAACTACTTGACTATCATGAATTTAAATTCCCTTAAATTTATAAGAATAAGGGTTATTCACCCAAATAGGATAACATATTTCAGTTTATTATTTTTTACGGATTCGTGCAAAACACCTAAACCCCAAAACAAGTTAGATCAGAACCCGGGACCCAAAAGACCATCGCCCGGGTTCTGAAGTTTCCCGGATTAGGACCGGGTCAGAAGCACATCTTTTTCGTATTGCTCCATTTCACTCAACCAACTTGAACCCACCGGCACCCCGGCCTGCGCACAAAGCTCGTCCCATACCGCACCGAACGGCATGGTCTTGAAGGCTTCCATGAGTCCGAGCCGATGGGTGTTTTGCCCTTTCGCTTCATAGCTTTGTAATTCCGCCGTGGGATCGAGAAGCGCATACAAAATCCCTTCCCTGGCCGCGCGGGTTCCGATCACGTACGCACCAATGCGGTTGATCGAGGCGTCGAAGAAATCCAAAGCCAGAATCACCTTCTCCCAGGCATTCCCGCGTTGAATTTCAAGAAATACATTTTTCAGATCATCATTAAACAACACCACATGATCCGAATCCCAGCGCAGGGGGCGACTGACATGCAACAGCAGTTTATCCATAAACTGAAGATGGCTGGAGATTTTTCCATGAATGGTTTCGGTGGGATGGTAGTGGCCCATATCCATACACAGGCCCATGCCGCGACTGAGCGCGTAGTCCGCACAGAATTCCGAGGAACTGACGACATACTCTTCTGAGCCAATCCCGAATAGCTTGCTTTCAATAAAGTCCACACACTTGGAGGTGTCCACCGAATCATCTTTCCGGATTTCATCATAAGATGCGGCCATCCGCGCACGGGGACCAAAACGGTCCGCCGGCAAATCTTTGGCACCATCAGGGGTCCACCAGTTTACGTAACAGGGGGAGCCCTGTGCATCGGCCATGGCTTCCGCAATTTTACGGCAGGCTTTGCCGTGCTGAATCCAGAAATCACGAATCTCTTTATCCGGATGGGACAAAGTAAAGCCGTCTTCTGCTTTCGGATGGGCGAAAAAGGTCGGGTTGAAATCCAGGCAAACCTTCTGTTCTTTGGCCCAGTCCATCCATTTTTGGAAACAGGATGCGTCCATTTCATCCCGGTCCACATAATGATCCGTCTCGGAATAACAGGCATGCACATTCACCCGTTGGGTACCGGGAATCAATGACATGGCTTTGCAAATATCCGCGCGGGCCTCTTCGCCGTTGCGTGCACGTCCGGGATAATTCCCCGTGGCCAGAATCCCCCCGCCGGCCAAGCCTTCGGGTTTGGTTTCAAAGCCCACCACATCATCCGACTGCCAACAATGCAGAGAAATGGGAAGAGCCAGGGCTTTTTGAATCGCGGCATCGGTATCAATACCATATTCGGCATAACGGGCTTTTGCGGCTTCATAGGTTGAGGAATGGGGCATGGACGGTCTCCTTAATGATTGTCTAAAAAATAAGAATTTACCACAATTTCCAAGTCTTTGCCTTGAGAATTTGGACATTTTATAGCACAATCCGGACATGATACATTCTGCCAGCTCAAGGCCTGAAAAACTTCATAAAAAAGACTTTTTTGAAGATGCCAGCCTGCCTTTGCAGGTTTTGATCCGCGATCCGCAACCGGAATTCCCACTTCATGGACACGATTTTCACGAATTGGTGATCATCCTCGGAGGAACCGCCATTCACGCCATTGACCGACAATGTTATCCCGTCCGCAGCGGGGATGCTTTTGTCATTTCGCCCAGACAGGCGCATCAATATTTGGAGCTTTGCGATTTGTCTCTGGTGAATATCCTCTTTGACAAAGAAGGACTTTCCATGGCCTCATGGGATATTCGCGCCCTGCCCGGATTTCATGCGCTGTTCTTTTTGGAACCGGCTTATCGCTCCCAACATAATTTTGAAAGCCGGCTGCAGCTCTCCTCTCAACAACTCCAAACCGTGTTGCCGGTTGTGCGGCAACTTGAAGCGGAAATCCGGGATCATCACGGAGGTTACCGGGTCATGGCCAAAGGAGCCTTTATGCAACTTTGCGTTCACTTCTCCCGCTGGTATTCGGAAAATGTGCATGCATCCGAGTCCATGGATTTGTTACGGATCGGCAAAGCCATCGCCTTTTTAGAAACCAACTACGCCGAAAAAATCAGCTTACCACAATTGGCGGCCACCTCACACCTTTCCGAACGCCAGTTCTGCAGAATCTTCAAGCAGTGTCTCGGACGCTCACCCATTGAACATCTCCTGGAAGTCAGAATTCAACACGCCTCCTCCCTCTTACGCGAGAGTCCGATGAGCGTGACCGAAATCGCCTTTGCCTGCGGATTTTCCGATGGAAATTATTTCACCCGCTGCTTTAAAAAGCATTTAAAACAATCCCCGACCCAATACCGGCAAAAAGCCCGCGCCCTGTCGATTCCCTCCGGGGACTAAGCGCCGAGGACCCTAGGGTCCGAACCCCTATCTCTCATGCGCACAAAAAAACCCTGCGTTTGCAGGGTTTTAAAAATGGCGGAGAGATAGGGATTGACGGTCGCAAGCTCCCTCCCGCGGGAATACGCGGGCTTCCTCCGCTTCGCTTCGGTTCGAACTCCTGGGAACCTAGGGTTCGAACCCCTATCTCTCGACACAAAAAAACCCTGCGATTGCAGGGTTTTAAAAATGGCGGAGAGATAGGGATTCGAACCCTAGGAAGCTGTTTCCAACCTCACTCACTTTCCAGGCGAGCCCGTTCGACCACTCCGGCATCTCTCCGTTTAAGGAATTGGGCTTATAGCGTTAGATTCAATGTAGGTCAATCATTGACTTACAGCAATTTAGGGCTCCTGTTTTTGTCCGGGACGCAAGGGCAGAAGTTTTGCAATTACCAGCATGATCAAGCCCAGAACCAGGGCCAAGACCAGCATTCCTTTTCCTTCCAAAAGGGCGGTTGTCCCTTTTGCGCCGGTATCCACCAGAGTGGCTTTCCCGCCAAACCATGGCTCAAATATTCCGGTCTGTTCCAGAAAGGCAAACTGCAGGGTAAAGATCCAGGCACCCACCAAACCTCCCAGCAGAAAAAACCAAGCGTCTTTGCGACCGCGTCCGGCGGCCACAATGCCGGTGCCCGGACAGAATCCGGCCAGTGCCCATCCCAATCCCAACAATGCGCCCCCCAGCAATACGCCGGGATACATCGCCTTGATCGACAAATGACTGATCTCAATTAAACCGAGCGCAATTCCTGAAAACAGGAGCAGGGATGAAATACCGATGGCGGAAAAAATGGCTTTCATCAAATGCAGATCCCGTAAGGTCAACATCCCGATGATTTTATCAGGATCGGAGGCCTGGGCCCGTTCGAGCACAAAACCAAACAGTCCGCCCAGAATGATTGCAAGTAGGATTTCCATCATGCATCTCCTTTCTTTTTATACACCAGGAACGCGGTGGGAACCGCCACCGCAAAAGCCGCGGCTGCAAAGAGATATCCGCTGACCGCGGTCTGCATCATCCCGCTCATCATATGTCCACTGGTGCATCCCCCCGCCAACCTTGCCCCCCAAAGCACAATTTGACCTCCGATAAATGCGGCCAAATAGCGGGGCCAAGCTTTGCTCCCGTAACGAAGTTCATGCACGTCGGGAATTTGCTTCAGTGACTTTTCTTTGCGTAAAATCCTGGATAAAAAACCGCCACCCAGCATCGCCAGTACAAACACAAAACCGTAATTCAGAGGCTTGGCAATATTCGCAGCGTATTTCCCCCCTGATTTATTCAAATAGGGATTCGAACTGGTATAGCCCGATTTGGCCGACGCATCTGCTTCAACCAATGAAGGTTGCACGACCCGCGCCACCATCCCGTCGAAAATGACAAACTGAGTGGAAACCCCGATAGGTTTCACCAGCACAACCGCCAAAAGAAAACTGGCGGCGAGCGCAAGTCCCGCTTGGAACCATGTCCATTCTTTCATATTTTCCTCCAATACTAGGTTAACCGGAATACTCTACTGCATTTGTAGGGATTAGGAAATAAAAAAATATTTTGGGCGGTCAGGACCGGGCGCATCCCACAACGGATGCTTGTCAGGCAAGCGTTGGGCTTGTCCCGGCCCGCGCAGATATCTTTATTCAGGAACAAACCTCAGGTTTGGATAGCTCCGCGCTCCGAGGCCAGCCCAGCACTTGGGGAGACCACCCGACCAATAGCCATGAAAGAGGATTGTTTCCCGGCCACTTTATCCATAAGGGAAAAGGTACATGAAAGTTTGTATGCATATTCAGGCGGCGATTGATCAACGTGCAGGTGTCGGACGCTATGTTCACACCTTGGTACCGGAACTGGCCGCCTTGCGGGGCGAGGACGAATTAAGTGGTTTCTACTTTGATTTCCGCCGCCGGGGCTCCCCTTTTTCTGAAGAGATACTCCCGCAATCCCCCTACCATACGGTACCCGGTGCCCTGATCCAACAAAGCTGGAAGCGCCTGGGTTTCCCGGCCTACACCCGTTTCGCTCCGGAGGCGGCGGTCCACCATTTTCCCAATTTCATTATCCCCCCCCTTCCCCCCGGTCCCAAGGCGGTGGTGAACATCCACGACTGCTGCTTTATCAAATGTCCCGAAACCATGGAGCCGAAAAACCGTTCCTATCTTCGGAAACGCATGCCGGCAACTCTCCGACGCGCGGACAAAATTTTGACCATCAGCGAAACCATGGCCAACGAATTGCGCGAGGCCTTTGATCTTCCGGAAGACAAAGTGCGCGCCACCCTGCTGGGTCCACCACCCACCATGAATGATCTTCCGGAGAATCAGGTGGATGCCCGGGTGAAAGCTTTGGGCGTCGACGGTCCCTTTCTTTTGCACGTGGGCACTTTGGAGCCGCGGAAGAACCACCTTTTTCTGTTTAAAGTGTTTGAAGCTTTAAAATATTTTGACGGTAAACTGGTGCTTTGCGGAATGAAAGGCTGGCAAGTGGAACCCATTTTGGAAGCCATGCAGGCCAATGGCAAAGCCGACCGCATCCTCCATTTGGATTACGTCGAGGATGACGATTTGGTGGCCCTCTACCGACGTGCGGAAGCCCTGCTCTTTCCCTCTCTATATGAGGGGTTCGGTTTGCCACCCGTGGAAGCCATGCGGCAGGGATGCCCTGTCATCAGCAGCGATGGCGGATCGCTGGCGGAAGTGGTGGGCGACGGCGGAATCGTACTCCCCGTCAAAGATCCGGAAGAATGGGCTGCCGGCATCGAAAACCTTCTCTCCAGTCCCGACCGGCGTGCGCGCCTGATTAACGCCGGACACAAAAAAGCCTCCCAATTCTCCTGGCGGAAGTGCGCCGAAGAGACCTGGGAGGTGTATCGGGAACTGGGAAATTAGGAAATGAGAGAATTAGGGAAAACACCCCAATTCCCAAGTTCCCACTTTCTCAATTCCTATCCAAGATACTGCTGGAATAACCAGGTAGAGAGATAACGTTCACCGGTATCACAACCGATACAAACGATTTTCTTTCCAGCATTTTCAGGACGTTTGGCATATTCCACGGCGGCAAGCACATTGCCCCCGGCAGAAATACCGATCAGGATACCTTCTTCACGCGCACAACGGCGGGCCATATCTCCAGCCTCTTCATCTTTAATGATCATGACTTCATCAATGACATCCGCGTGATAATTTTTGGGGATAAATCCTGCAGCCAATCCCTGGATCTTATGCGGACCCGGGTTTCCTCCGCTCAGGACGGGAGAACCTTCGGGCTCAACCGCAACCGCTTTAAAGTTGGGATTCTTTTCCTTAAGGAATCGACCCGCACCACTAACGGTTCCACCTGTTCCCACACCTGAAATCAAAGCATCCACATCACCATCCGTGTCGGCCCAAATTTCCGGACCGGTGGTCTCGTAATGCACACCGGGATTGGCATCGTTATTAAACTGTTGGGGCATAAAAGAACCGGGAGTGGACTGGTGCAGCTCTTCCGCTTTGGCAATCGCGCCGGGCATTCCTTTTGCGGCTTCGGTCAAAACCAGCTCCGCACCCAAAATCTTCAGCAAATGGCGACGTTCGAGGCTCATACTCTCGGGCATGCAAAGAATGCAACGATAGCCTTTCGCGGCGGCCACAAAAGACAACGCGATACCGGTGTTTCCGGATGTGGGCTCAATGATGGTCCCGCCGGGCTTCAGTTCACCTGACTTCTCCGCCGCTTCAATCATGGCTTTGCCAATACGGTCTTTCACGCTGTACAAAGGATTGCGGGATTCAAGTTTGATATAGACTTCACCTACGCAACCTTCGGTGACGCGATTCAATTTTACCAAAGGGGTGTTTCCAACGGTATCTACAATATTTTGATATACAGGCATGTTCAGTTTCTCCAGGTTTTCGACGCTTCACTATTTTGAAGCGCCATAATTAAACAGTATGTCGATAGATTTAGTAGGGATTAAAATAAGACTTTCTAATTGATGTGCAAGTCCCATTCAGAAAAAAAGTGCATTTTTTGGGGTGCAACCCGAAAAGCCCTGCTTTTTCCTGCTTGCGAAGCGGGTTCCTGATGGCTAGGACATCCAACATGCAAACGCAACCTCAATTTTATACCCTTCCTGAACCATTTATCTGCCGTGCCGGCGGGGTAATTCCTGAAGCCCGCCTCGCTTACGAGACCTACGGCGAACTTAACGAAGCCAAAGACAATGTCGTATTGGTCTTTCACGCCCTCAGTGGCAGTCAACACGCCGCCGGCATTTGCGAAACGGTTCCTGATGAAGTTCCGATCTGGAATGATGAGTGTGTGCCCGGTTGGTGGGATCTGTTTGTGGGGCCCGGACGGGCCATCAACACCAACAAATTTTTTGTGATCTGCGTAAATTATCTTGGCGGATGCTACGGCAGCACCGGCCCCTGCTCCCCTCACCCGGACGACGGCAAACCTTACGGCAGCCGCTTTCCCTTTTTGAAAGTGGAAGATGTGGTCAACAGTCAGGCCCTGCTCCTCGACCATTTGGGCATTAAAAAATTACATGCGGTCACCGGTCCCTCGGTGGGCGGTCTGTTGTGCTTAACCTTTGCAACCCTCTATCCGGAACGGGTGGATATCGTGTTGCCTTTGGGAACCGGCCCCCGGTTGACCAGCCTGCAGCGTCTGCATAATTTCGAACAGATCACCGCCATTGAAAGTGACCACAATTTTCAGGGCGGCGATTACTATGAGGGTCCCCATCCGGACAACGGACTCATGCTGGCCCGGATGGTGGCACATAAAACCTACGTCTCTTTGGAGACCATGGAATCCCGCGCCCGCGGAGAACTGATTCAGCCGGATGACGGCTACAGCTTCTATAAACTCGGGCATCAGATTGAATCCTACATGCTCCACCATGGCAAAAAATTCATCGAACGTTTTGATGCCAATACCTACTTGCGCATCATGGCCATGTGGCAACGCTTCAACTTAAAAACCATGCTGAAAGCAGATTCAATGGTCGATGTATTCAAACGCTGCCAGCATCAGCGTTATATGATTTTCAGCATCGATACCGATGTCTGTTTCTACCCCGGCGAACAAAAATATCTCGAAGAACTCCTCAAGCAGGCCGGCGTCCGCTGCATGCGCGTCACCGTGCACAGCGAAAAAGGTCATGACAGCTTCTTGCTGGAACCCGATCTGTTTACGCCTCACATTCGATATACCCTCGAAGGCGAGTGGTAGACCACGACTTCTGAGCGTGGAAATCAGGCTTAGGATCTTGTTTCATTTCCGCCCACAGGCGTCGTCCACGATCTCCGAGAGTGGAAATCAGGCTTGGGCTCTTGCTTCATTTCCTCCCACAGGCGTAGTCCACGATCTCCGAGCGTGGAAATCAGGCTTGGGCTCTTGTTTCATTTCCTCGCACAGGCGTCGTCCACGATCTCCGAGCGTGGAAATCAGGCTCAGGCTCTTGTTTCATTTCCACCCACAGGCGTAGTCCACGATCTCCGAGCGTGGAAATCAGGCTTAGGCTCTTGTTTCATTTCCTCGCACAGGCGTCGTCCACGATCTCCGAGCGTGGAAATCAGGCTCAGGATCTTGCTTCATTTCCGCCCACAGGCGTCGTCCACAATCTCCGAGCGTGGAAATCAGGCTTGGGCTCTTGTTTCATTTCCACGCTCGGAGAGCGTGGACTACGTCCGACCTCCGCCCCTACTGCCCCTCTTTCGGGCGAAATGCCAAATAGCCCCAGGCAAAGGCATTGGCGGCCATGGGGTTCTGAACCGTAAATTCACAGACGGGGGGATACCAGAACACATCCCAAAAGGCTTCCAAGGTCGGCCAGCGCTGAACCTCGGGATAGCTATACGCCGACACCACTTTCTGCGCCCAGTAATTTTGATGACGCGCCACATCTATCGGGCCGGACACCGTCAACCCGGGGGGAGGCGTCTGGCGGGTGATTCTCGAATCCACATGCAGGGGATGCTGCGGACTTTGCTGTCCCAGTCCGGTGGTATAACATATGTTGACCGGATTTGCCCCCGCACCGGTTTGGCAGGCCAACACCAAAGCTTTTAAGTAGGAGAGATCTTTGGTTAAATAATGTGCCCGGGCCAAACTGATGCCGTCGGGAGCGGAGAAGACACCCCACATTCCGGGCTGCCATTCATACTTGGCCCAACCAAATCCACTCTGTTCCCCGTTTCGTTTCCGGTTGTCCGCCTCCCGTAAAACCGCGGCCCGGCAAAGGGCCTGAAGATCTTTATCCACCCCGGGCTGAGCCGTACGCACATAGACCCAGGGGGCATGACGCTGGTGGTGCTTTTTCCATTCAAACAAGGTCTCACCGGGCGTGGTGAACACCGTCGTTTCCTGGAAAATCCGGTGCCATTGTTCGTCACCGGTCAGCCGGTACAATTCCACCGCCGCAAGGTTACGGTCATCCCGAACATCATGGGGCAACTTTTCGCTTTGATCATAATGTGCTTCCGCCCACTGCATGGCCCGCAGAGCACTTTGCGCATAGACCCCGGAAAGATCCGGATGGGTTTCCATCAGTACAAATGCCGCCTGGGCCGCTCCGCCTGCATAGACAAAACTGGACCAAACACCGGGAGCATAGGCCATCACATCCAATGACTCCTGCCAACTTGCCTCCCCGTGCCGCGGATGTTCTGCGGATTCAATGCCGCCGCGAATCCCCCCTTCCGGGCTTTGCAAGCGCCGGTAAAAATCCAAATTGAACAATGCTTCATCCACCAGATCCGACAGATCATTCCCGCTCTCCGGTATGTTTAATGTCAGACCCTGCGTTTCCGAAGGAAACATTTCCACCAGCTCCAGAAGATACCGGGAAACAATCAAATGTTGAATACGGCGGTCCCAGTCGCCGGCATCCATATACCCGCCCCAGGCATTCGGCACAATTTCATCGGTCTTCCCCTTCACCAGCAGATAGAAATTATTTTTATCCTGTCCCCGGGCATTAAGACCGTTTTTACTATCCATCAACGTGGTGGCAGAATGAAAAACTTTCAGACCGTCATCCGGATGAAAGGTTCGCGGCCGAATATAACCGGTAAAGGGCGGACCCAACTCAATGCCGCTGCGCTGGTGATAAAAGCCCCGGACGGAAACCCGGAAAGCATCACGCCAAGCATTTTCAGAAACTTCAAAGGGGTAGGAACAGCCAATCCCGTCCACCCAAACCCGGTAAGTTCCGAGCGTCTTCAGATTTGAAAAATCCATTTTGTACACATCGGTGCCATTATAATTTATTTTGTAGGCATCCTCAGGTTCAGTCACTTTTTTCGACAGTTGCACCTTCCCTTCCATCACCCTTTCCCCTTGAGCGTTCGAAACCCAGAAGTTGAGATCTTGCTGATAATCCACAGCGCCACCACTCCCCAGCCAACAGGACAAAAACGCGACTTTGACCGGATCATCCGGACGAAACCCCAACTGGCTCACATGCACCGCTTCCGAGCGGAGGGAAGCGGGATCAAACCGGAAAGTCTGCGGTGCCAACCCGGTCTGCTGAAATTCGATGCGGTAACTTTTTCCTGCCTTCAGGGGATGTGGCAGTTTCAGGTAAATGACATGGCGGAGAGGCGCTTGGTAAGGCCATCCATGCCAACGGGCGAAGTCGGAAGGTTTGGTTTTGCGGTAAACATCCAGCGGGAGAAGCCCTTCGCTGAAATTCGGATCATCTGATGATTGAATCCGGTAACTTTGATTATCATCCAGCCAAGCGGGATCGGTCATTTTCCCTTTCACCTGATCTTCCGTGTAGAGAAGCTCCTGCGACTTTCCCACCAGCCATCCCAGAAATTTTTCGTCCCGGTAGATGCTGATGGAATGCTTTTCGTCCCGTAACGCATCCCCGGCTTCGGGCTGATACGGAATTTGTTCGCCAGGCACCATCTGACCGTCCTGCAGAGTGATGCCAAGCAGATCCGGGGCCACCAGTCCCAGATGTAAAACGGTCGGAATCTCCTCCGCCAAAATGTTCATCTGCGACAAAAAGAAATTCAAGAAACCACAAAATATCAGACAGCGCGTTCGCATAGATCACTCCATGTCGTTGCAGAACCATTCAGCTTAGACAGACAGGATCTTAAGCGGATAGACCACCACATCAAGAGATTTAGAAAACAGAACCGAAGGATGAAGCGCGCCGACCGTAAATTCTGACAGAAAGGTATTTTCCTGAAAGGCCACTTCTGCCCGTTGAAGCGGCCAAGGGGCATGGTGGATATCGCCCCGGTAAAGATTGCCTTTGCGGCTCTGACAATAAAGTGCGTAGCGGGCCGTCGCCCAGTGCTCGAACCCCTCTTTGGCCTCAAACACCTCCCCGACCGGATGAACATCCGCATTGAAGGTCCGACGCTCACGCGCATAACGGTAATGCACCTGGTCTTCTTCTACCTGACACTCCACTGCCGCCTTAAAATACGGCAAATGAAAGAATGTCCGCGCCGCCCAAACCGCCAACGCACCCGGTACATCCAAACTAAAAAACCATACCCCCGGTTTCCCTTTGTGGATCACGTAGGTACGGAGATTAATTTCAGGAAAATCACAAAAAGTTTTCGGCGCCGGACATCCCCGTCCCGTCACCCCTTTCATATCGAAAGGCACCACCCCCAGCCAGGCCTTGCCGTCGAATAAATCCAGTTCGAGACCCGCAGGGATCCGGTCCCGAATTTGCGCGGGATCCACGGGGTAATGGAGAAATAATAAATTCTGCCATTGTTGACGCATCATCCAAGGCGCATCCGGAAGAGGCCAGGGGCGATGCGCCACGCCATCTAATGCTTTCGCAGGGAATCGGGGAGATTTATTTTTCAAGTGAATCGATTTCCTTTAACATCAACTCCGCTTCCGCATGCAGCTCGGAACT
The DNA here is from genome assembly GCA_937127435.1 of uncultured Verrucomicrobiota bacterium. Lineage (GTDB taxonomy): Bacteria > Verrucomicrobiota > Kiritimatiellia > SS1-B-03-39 > UBA6053 > UBA6053. The sequence goes on along the minus strand of CAKZLZ010000087.1, from coordinate 20,820 downwards.
TTTCACAATGTTTCCTCCCCGCTGGGCAAGCATCGCCTGCTCCATAAGTTTTTGGTATTGCTTACGTAATTTTTCCGCCGATTTTGTTTTATTAAAGAAGTTCATACCAACGAATCGATGGAGAAAACAAAACCTTACAAACGTAGTCCACGTTCTCCGTACGTGGAAATCCGTAGTCTTCGCATTCCAAACGCGGAAAATTTAAATGCTTTTACAGGCTTATATTTCCACGCTCGGAGATCGTGGACTACCCGTACGTGAAAATCATCATGCGTATTTCACATACCCGGAATACCCGGGTTCTATTTCCACGCGCGGAGATCGTGGACTACATTTTGCCGAATAAAGTATGGCAACCTGTATCCGACATGCTAAGACGCTGAAAACTTAACCCTATCCCCAACCAAGCTATGTCTAAAGAACTCGAAGAAGGCACCAAATTCACCCTCGATTGGACCAAACTGAAAAAAGTCGCGGAAGGCAATCCGGATGTGGTCCCGGTCGCCGTTCAGGACCAGGACAGCCAGGAACTCATTCTGGTTGCGTACGCCAATGAGCAGGCCCTCCAGCATTCCTTAAAAACCGGAAACGCTACCTTCTGGTCCACTTCCCGGCACGAACTGTGGGAGAAAGGTGCCACTTCGGGCGAAACCTTCGAACTGCTGGATGTCCGGGTCAACTGCGAACAGAATTCCCTGCTCTACATTGTGCGCGCACGGCGCAGCGGCATTTGCCACACCAAAAATAAAGACGGCATTCCCCGCAACGGATGTTATTACCGGAGCTTGAATTTCAAGACCGGTGAACTGGAAAACCTGAATCCCTAACATTCAGCAGCGCCACTTCACTCGCGAAGACTTTCCCGGGTTAACCGTCGGCCTTTTGACTGCCTTCGGTCATGGACTTTTTTGCGCAGGTGCAGGCTTCCGCACTGTCATGTCCGCAGGAACAAGCCTTTCCTTCTTTCAGTTTACAGCCGCATTCTGAAACCGTCGGGCTCTTCATGCCCTCGGCATCTGTAGATGAAACACAGCCCAGAAAGAAAAAGGGAAGACAGGTGAGTAACAGGATTTTCATTCGATATCTCCACATTGGATTGAAACATTCATTAAACCTGTCATAATTTTAAGCCCAACCGGATTCCCTGACAAGAACTTTTTACACGATGACGTCCCTTTCCCCCTCCCAACATGAACTCCTCGAAAAGGCCAGAGACACGTTGCTGGCAGCCCAGCGCGCGGTTCCCTTGGCAGGAGAGATCGATGATCTTCAGAACGAACTGCAAGCCGCATTGGAGCGGGGATATTTCAGTCCGGAAGAAGAAGCCCGCATCAAAACGGTTTTTTCTCAATACCTTCACGTCCGGAATGCACTGCATCAAACTCTGCACTCTCTCCGGCCGCTCTTGCCCCGAATCGGCAAAAAGCTGGCACCGGCTTCCCAGCAAGCTTTCATTGCCGCCTGGCTTTCCGGATGCATTCTCATGCGAAGCGCACGGTTTATGGTTAACCGCACCCATGATGAAAAGTTGCTCCGAAAATTACTCAATCAACCGGATACCGCTTTCGGCATTCCCCAGGGGATTTTTGACCGCATTCATAAAAGCTCCACCCACCCGGCCACTTTGTTGAGGTATCTGCGGGCTTTACAGTTCGCAGAACGTCATGCGGAAGAGCTGAAACAATTTTCAGAGGATCCACTCAGCGGCCCCCTTTTGCGGGCGCTTGAAATGGAACAGCCTTATCTGGAAACCCAAAAGCGGCAACATGCAGCGGCCTATGCAAAGTGTCAGGTCTTCAGAATTAAATCGAGGCCCTCCCGTCAATACCACGCTGTGATGTGGGGACTGTTTGAAGTCTCCGGCCGTGCCATTGCGGAAATGCGGAACCCTTTTCACCGAAAAAGGGTGCGACGACAGGCCCGCAAACAATTAGCGGAGCTCATGCAGCCCGGGGATGTGTTAATCACCCGCCACGATGATGCCATGAGCAATCTGTTTCTTCCCGGATTTTGGCCCCATGGCGCGTTTATCATCGGCACCCCCTCGCAAAGAGAAGCTTTGGGCGTTACGTATCATTCCGATCAAAAAGAGAGAGCCCAAAACCCCATTTGCATTCTGGAAGCAAAAAAAGACGGCGTTCGTTTCCGTTCTATCCGCGAAACCCTTACCGTAGATGCCTTTGTGCTTTTCCGTCCAAAGTTTGTCTCCGATACTGACCGGAAAAGCAGCATCGAAAAGGCCCTTTCCCATGAAGGCAAACTGTATGACTTTGAATTCGATTTTAACCGAAGTGACCGGCTGGTCTGCACAGAAGTGATTTACCGCTCCCTGGAAGGGGTTTCAGGAATGCACTTTGAGCTCATCCGGAAAGCCGGGCGCTACACCCTTCCCGCCGAAGAATTGATGAAACAAGGCATTCAAAAAGGCTCTTTGGAGGTTATTCTCTGTTACGGACTGAAGGGAAACCAAATGTTGCAGGGCGAACGGGCCTCCGCCCTGATCAACAGAAGCCTCAAACCCTAACACGATTGGCATATTTGCCTTCATTTTTGTATCACATCTGAAAAAAAGAGCTTTATTTGTTAAATCGGCTTTCAAAAAAGGAATAGAGTAGGCATATGAGGGAGCTTATAGGATTATATATGATTTTAAGCATACTCAAATTTCAGACGCCACGTACCCCGCCCTCTTTTCAGCCTTTTGCAGATTTGTGCGCAGAACGTTATACCCCTTATCTAAGTCAACCGTTTGGCCATTTTGGTCCGGAGTCCTGGTACTCTGCGGTAAAGCCTTATCACTCAGGCATTTTCCCTTTTTTGGCGATGGATCTCATGATCCTATACCGGGGTTGCAACTGTAACCTGTTTTTTGGTCACGACCTTCTCCCTTATAGTGCGGATGAAAATCATCCGACCCAAATGGACGAATCCGTAATGACCCAGGTGAATACGATTGTGTCCTCTATTTCTAAAGGAACATCCGCTATGCAATTCCGTGGCTACGGCAACCGAATTGATATTGGCCTGAATGCACTTTCGACCCTGTATATGGAAATCCTTTCATCCCTCACCAAAGTGGAATGCGGCGTACTCAGCCACATTCGGCAGCTTCAGTTTGAAAAATTTCAGGATCCGATGGAAACCAAAACTTTTGGCCTGCAAAAAGTGGTAGCGGAAAAACTTAATAAATCCCCGGTTGCGGTTCATAAGTCGCTACGGAGTGCCAAATATAATCTTCTGGCGGAAACCGCCACGGCCATGAAACAGTTAATGGCCTAAACCCGCGAAAGTCGTTTCTTTGCCTGGCTCTGGATGCTGTAGTTCCATCGTCCCGATGGGAAACAAAGGCTTTGGTTTTACCGCGGGGACCGCGGAACTACGATTTACGAATACTTCGGGTTTGGCGTAGTTCCATCGCCCCGATGGAAATCAAACGCTTCGGATTTACCGCGGGGGCCGCGGAACTACGATTTAGGAATACTTCGGGTTTGGCGTAGTTCCATCGTCCCGATGGAAAACGAAGGCTTCGGGTTTACCGCGGGGACCGCGGAACTACGGTTTACGAATACTTAGGGCTTGGCGTAGTTCCATCGTCCCGATGGAAAACGAAGGCTTCGGTTTTACCGCGGGGACCGCGGAACTACGGTTTACGAAGGCTTCGGGTTTGGCGTAGTTCCATCGCCCCGATGGAAAACGAAGGCTTCGGTTTTACCGCGGGGACCGCGGAACTACGTCTTGCGAATAGTTCGGATTTACCACGGGAACCCCTGGCCACTGGGGCGTCCTTCCCTGGCCGTTCACGTGCCGGAACGGCACGGGCAGGCGGGCAGGCGCGGAACTACTTTTTCCGAAACAGCTTCGCGAAGAACTTGAGCATCGCTTTTTCTTTCTTCCAAAAGAATTTAAACTGTCCCAGCAGGGTGCCGAAAATCATCAGGGATATCTGATAGGTGGGGAAAACCAGCAACAGATAGGTCGGAACTTTCACCCACATAGAAGGATGTTCTTTGGTAAACCTTAGCAATCCCCGGTACAACGGACGGATCTGGCTGTTACTTAAACCCGCCAGAAAAAGTCAGCATGATCATCTAAAACGGCGTATAAACAAAAACCCGATACCTGTTAGAACCACTAGTACAAACGTGGACGGTTCCGGAATAACGCTTCCATTGATGGCAAATGAATCAATACCCGTGTTGTTCCCAGGTCCAGAAGCATTCAAGGTTTCAATAACGATGCTCCAGGTTTCACTGTTCGTCAGGGTTAGAGTACTCGCGCCAGCGAAGGTGTAGGTAAGCGGAGTGCCATCCCCCCACGCCGCATTAGCTAGCGTATACTCACTATCACCTGTATCAGCTTGTGTGTTTTCCGCCGTCAAGGTTTGACTCGCAATCGTTCCACTAGTGGCTCCATTAATGGAAACTTGTAAGTCAGTATCCCGTTTTATATTTTGAAAATTCCCCGATCCATTGAACATCGCCCCATCCAAAACAAAATCCGAAATGGTAAGAGACGAAACGGTCAATGTAAAAGGAATCGTCACACTCCAGTTTCCCACAGTGTCTGTATTGTAATCGACTGCAAAATACCCCCCTGAATTCGAAGTACTGAAGAGGTTTTGCGAAGCAGTAAGATCTCCAGGATCACTTACGCCGTTCGTCTCATAAGTAATGTTACTGGCAGTTGCTCCACTGATGGTCCGTCCCGCAAAATCTGTACTCAAAATCACAGCTGCATGACTTGAAAGGACGGCAAAACAGATGAATGTGACAAGAGATTTCAAATAGGGGATTTGTTTAGGTTTCATGGATGAGCTTCCTCGCAGGTAAAAGATTTAGTTAACTCAGGGTAATACCTTCTTGCATTCTTCCCGGCAAGCTGTGATTTATGCAATTCGTTACATGAATAAGCATTCCGCCTCCCATCAACGCAGGGTCTCCTTACGAGACGTGGCGACCGAAGCCGGAGTTTCGGTCGCCACTGTATCCCGTGTCCTGAACCATCACACCGCGATTTCCGAAGCTACCCGGAACAAGGTCATGTCCGCAGTAGAAAATCTTGGATATCGACCCGACCCAGAATTTTCCCGTTTGATGGCTTCTTACCGCGCAGGTACTCCCCGAAGTGAGGCTTCAACGATTGCCTTTGTAAATTGCTGGCCGGCATCCCTTCGAGAAGGGCATCCCTCAGAGGAATTAAACCTCTATTTTCAGGAGGCAAAAAAACGGGCAGATCAATTTGGCTATAAACTGGAAGAGTTTTCGCTGAGAGAAAAATCCATGCCCTCAAAGCGCCTGGAGAAAATTCTTTATGCCCGGCGGATTCGAGGGGTGCTGATTCCCCCCATTCCGGACATCTCTCCCTGGGTCAGCCCCTTTGAGTGGAACTGGGATCATTTCTCTCTTTGCACCATCGGCTACAGTCTTCAGACTCCCCGGCTGAATTGTGTATCCACGCATCATTATCATGATATTTTGAAGGTGATTCGTATCTGTAACGAATACGGGTACCGTCGCCTTGGACTCGCCCTCGGTCCCACGCACGACAACCGGGTAGAGCACTTGTGGCTCGCAGGATTTTCCGCCTATCAATGTTTTATAAAAAATTCGCAAAAGGTCCCCATTCTGTTGACCAAGGGGGAGCATGTAAATGTCGGGGAATTTACTGAGTGGGTTCTGAAAGAAAAACCGGACGTCATCCTTACGCCTCAAAAGCGATCACTGGAATGGATGCAAAACATGAGGCTTAATGTTCCGGAACAGATTGGGATCGCCTTGTTGGCTGTAGACGCTGATGATTCTATCACCAGTGGGTTAAAGAAAAACGCCTCATTTATTGCCTCCCGTGCCGTGGATAACATCATCGCCCAGATCAATCGGGGAGAATCAGGGATCCCCAAAAGTCCTGTGATTAGCTTAATCGATGCAACATGGTCCAAAGGTACCACTGTTCGCGCAGTCGCGGAGCCTCAACCTCTGCCGCTAGATGGATGTCCTTCTAAACAGGAAATGTAGAGCCATCATACATTACTCTTCCTACCTTCGAAAAGGCTTCGCGAAAAACTTCAGCATCGCTTTTTCTTTTTTCCAGAAGAATTTAAACTGTCCCAGCAGGGTGCCGAAAATCATCAGCGAAATTTGATAAGTAGGGAAAACCAGCAACAGATAGGTCGGAACTTTCACCCACATGGAGGGATGTTCTTTGGTGAACCCCAACAATCCCCAGTACAGCGGACGGATTTGACTGATACTTGAGCCCGCCAGCGTGAATGTGAGCATGATCATCCAAAAGGAAAAATTGGATTCAATCCCCCATTTCGCCTTCATGCGGTCTCTCCGCGAAACCGCGACCGCTTCCATGGGTTCGGATGATTCGGTCATTCGGAAACAGAAGCTTCAACACTTTGCGCTTTGGCGGCATCGTAGTTGTCGGCTTTCTCAGCAAAATCGACCAAGAGGACGACGTCCGGACCGCGAACTTCCAAGGTCCCTTCTCCGAAGACGTACCACTGGGTCGCTCCACTCTGAACCACTTTCCCGGGGCCAATCACCACCGCGGAAATCATCGGTGCATGGCCGGCCAAGACGCCCAATGATCCGTTGTAAGCTGTGACCACAATGGTCTCGACCTCGCCATCGACGATCGGGCCTTCAGGGGTAAAAATGCGGAGGGGAAAAGAACTCATAATGGTTTAGGACTCAAGAGTAGACGCTTTGGCGCGGGCATCATCGATGTTCCCCACCATATAGAAAGCTTGCTCGGGCACATCGTCGTGTTTGCCTTCCAGTACTTCCTTGAAGGAGCGGATGGTGTCCGCCAGTTCGACGTAGGTTCCGGACATACCGGTGAACTGCTCGGCCACGTGGAAAGGTTGTGACAGGAAGCGCTGTACTTTACGTGCACGGTTCACGGTCAAACGGTCTTCCTCGGAAAGCTCTTCCATACCCAAAATCGCAATGATGTCCTGCAATTCTTTGTATTTCTGGAGAATTTCCTGAACGCCACGGGCCACATCATAATGCTCTTGTCCGATAATTTCGGGGGCCAGAATGGTGGAGGTGGAACTCAGCGGATCCACCGCGGGATAAATTCCCAATTCGGAAATCGCACGACTCAATTCCGTGGTCGCATCCAAATGGGCGAAAGTGGTGGCAGGCGCCGGGTCGGTGTAATCATCCGCCGGAACGTAAACCGCCTGAATGGAGGTAATCGATCCGTTTTTGGTGGAAGTAATCCGTTCCTGCAGGGCACCCATGTCGGTTCCCAGGGTCGGCTGATAGCCCACCGCGGAAGGAATACGTCCCAACAGCGCGGATACTTCCGCACCCGCCTGGGTGAAACGGAAAATATTATCCACGAACAACAATACGTCCTGGTTCATTTCATCACGGAAGTGTTCCGCAACCGTCAGCGCAGACAAAGCGACACGGGCACGGGCACCGGGAGGCTCGTTCATCTGTCCGTAAATCATGGAGGTCTTGTCGATCACGCCGGATTCGGCCATTTCTTTGAACAGCGCGGTTCCTTCACGGGTACGTTCCCCTACCCCTGCGAATACGGAGTATCCCCCGTGCTCTTTGGCGATATTATGAATCAGTTCCTGAATCAAAACGGTTTTTCCTACTCCGGCACCACCGAAGAGACCGACTTTTCCACCTTTACGGTAAGGTGCAAGCAGGTCGATGACCTTAATACCGGTCACCAATACAGAATCACTGGTGTCCTGGTCTTCAAATTTCGGGGCCGCGCGGTGAATGGCACTGCGGGCATCGCATTTGATGTCGCCCTGGTTATCGATCGGTTCACCCAGCAGATTCATGACCCGTCCGAGGGTACCTTCCCCCACCGGCATTTGAATGGGCGTACCCAAATCTTTGACTTCAGTTCCACGAACCAAACCGTCGGTGTTGTCCATGGCGATGGCGCGGACAATGTTGCTGCCCAGATGCTGGGCAACTTCGAAGGTCAGGTTGTCTTGCTGATCATTGATACTGGGGTTGGTGCAAACCAACGCATTCAGAATGTTGGGGAGTTGGCCATCCGCGAATTCAATGTCACATACCGCACCCAAAACCTGGGTGATTTTGCCGGTAGTGGCGGCGCTGGCTTTTTTTGCAGAAGTTTTCTTTTTGGCAGGCATACGTTTTTCTCTCAGCTAGAGGGCTACAGCGCTTCCGCGCCGGAAATAATTTCAATTAATTCGGTGGTAATGGCAGCCTGACGCGCACGGTTGCGCAACAGGGTGTTTTCTTCAATCAAGTTCATGGCATTGGTGGTCGCATTGTCCATGGCGGTCATGCGCGCACCGTGTTCACCGGCGGTATTTTCAAGCAAAGCATAAAATACTTTAAAGGTCACCAGACGGGGAACCAGGAAGGAAAGCAATTTGCCCATTTCGGGTTCAGCCAGAATATCCGCATCCGGAGAGGTGGCTTCCAAAGCTTCTTCCGGCAAATCGCTGGTGTCCAAAGGCAACAAGGAACGGATTTCCGGAACCTGGGCCAGCGGACTGATAAATTCATTGCAGAGCATGATCACCCGGTTAAAACCTTCATTCAAAAAGGCTTTTTCCAATTTCTTGGCCACGCGGGAGGCGGCTTTCGAATCCGGGGCGGCACTGGGGATATCCTCAAAGAATTTCCACACCTTCACCCGTTTCTGGAAATGGTTGTATCCGCGACGTCCGATGAACGCAAATTCGTACGCAATCGAATCGTCCTGATGCTCTTCCAACATTTTTTCGGCATGTCGGATCAGGTTGTTGTTAAATCCGCCGCAAAGTCCTTTGTCGGAGGTAAACATCACCACCAGCACTTTTTTCACTTCATCAGAAGTGGCCAACAAGGGATGCATGTCGCTGTCCACCTGCCCGCCAATCCGATGAATCAACTGATTCACTTCGTGGGCAAAATCCTTTGCCTGACGCTGGGACTCTTGAGCCTTGCGCAGTTTACTCGCGGAAACCATTTTCATGGTTTTCGTGATTTTACTCGTGTTTTTTAAACTCGAGATTTTGCGGTTGTAATCTTTAATACTAGGCATGTTTACTTTTCTTTAACCACTGATGAACACAGATAGACACTGATGCTCGGGTTTTGATCCAGTTATATATAGTTAATCAGTGTTTATCAGTGGTTGAATTTCTAAATTTACGGTACCGAAGATTTAGCTGCGGGACTTTTTGAATTCCTCAATCAGGTTCTTGAGTTTCTCTTCCAGGTCGTCCGTCAATGCTTTCTCTTTTTCCAACTCACGGGCAAAATCCGCATAAGTGGAATCCAGGGCATCATTGAGTTCATATCCGAAAGCAATCACATCCGCGACCGCAATGTCGTCCAGAAGTCCGCGGGTACCCGCGTAAATCATGACAATCTGTTTCACCACGCTCAAGGGTTCGTGTACACCCTGTTTGATGACCTGCATCAAACGTTGGCCACGCTCCAATTGACGGCGGGTGCCGGCATCCAAATCACTGGCGAACTGGGAGAAAGCCGCGAGTTCGCGGTATTGTGCGAGGTCAAGACGCAAAGTACCGGCCACTTTTTTCATGGCTTTAATCTGGGCGTCGCCCCCTACACGGGAAACGGAAATACCGGGGTTAATCGCAGGACGTTGTCCGGAGTTAAACAAATCACTTTCGAGGAAGATCTGTCCGTCGGTAATTGAAATCACGTTGGTGGGAATATACGCGGAAACGTCTCCCCCCTGGGTTTCAATAATCGGCAGTGCGGTCAAAGATCCGGCGCCCATGGCGTCAGACATTTTCGCGGAACGTTCCAGCAAGCGGCTGTGTAAGTAGAAAATATCTCCGGGATACGCTTCACGCCCGGGCGGACGGCGGAGGAGCAGAGACAATTGACGGTAGGCCTGCGCCTGTTTGGTCAAATCATCATAGATAATCAAAGCGTGTTTGCCGTTGTCGCGGTACTCTTCCGCCATCGCGGTACCGGAGTACGGAGCGAGGAACTGCATGGCAGCCGGATCGGAAGCGGTGGCGGCAATAATGGTGGTGTACTCCATGGCGCCGTGTTTTTTCAAGGTTTCTACAACCTGAACCACGGTGGAGCGTTTCTGACCGATGGCCACGTAGAAACAGTGTACATCCTGTCCGCGCTGATTGATAATGGTATCAATCGCCAGTGCGGTTTTTCCGGTTTTACGGTCACCAATGATCAATTCGCGTTGTCCGCGGCCAATCGGGGTGAGCGCGTCAATCACTTTGATACCGGTCTGCATCGGCTCATGAACATCTTTCCGTTCAATAATCCCGGGGGCTTTGAGTTCGATAAAACGGGTGGTGCTTCCCTTGATTGCAGGTCCGCCGTCAATGGCCACCCCGAGGGCGTCCACTACGCGACCGTTGAGTTCGTCGCCGGCAGGAACAGAAGCAATGGTTTTGGTCCGCTTGACCTCATCCCCTTCTTTAACTTCGGTATCATCACCAAACAGGGCGATCCCCACGTTGGTTTCTTCGAGGTTGAGGGCCATGCCCACCAAACCGGTTTTTGTAAATTCCACCAGTTCCCCGGCCATGACGCCGGAAAGACCGTGGACACGGGCAATCCCGTCGCCGACACTCAGGACGGACCCTACTTCGTAGCGTTCGGGACCGGTGTCGAGATTTTTAAGTTGATCGCGGAGGATGGAAGCCACCTCATCGGGCTGAATGTCGATGGACATAGAATCGTTCCTTGCTTATGCGTTAATCACGTTTCGTTTAAAAGTTTCAAGTTTGGCGGCCAGACTGTGATCTTCGACCTGGTCACCAATGAGCAGACGAAAACCACCAATCAGGCTTTCATCTACGGAAGAGTTTAATTCAATTTGCTTGCCGGTACGTTCACTGAGTTTTTGTACCAGTGCCTTTTCCTGGTCTGCAGCCAAAGGTGCAGCGGAAAGGACGCTTACAGGTAAGATGCCTTTTTCGTTCTGCCATAGTTCCAATCCGATGCGGACAATGTCCGGCAACAGACTCAACCGCTCACGGGCAATCAACAATTTGAATAAATTTTGGGTCAGCGGAAAAGCCGCATTGCCAAAAATCTTATCGATGCATGCCTGTTGTTCTTCAGGAGAGAGGAGCGGATGCGCAACAAAGGTTTTAAACTCCTCGGAAGCGGCCAGCAGGCTTTCCAATTTGTGTAAATCTTGTCCCACGGGATCCAGTGACCCGGATTCCCGGGCAACATCCATGAGAGCGGAAGCGTATCGTTTGGCGACAGTAGACATAGGCGCTTACATCTCCGCGATCAACTGGTCTGCGAGGGCTTTTTGGCCCTTGGCATCCATTTGCTGACGCAAAAGTTTGTTGGCCATGGCCACGGCGAGTTCGGCAGAAGTTGCACGCAAAGTATTCTCGGCTTTGCCTTGGGCAGAGGCAATGTCCCGATTAGCGTTTTCACGCAAAATCTGGGCCTCTTCACGGGCTTTGCTTTCAATAACTTTACCGGCTTCTCTGGCCGCTTCACGACCGGAATCGATCATCCCGCGGACTTCCTCCTCGGTATCGTCCAGTTTGGACTGTACCGTGGATTCAAGTGTCGCGAGCTCACGCTCCAATCGGTCCGCATTTTCGAGAGACTGCTCAATTTCCTCTTCGCGTTTGTCTAACGCGTCCAGAATCGGCCCGAAGGCTTTCTTCTTGAGGATAAAGGCCGCCATTGCAAAAATGACGAGGAACCAGAAAAACATCGCGCCGTTAACCGGACTGGGTGCGGCGTGGCCGGCACCTGCGTCCCCGTGGGGAGCAGGCACTTCCATGTGCTGACTGGTGGAATGATCGGTTTGTTGTGCCATAAAGGGACCTTAGAGGGACCTACCTGCAGATGAACTACAGAATTACGCTTTGCCTACAGCGATGATACAGATAACCGCACAGAACAGAGCCACACCTTCGATCAACGCCGCGGCGATAATCATCATGGTTTGCAGTTTGGCCTGCAATTCGGGTTGACGGGCGGAGCTTTCGAGAGCGGCAGCAGCGACTTTAGAAATACCGAGGGCGGCACCAATAGTGACAAGACCAGCTCCAATAGCAGAGAATACAGCAGCGTTTGCGAACATGATAAGTTACCTTATTTTTAGTTAATTACAGTTTTTGTACAGTTAGGGGATCAGTGCTCCGGATGAAGCATTTGACCAATGAAAATTGCGGAAAGCATGACGAAAATATAGGTTTGCAGGAAAGCAACCAGGATTTCCAGAAAGAAAACGAAAAGACCGATCGGAATTGCGGGGAGTCCCACTGCGCCATAAACCACGGCCATTCCAATCATAGCAAATAAAACAATATGTCCGGCCAGCATGTTGGCAAACAACCGGATGGCCAATACAAAAGTCTTAATCAGCAGCCCAATAATTTCGATGGGCACCAACAGAAAAAGAACCGGAACCGGTACGCCGTGCGGAATGAAGTTTTTCAAAAAGCCCATCCAGCCGTAACGTTGCACCGCCCAGCCGACCATGGCCAAAAAAGTGGTGAAAGCCAAAGCGCCCGTCACACTCAAACTGGCAGTGGGAGAACCGAAAATCGGAATCAGACCCATCAGATTCAAAGTCAGAATCAAAGTAAACTGGGTCAGGAACAACCATGCATATTTCCGGCCGTCTTCTTTTCCCAAGTAAGGAATGCTGATTTCGTCGCGGACGAAAACCACAATGCTTTCCATGACATTGGTCCAGCCGCGGGGCACCCGGGCACGATGGTTGTACACTTTCACATACATCCAGCACAAAAACGCCGCGCCGATCATACTCATCAGTCCGGACAACATGAAGGACTTCGGCAGATTCGCATCCGCAAAGTCAAGATGCCACGTTCCAATAGACCACGCGCCGTTGTCGGTAACGTGGTGGGTAATGAATTCGGTGACCGCCTGGGTCTTTTCTTCAATACTCGCTGACATGTTTAAAAGGTATCGGGGTTAAAATCGCTTTGAATTCCAGTGCAAAAAAATCACACCGCCCACAAGAAGGACGCTGTAACCTGCGAAGAATTGACAAACAAATACATCGGTTCGCACAGCTTGCAATCCTATAAACAAAAAAATTGTGAAAGTATTCACGAATAGCTTACAGGCAACCAATAACAGCCCGAATGAGATCCCCAGACGACGGGCCATGGAACTGTTTAAACGGCTAAAACCCACAAAAAAGCCGAAATTCACCACCAAAAGACCCACCGAAGCTGACAATTCCACGTTGTCAGCCTCATGGAAAATCCAGTGATTTACAGCTATAGGAGTGAGCAAAGTGAATAGGCAAAGCCCCAGTACAAACAACAGGTAAAGCCACTGGTCTTTTGACATTTTAAGGCCCCTTTGGAGGACTGGGAGGATCTTCTGCCCCCCCTTTGCCGGAAGTTGAGGAATCCGGAGCCACCACCCGAACCACCTTCCAAACTTCGTAGGCGCCATAAAGCAAACCCAAGCTCACCCCCACCAACCCCCCCCAGGGCTCCGAGTCGTGCTTCTCATCCCAGCGATGCCCTATCAACGCAAAAAGCCCCATCGCAAATGCAAAACTGCTTCCCAACAGTACGGCCGATGACATTCCTTTGCTGGATTCCACCGTTTTCCGGTGGGATTGAAGCAGAAAGCCGGGTTTTTTCTTTTGTTCAGATGACGAATCGTTCATTCCCTTTCTCTACGGCAGCACCCGAATCCATCAAGTTATTTCCACAGGCGTCCTTCCGCGGCCAACCGACAGCCACAGAAAGACAGGATCACAGAATGAACCGTATTTCCTCATCCAGTACATCCTGTATTCCTGTCTGCAAACCCTTCAGATTTTACCGCGGGGCCGTGGAACTACTTCCACCAACTCAGGCCCAGAACGCGTGCCACTTCTTCCAAAGTGGTTTTGCCTGCCGCCGCCTTGCGAATACCGTCTATCGCCATAGTGGACATGCCTCCCTCTAAAACGATTTTATTCAGCTCTTCTTCGCCCGCGCCCGATCTTTGTGCCTGCCGAAGCGCCGGGGTCATTTCCAGCACTTCCGCAATCACCGTACGCCCGCGATACCCCAAACCACCGCAAGCCGCACAACCCTCTCCGCGAACAAAATTTGCATTTAAGTCACTCCAATTCAACCCCGCCCGGGCGATTTCCCTTTTTGCATCTTCCAAAAACGCTTCAGGTTCACAAGGCTGACTGCACTCCGGACATACACACCTCACCAGGCGCTGTGCCACAATCAGCTCCAGCGTGTCCGACAACACTTGCGGATGCTCACAAAGTGAACTTAAGCGGGAAAGAGCGGAAACTGCATCTTCGGCATGCAAGGCGGTCAGGATCATATGACCATTTAACACCCCCTGCAAAAATACCTCCACCGTGTCGCGGCCCCGCACTTCCCCCACCAGAATCACATCCGGATCCGAGCGGAGCATTGCCCGTAAAGCGGGGGCAAAAGTGACCCCGTGCTGGGGACGCACCCGGATTTGCACCACATCTGGTAAGGTGAAAGAGATCGGATCCTCAATACTCATCAGCATATTTTCCGGCACCCGCATTGCGTTCATACACGCATAGAGAGTGGAGGTCTTTCCGCAGCCCGCAGGCCCGGTCACCACCACCAATCCCCGCCCCTTCGCCAGCACCCGGTCAAGCTTCGCCCGATCCGCAGCATCGAAATCAATTTGGTCGAGCTGTATCATCCCATGCGATGTATCCAATAAACGCGCAGTGAGGCACTCCCCGGAAAAAGAAGGAACAAAACACACCCGCACATCCACACTTTTGGCCTCAGCTTCATCCGCTCCGGAACCCAATTCCAATAACAGGCGGCCATCCTGGGGACGATTTTTTTCATTCAGGTCACAGGAGGCAAGCGATTTCCATCGATCCACCAAAGGCGCAACCAAGCGGCGGTCGATTCGGGTCAATTCCTGCAAGCGCCCCCCAATACGTAAACGCAACAGCCCCTCCTTTTCACCTGCTTGCAAATGAAGATCCGAAGCCCCTGAAAAATAGGCCAGACGGATCATTCTTTTAACCGCAGCTGTCGCCAAGTCTTCATCCTCCTCCGCCTCACCCAAGCCGACGCCCTTCTCAAGCAGCCGCTCCTCCAAAAACTTCAACAAGGGTGAAATATTCGCAGGCAGATCCACCCGGGGCTCTTCTCCACCCATAAACCTTTCCAAGTCTTCCCGGTAAAACCGCCATTGACGTCCCACCTTCATCCCCTTGATTTTCCCGTCGCGCAACCAACGGTAAAAAGTCGGCCGGGTGGTTTTTAACATTTCAATCGCTTCGGTCATGGTCATGGCTTCACTGGAATCTTTCATAGAACATCTCTCATTTCAAGTTTAAGTATCATAGTGACTTATGGTCATAATAATACACTATCAAAGATACTGTCAAAGGGAAATTTTAAAAAAAGTGCCGCCAATAATATTTCCCAAGTGAACATTGCCCTCAGGCAACTTATGTGTTCATTGTAACGGTCAACTATGAAAATACTACAATATCTCTATTTATGCGTTTTGGGGTTCAGCACGGTTCCACTTGTTGCCGAAGAAGAGCCCTCAACGGTCATTTATATGATCGGTGACTCCACCATGGCCAATAAATCCACGGCCAAAGACAATCCGGAACATGGATGGGGTCAGGTATTCTCTGCATTTGTGGCGGAAGGTGTGGACGTACAAAACCGCGCCTCCGGCGGACGCAGTACCCGGAGTTTTGTAGCGGAAGGCCGCTGGGCAAAGGTGATGGAAACCTTAAAGCCCGGAGATTGGGTGGTGATTCAATTCGGCCACAATGACCAGAAAAAGAAAAAACCGAAACTTTACACCGATCCGGAAACGGACTTTAAGGAATTCCTCACCGGCTTTATAAATGACACCCGGGCCAAAGGCGCAAATCCCGTTTTAGCCACGTCCATTTACCGTCGATATTTCAGAGACGGAAAACCCAAAAGCAGCTTGGGCAAGTACCCCCAAGCCACCTTGGAAGTGGCCGCAGAACTTGAAGTTCCGGTCGTCGATTTACAGAAGCTCACCGGAGAACTTTTGGCGGAAAGCGGAGAAGAAGGTTCCAAAGCTTTGTTCCTCCACTTTGAACCCGGAGAACATCCCCTTTTCCCCGAGGGAAAACACGACAATTCCCATCTCTCGGAAGCGGGCGCACTGGCGGTATCAGAACTCTTTGCCGATTCTGTCAGAGAACTGGATATCGGCTTCCCCCTAAAAGAGGAATAAGCATCTTGCCCGGTGAATCAAGGATCAGATTCGGGCGAACAACCGTTTGGAAGAACAATCCGGATAGATCTCCACCCACTCCCGCAGTGCTTGACGCATCCGCTCGATTTCCGGCTGATACGCGTCTTCGGTTGCACAGTTATTGAGCTCCAGCGGATCTTTGTCCAAATCATAAAACTCTTCCGGCGCGCCGAAATTGAAAATATATTTATGATGCCTGGATCGGACCATGCGCTGCTGAAAAGTCACCATATGCCCCGGATGGGCCGAAATGTAATATTCCCGTTCGGGATATTCCCCTTCGCTCTTTTTGTCCACCAGCGGAAGCAGTGAGCGCCCGTCCATCCCCCTCGCCTCCGCATCCTCTCCGGCCAGATCCAAAAAGGTGGCGGGTAAATCTTCGAGGCTGACAAAGGTATCGCAGATCCCGGGTTCAAGCGTCGGATTTGATACAATGAGCGGAATCCGGGTAAGGCAATCATACATGCCGATCCCCTTGTCCCAGCCACGATGCGATCCCACATAGGAACCGTGATCAGAGGTGAACACAATCAGGGTGTCTTCCAATTTCCCCAATTCCTTCAGGCGGTCAACCAAACGCGAGCAGGCGTCATCAATCGCGGTGGTGTAGGCCGCATACAATCCCATCAACCGGGAAAGAATTTCCGGGGTCATTTTGTCGATACCCCACATACGGCTTAGTTGCTGCAGGATATACGGCTTCCCTTCCAGCGAATTAAAAAAACTCGGACAGGGCTCAAAAGCAACATCCTGATAACTGTTATAAATTTCTTCCGGTAAAAAGTAGGGAGCGTGCGGTCCCCAAAAATTGATGCTGAGGAAAAACGGATCTTCACTTTCCGCATACTGATCCAGTTTCCCTAAAGCTTCTTTTGCCAAAAAGTAGGGAATGGCCGCCTCTTTGGGTCCGCGTTGAATTCCCGCCACCGGACGGCCGTTGCTCATAATCGGATCATCGATTTTCCATCCGTCCACCCCGAGTTCATTTAAGTAAGCGAGGTAATTTTCATGGGTGTGCGGAAAACCATATCCCCAGAAATAGGAGGTGTCATCGTCATAGCCCACCTTGAAGGGATGGTTCGGGTTGGGGTCCAAATCCGATCCCACATGCCATTTCCCCACATGTCCGCAGCGATATCCTTTCTCCCGAAGAATCCGGGCGAAAAAGGGTTTGTCATCCGGAATGTGGCCTGCGCCGCCGTTCTGCTTAAATTCGGGGTTAAAAATCTGTCCATGATTGAGAGGGATCAGTCCCGTTTGCAAACAGCCCCGTGCGGGTGTACAAACGGGCGACGGCGTCATAGCATGGGTAAAACGAACCCCTTGCGCGGCCAGCTTGTCGAAACAGGGTGTGCGCACCAACGGATGACCATAACAGCCTGCGTCATCCATTCGTTGCTGATCGGTGAGAATAAATAAAATATTCTTCATTTGTTTTCTACTCAAATATAACCGTCTTATTCCCAGTGACCACCACCCGGTCTTCCAGCACCAGTCTTACCGCCCGGGCCAACACCCGTTTTTCGACATCCCGTCCGTTGCGCGCCATTTCTTTGGGATTATGATGATGACTCACCGGCGTGACATCCTGGGAAATGATAGGCCCCTCATCCAAATCTTCGCTGGCAAAATGGGCGGTCGCTCCAATAATTTTCACCCCCCGCTCCCAGGCTTGGCGATAAGGATTGGCCCCGATGAAAGCCGGCAAAAAACTGTGGTGAATATTCACAATCCGGTTGGAGTAGGCCTGGATAAATTCCGTAGACAAAATGCGCATGTATTTAGCCATCACCACCAAGTCGGGCTGGGCCTCATCAATTAACGCCTTTACCTGCGCCTCTTGCGCTTCCCGGGAAACACCCCGATGATCACAAAAATGAAAAGGGACCCCGAATGATTCGGTCAATTGACGCAAATCCTCGTGGTTGGCGATCACCCCGCATACCTCCATCGGTAAATCTCCAAACGAAGCCCTGATTAATAAATCCCCTAAACAATGCGGCTCCTTGGTCGCCATCAACATCACTTTTTTATTCGCCGGATCCTGCAATTTCACCGACGCGCTTTCCGGCAATTCGGTTTTCAGCACCCGCAACAACAAGTCTGCATCCTCAATATTCTCTACCGCCGTGCGCATAAAAAACTGACGCGTTTCGGGGTCCACATACTCCCCGTTTTCCACAATGTTGCCTCCATGCCGGTGTAACACGCCGGTTACCCGCGCAATCAATCCCGGTTCATCCGGACAATCCATACATAAAGTCAGTCTTTGGTTCATTCTTATTATATGTCCAAGTAAACCTTTTAAATCAATAGCTATTGCGATCGAGTTCTACACCCGAACATCAGTGTACATCATCTTCATCCGTGGTTTTTACGTTGCTATTCATTCATCTTCGCATATGAAATCCCCCATGGAATCGGACCGAGAACTAGACCCCACCCGTTGGCTGGCAGAGCATGGAGATGTACTCTACCGCTTTGCGTTAGGCAGAGTGCGGGACCCCCAGACCGCAGAAGATCTGGTGCAGGACACCTATTTGGCCGCGATGAAGGGGGCAGAATCCTTCTCGGGACTCTCCAAAGAGCGCACTTGGCTGGTGGGCATCCTCAAACATAAAATCATCGATCATTTCCGCAAACACAAACGGACCTTTCTCAGCGAAGATTTGGAACTCCGCGAACAAGATCCGGAAACCTTCCTTGATCGCAAAGGGAACTGGACCGTGGGTCAGTCCCCCTGGATTACGCAACCGGAAACGGTTTTAGAAATGAAAGAATTTTGGGGCCATCTCAATGGCTGCCTGGAGCACCTCCCCGAACAACAACGTAAAGTCTATGTGTTGCGGGAACTGGAAGAGCACTCGGCTGAAGAAATTTGCGAGAACCTCGAAATGAGTCCTTCCAACCTCTGGGTGACCCTCCACCGCGCCCGCTTGCAACTAAAAGATTGCCTCACAAATAAAGGATTAGGAACCAAGAAATGATTCAGCGCATTACCCCTGCCGGGGCGGAACACGCAGCCTTCTGGAATGAATTGGCCGAAGAGTACCAGACCGAAACCCGGATCACCACCTCGGACTTCCATTTCGGGCCCCTCCTCCCGGGCGAAAAAGAATTAGGCCTGCTTCCGAAAGAACTGAAGGGAATGCATTGCCTCGAACTGGGCGCCGGTGCGGGACAAAACAGTATTTACCTCGCAAGCAAAGGCGCAAAATGCACCGCCCTGGACATTAGCGAAAACCAGCTGAACCACGGACGGAAACTTGCCGATGCCGAAGGGCTTGCCGTCGATTTCCTTTTGGCGGATCTGGATCACCTGCCGGTATTCCCCAAAAAATTTGACCTTATTCATTCCGCATATGGCATTCCCTTTTCCACCCATCCCGAAGCATTAATTCAACACTGCGCGGACCTGCTGAACCCCGGAGGGCAACTCGTGTTCAGCATGGGACATCCCGTGTACGCGGGTGAATGGCTGGAACTGGATGACGATCAGGGGATTTTCCTGCAAAACTATTTTCACCCCCAACCCGATGTACGGGAAGGCGACAGTTCCGCAGTGCAAGCCATGGCCTATCCGCTCTCCGAAGTGGTTGCATGGTTACGCAAAGCAGGATTCCAATTGATGGACCTGCGTGAGCCTTCCTCCTTGCCGGTCGACAAAATGTCACCCGATGAAATCGAAGACAGGGTTCCCTACTACAGCGAGGACTGGGCCGAGCAGGTGAACGAACTTTCGAAGTTTCCCGTCGTGGCTATTTTCTCAGCCCGTAAGATTTGAGGCAGGGCATGAGTGGAAGAAAAGGTTTTGACGTCGATTTTAACCAGGCCCCTTTACTGGTCATTTGGGAAGTCACCCGGGCCTGCGCGCTGGCCTGCCAGCACTGCCGCGCATCCGCCATCGATTTCCGTCATCCGGATGAGCTGAACCTTGAAGAAGGCAAAACGCTCCTCGATGAGATCAAAACCATGGGAACTCCGATTGTGGTGTTTACCGGCGGCGACCCTTTGCAACGTACCGACCTGGAAGATTTAATCCGTTATGGCAAATCCATCGGACTTCGAATCGGCACCATCCCCGCCGGGACGCCACGTCTGGATAAAGCCCGCATGCAATCGCTCAAGGACAGCCAAGTCGATCAAGTGGCCTTCAGTATTGACGCGCCGAATGCGGAGGACCACGACTCCTTCCGTCAGGTGCCCGGATCTTATGACCTGACCCTCCAAGGTGCCCGCTGGGCACAGGAGCTGGACATTCCTCTGCAAATCAACACCGTCTTCCATCAGGGCAATCAGCATCAAATAGATGAGCTCTGCGAACTGGTCCAATCCCTCGGCATTGTTTTTTGGGAAGTATTCTTTCTGGTCCCCACCGGACGCGGCACTCAACTCACAGGATGTACGGCTGAAGAAATGGAGGAGATTTTTCATAAACTCTACCTGCTTCAGAAAAAAGTTCCCTTCGTGATCAAAGTCACCGAAGCCCAACACTACCGCCGGCATGTGAGGCAAGAGGAAAAGAAAGAACGGACCGGGGGCGCCCCCGCCCCCCCCCCCCCCCCCCCCCCCCCCCCCGCGCCCCGCCCCCCCCCCC